>NZ_JAOQNS010000004.1:300000-458116 GCF_025961475.1 Rhodobium gokarnense | reverse complement strand
CATGCGATCGTTTCACGGCTTCTACAGGAACAATTGAATTCCGCTTAGCAAGGCGTGCCATCCTTCCCTAAATTTCAAACTGAGACACTACCCCGGACGGGGATAGGTTGACATGAGAACAAAAAACGAACATAGTACGTGAGAACAAACAGTGTACAAGGAGATGGACCGATGCAAGCTCTTGCCCGCGACGTTGCCGCTCTCGTTGCCCTTGCCCTCTTTGCCTCCTCGCTGATGCTCTGGATCAACATCCTTTCCCAGGTCGGCTGACGGCGCCCGCCGGGGCGCCCGGACGGCTTTGCCGGGCGGAACCGGTCTGCCGAAAACTTCTGCCGGCAGCGCCTTACTGCACGGCATCGTCTGTGGACGAGGTGGGCTCCATGTCAGCGACACATTGGCGAAGGGTCGACTCCGTCCCCCGTTCTTTTCAAACTCGTCCCCTTCGGCGGCGTGAGTCGCCGCGATACGGATGGGGACGATGGACGCGGTCGGCTTCGTACATTTGCGGGTGCATTCGGGCTATTCGCTGCTGGAAGGGGCACTGCCGCTCAAGCGGCTGCTCGACCTTGCGCTCGGCGACCGGCAGCCGGCGCTCGGCATGGCCGACACGGGCAATCTCTTCGGCGCGCTGGAGTTTTCCGAAAAGGCCGCAGGCGCCGGCATCCAGCCGATCGTCGGCTGCCAGCTGGCCGTCGACTTCGAGGATGCGGTCGCCGACGAGCGGCGGCCCCACAACGGTTCCCAGCAGAAGGCGCAGCAACTGCCGAGCCTCGTCCTCATCGCCGCCGACGAGACCGGCTACGGCAACCTCGTGCGCCTCGTCAGCCACTCCTTCCTCGACACCGACAACACCATGAAGCCGCATGTGACCATGGACCGGCTCGCAGAGCAGGGTGAGGGGCTGATCGTCCTGACCGGCGGCACCGGCGGCCCGGTCAACCAGGCGCTGCTGGCGGATAGCCCGGCGCAGGCCGAGGCCCGCCTCGACCGGCTCGCCGCCGTCTTCGGCGACCGGCTCTATGTGGAACTGCAGCGCCACGAGGACCCGCGCGAAGCCCGCACCGAAGGCCCGCTGCTGGAGCTTGCCTATGGCAAGGGCCTGCCGCTCGTTGCCACCAACGAGCCGTTCTTTCCCGCCCGCGACGACTTCGAGGCCCATGACGCGCTGATCTGCATCGCCGAAAGCCGGGTTGTCATAGAGGAGGACCGGCGCCGGCTGACGCCCGACCACTATTTCAAGACCCGCGCCGAAATGGTCGAGCTCTTCGCCGACCTGCCGGAAGCGGTGGAAAACACCGTCGAGATCGCCAGGCGCTGCCATTTCCGCCCGCACACCCACAAGCCGATCCTGCCGCGTTTCACCGCCGATGCGGAGGGCGCCGATCCGGAAAAAGCCGCTGCCGCGGAGGCCGAGGAATTGCGCGCCCAGGCGATCCGCGGCCTGGAACGCCGGCTGGACGTGCACGGCCTTGCCCCCGGCATCGAGCGCGAGGCCTACGAGGCGCGCCTCGAACACGAACTCGGCACGATCACCCGCATGCAATATGCCGGCTACTTCCTGATCGTTTCCGACTTCATCAAATGGGCCAAGAGCCAGGGCATCCCGGTAGGTCCCGGCCGCGGCTCCGGCGCCGGCTCGCTGGTCGCCTATGCGCTGACCATCACCGACCTCGACCCGTTGCGCTTCGGGCTCCTGTTCGAGCGCTTCCTCAATCCCGAACGCGTCTCGATGCCGGACTTCGACATCGACTTCTGCCAGGACCGGCGCGACGAGGTCATCCGCTACGTCCAGGAGAAATACGGCCGCGACCAGGTCGCCCAGATCATCACCTTCGGAACCCTTCAGGCCCGCGCCGTGATGCGCGACGTCGGCCGCGTCCTGCAGATGCCTTACGGCCAGGTCGACAAGCTGGCAAAGCTGGTCCCGAACAATCCGGCCAATCCGACGCCGCTCCACAAGGCGATCGCCGAAGAACCGCGCCTGCAGGAAGAGGCCAGGGCCGAGCCGATCGTCGAAAAGCTGTTCTCAATCGCAACGCGCCTCGAAGGCCTCTACCGCCACGCTTCGACCCACGCCGCCGGCATCGTCATCGGCGACCGGCCGCTCGACGAGCTGGTCCCGCTCTATCGCGATCCGCGCTCCGACATGCCGGTGACCCAGTTCAACATGAAGTGGGTGGAGCAGGCCGGCCTCGTCAAATTCGACTTCCTCGGCCTCAAGACCCTCACCGTCCTGCAGACCGCGGTCCGGCTGATCGCCCGGCGCGGCATCGACATTGACCTGTCGACCCTGCCGCTCGACGACGCGACGACCTACGAGATGCTCGGCCGCGGCGAGACGGTCGGCGTGTTCCAGGTGGAAAGTCAGGGCATGCGCCGGGCGCTCGCCGGCATGCGCGCCGACCGCTTCGAGGACATTGTCGCCCTCGTTGCCCTCTACCGGCCGGGCCCGATGGACAACATCCCGATCTACAACGCCCGAAAGCACGGCGAGGAAGAGCCCGACTACCTGCACCCGCTGCTGGAGCCGATCCTGAAGGAGACCTTCGGCGTCATCATCTACCAGGAGCAGGTGATGCAGATCGCCCAGGTGATGTCGGGCTATTCGCTGGGCGAAGCGGACCTGTTGCGCCGCGCCATGGGCAAGAAGATCCAGGCCGAGATGGACGCCCAGCGCGAGCGCTTCGTCAATGGCGCGATCGACAACGGCATCGGCAACGCCAAGGCCAACCAGATCTTCGACCTTTTGGCCAAGTTCGCGAACTACGGCTTCAACAAGTCGCACGCGGCCGCCTACGCACTCGTCGCGTACCAGACGGCCTATCTGAAGGCGAACTTCCCCGTGGAGTTCCTCGCCGCCTCCATGACCCTCGACATGGGCAACACCGACAAGCTGCACGAGTTCAAGCGCGAGGCAGAGCGCCTGGGCATTCCGGTGGTGCCGCCGTCCGTCAATCGCACCGCGACCGAATTCGACGTCGCCGACGGCGCGATCGTCTATACGCTGGCCGCGCTGAAGGGCGTCGGCCGCCAGGTCGTGGAGCACATCGTCGAGACCCGCGGCGACAAACCGTTCAAGGACCTCACCGATTTCGCCGGCCGCATCAGCCCGCGCTACGTCAACAAGCGGTGCCTGGAAAGCCTCGTTGCTGCCGGCGCGCTGGGCGACATGGAGCCGAACCGGGCCCGGCTGATGCACGGGCTCGACCGCATCCTGGGCGAGGCGGCCCGCACCAGCGCCGACGAGGGCGCCGGCCAGAGCCAGCTCTTTTCCGGCTTCGACGCGCCGACCGTCCGTCTCGATCCCGTCGATGCCTGGCTGCCCGCAGAGCAGTTGCAGCGCGAGTTCGACGCCATCGGCTTTTATCTCTCGGCCCACCCGCTCGACGAATACCGCTCGGTCCTGAAGAAGCTGAACATCCAGTTCTGGGCCGAATTCGTGGAGGCGGCAAAGGGCGGCGCGCCGGGCGGGCGCCTCGTCGGCACCATCACCTCGCGCCAGGAGCGCCGCTCGCGGAGCGGCAACCGCATCGGCATCCTCCAGCTCTCCGACCCGACCGGCCAGTTCGAGACGATGCTGTTCTCCGACATGCTCAACGAATACCGCGACATGCTGGAGCCGGGAACGTCCGTCGTCCTTGAGGTGCTGACACGGCTGGAGGAGGACAGCGTCGGCGTCCGTGTCCAGACGATCCGCCCCCTCGACGACGTGGCGGTCAAGGCGAACAAGGAAATGCGCGTCTATGTGCGCGACGGCAAGCTCGCCGAAAACCTGTCGCGCCGGCTCGACAAGCGTGGTGGCGGCGGCGATGTCAGCGTCGTTCTCTTGCTCGACGGCGGCATGCGCGAGGTCGAGATCCGGCTGCCCGGCAGCTACAATGTCTCGCCCCAGATCGCCGGTGCCTTGAAGACGATTTCCGGCGTCATCCAGGTGGAAATGCAGTAGCGCCTGCTGCAATCGTCGCCGGGATGCCCGCTTTCCCGCGAAAATTCCCGTCCCTGGCGGCTTGCAAAGGGCGGAATCCCGCCTTATAAGGCGCCCATTCCACACGCGAGGGCAGGGCGCGTCCCCACATAGGGACGGGTCCATCCGGTGTATCGACGGCCATGAGGCCGTGCTCTCGCGGAGGCTGAACCGGAAAAACGGAGAGACGCGAGCCATGGCTCTGCCTGATTTTACCATGCGCCAGCTCCTGGAAGCAGGCGTGCACTTCGGACATCAACGTCACCGCTGGAACCCGAAGATGGATCCGTTCATCTTTGGTCTGCGCAACAACGTCCACATCATCGACCTCGCCCAGACGGTGCCGCTCTTGCACCAGGCGCTGAAGGTCGTGTCCGACACCGTCTCCGGTGGCGGGCGCGTGCTGTTCGTCGGCACCAAGCGCCAGGCGCAGAATTCGGTCGCCGATGCGGCGCGGCGCTCGGCCCAGTACTTCGTCAACGCCCGCTGGCTCGGCGGCATGCTGACCAACTGGAAGACCATTTCCAACTCGATCCAGCGCCTGCGCAAGCTGGAAGAGATGCTGGACGGCGGCTCCGCCCAGGCGCTGACCAAGAAGGAGCGCCTGTTCCTGTCCCGCGAGCGCGAGAAGCTTGAGCGCAACCTCGGCGGCATCAAGGACATGGGCGGCATCCCGAACCTTCTGTTCGTGATCGACACCAACCGCGAATCGATTGCCATCCAGGAAGCGCGCCGGCTGAACATCCCGGTCGCCGCCATCCTCGACACCAACTGCGATCCGGCCGGCATCGACTTCCCGATCCCGGGCAACGACGACGCCGCCCGCGCCATCGACCTTTACTGCGACCTGATCGCCCGCGCTGCCCTCGACGGCATTGGCCGCGCCCAGGGCTCCATGGGCGTCGATATCGGCGAGTCTGAAGAGATCTTCACCGAAGAGCCGGTGCTTGCCGAGGTCACGACCGAGGCGCCCGTCGCCGAGGAAGCTGTCGCCGAGGCCCCGGCTGCCACCGTCGAGCCTGCCGCCGAAGCGCCGGCCGCCGAGGCCGCTTCCGAAGAGACCGCCGAGGAAGAGCTCGTTGCGCTCTTTGAGGCGCCGGAAGGCGAGCCGGACGATCTGAAGAAGATCAATGGCATCGGCCCGGTGATCGAGACCAAGCTCAACAAGCTCGGCATCACCACATTCGCGCAGGTGGCCGCTCTTTCCGCGGAAGACATCGCGCGCATCGACGAGGCGCTTGCCTTCAAGGGCCGCATCGAGCGCGAGGAATGGGTCTCCCAGGCCGCCGCCCTCGCGGGCGCCGACGCGTAACACCACGCCGCCGGCCGGGCAGACGGCCGGAGATCATAAATGTGTCGCACCGTCGATGGATTGTGTCCGCCGGCGGTGCGCGCCTTTGACACCCCTTCGCTGAGACAAACCGACAACGAGGCGATCCGATGAGCATTTCAGCCACCCAAGTCAAGGAACTGCGCGAGAAGACCGGCGCAGGCATGATGGACTGCAAGAAGGCCCTGATGGAGAACGACGGCGACATGGAAGCCGCCATCGACTGGCTGCGCACCAAGGGGCTTGCCAAGGCCGCCAAGAAGGCCGGCCGCGTCGCCTCCGAGGGCCTCGTCGGCGTCGCCACCGAGGGCACCAAGGCCGCCATCGTGGAGATCAATTCCGAGACCGACTTCGTCGCCCGCAACGAAGGCTTCCAGAAGCTGGTGCGCGACATCGCCGAGACCGCGCTGACGGTCGGCGGCGACCGCGACGCGACGGCGGCTGCGACCTATCCCGGCAAGTCCCACAGCGTCGAGGCCGAGCTGAGCGAGCAGATCGCCACCATCGGCGAGAACATGACGTTCCGCCGCGCCGCCGGCCTTGCCGTTGATGCCGGCGTCATCTCGTCCTATGTGCACAACGCTATCGCCCCGGGCCTTGGCAAGATCGGCGTCATCGTCGCCATGGAATCGACCGGCGACGCGGACGCCGTCAACGCGCTCGGCCGCCAGATCGCCATGCACGTTGCCGCCTCCAACCCGCTCGCCGTCACCCCGGACGAGGTCGATGCCGACGTCGCCGCCCGCGAGCGCGCGGTCTATTCGGAGCAGGCCCGCGAATCCGGCAAGCCGGAGAACATCATCGAGAAGATGGTGGAAGGCCGCATGCGCAAGTTCTTCGAGGAAGTGGCGCTCCTGAAGCAGCCCTTCGTCGTCGATCCGGACAACACGGTCGAAAAGGCGGTCGAGGCCGCGTCGAAGGAGATCGGTGCTCCGATCAAGGTCGCCGGGTTCGTCCGCTTCGAGGTCGGCGAGGGCGTCGACAAGAAGGACGACGACTTCGCCGCCGAAGTCCAGGCGATGGCCGGCGGAAACTGATTTCGGAAACGGCGCCGGACGCAACAATCCGGCGCCGTTTTTGTATCTACATCGCCATGCATCCGCACGGCGAACCGACACCCCGACCCGGATGAGGAACGTCCGATGACGGAAACCGCCCGCTACGGCAAGGTCATCCTGAAGCTTTCCGGCGAAGCCCTGATGGGCGCCAAGGGCTACGGCATCGACGGCGACTTCGTCGACCGCATCGCCGGCGAGATCGCCGAGGCGGTCGCCCTCGGGGTCAAGGTCGGCCTCGTCATCGGCGGCGGCAACATCGTGCGCGGCATGACGGTGGCGGCCGAGGGCGGCAACCGCGTCGCCGGCGACCACATGGGCATGCTGGCGACCGTCATCAACTGCATCGCCGTCCACGGCGCGCTCGCCAAGCGCGGTGTCGCCGCGACGGTGCTTTCCGCCGTGCCGATGCCGAGCATCTGCGAGCCGTTCTCCCAGCGCGCGGCAACGGCCGCGATGGACGAGGGCAGGGTGGTGCTGTTTGCCGGCGGCACCGGCAACCCGTTCTTCACCACCGATTCCGGCGCCGCGCTGCGTGCCGCCGAAATGGGCTGCGACGCGATCCTGAAGGGCACCCAGGTCGACGGCGTCTACTCCGCCGACCCCAAGACCGATCCCTCGGCCGTCCGCTATGAGCGCCTCAGCCACCGCGACGCCATCGAAAAAGGCCTTGCCGTTATGGATATGGCCGCCTTTGCTCTTGCCCGCGACAATTCGATTCCGATAATCGTGTTCTCGATTCACGAGGCCGGTGCGATTGTTGACGTCTTGTGCGGACGCGGACGGGCGACCGTCGTCGGCGACTGATCCGCGGCCCGCTTGCCTTCGCGCCCGCCCGGCGCCAACAGAACATGTCTGCGAGGAAATCATGGAACATCAATCAGTCGATTTCGACGACCTTGGTCGGCGCATGGACGGTGCCGTATCGGTGCTGAAGACGGAGCTGTCGGGCCTGCGCACCGGTCGCGCCTCGGCGGCCCTCCTGGAACCGATCACCGTTGAGGCCTACGGCTCGGCGATGCCGATCAACCAGGTGGCGACGGTCAGCGTCCCCGAACCGCGCATGATTTCCGTCCAGGTCTGGGACAAGTCGATGGTCCATGCCGTCGACAAGGCGATCCGGGAATCCAGCCTCGGGCTCAATCCGGTCATGGACGGCCAGTTGCTGCGCCTTCCCATTCCGGAGCTGAATGAAGAACGCCGGCTGGAACTGGCGAAAATCGCCCACAAGTATGCCGAGCAGGCCCGCATTGCAGTGCGTCATGTCCGCCGCGATGGTATGGAGACCTTGAAAAAGCTCGAAAAAGAAGGCGTTATGAGCAAGGACGAGCATCACGCCCAAGGCGAAGAAATTCAGGCCCTGACGGACACTTATATTGAAAGCATTGATGAATTGCTCGCCCACAAGGAAGAAGAAATCAAACAGGTCTGAGGTGGTCGCCGCAGACCCTGGGTGGCAGACGCAATGACCGTGCGCCTCGAAGCCTCTACTCTTCCGCTCGAATTGCCCGGCGACGATCTGGGACCGTCGCATGTGGCGATCATCATGGACGGCAACGGCCGCTGGGCGAGCGCCCGCGGCCTGCCGCGCACGGAAGGGCACCGGCGGGGCGTCGAGGCGGTGCGAAAGACGGTGCGCTACGCCCGCGAGCGCGGCATCGACTATCTCACCCTGTTCAGCTTTTCCTCCGAAAACTGGTCGCGGCCGCCGGCCGAGATCGCCGAGCTGATGCTGCTTCTCAGGCTGTTCATCCGCTCCGATCTCGCCGACCTCAATCGCAAGAATGTCCGCGTGCGCATCATCGGCACCCGCGACCGGCTCAACCCGGACCTGCGCCGGCTTCTCCATGATGCGGAGACGACGACCCGCACCAACACCGGAATGACCCTGGTCATCGCCTTCAATTACGGCGCCCGCGACGAGATTGTCCGCGCCGTGCAGCGCATCGCCGCGGCCGTCGCCGCCGGCGAGATGAGCCCCGATGCCATCGACCAGACGGCGCTGACGGCAGCGCTCGATACCCGCGACGTGCCGGACCCGGACCTCATCATCCGCACCAGCGGCGAGCAGCGCCTCTCCAACTTCCTGCTCTGGCAGGCCGCCTATTCGGAGTTCGTTTTCGTGCCGACCTACTGGCCGGATTTCGATGAAACCGCCTTCGGGGCGGCCCTTGCCGAATTCTACGCCCGCGACCGGCGTTTCGGAGGTGTCGAGGCCCGCGCGAGGCCGAGATGACCGGTGCCGAGCCGCTGCGGCCCAGGGTTCGCCGGCCGGTGCGGCCGGAAGTGCCCGTTCAGCCGAAAAAGCAGGAACTGCTGCTGCGCGTCGCTTCCGCGATCGTCCTCATTCCGCTCGCCGTCGCCGCGACCTGGTTCGGCGGGCTCTTCTATGCCGGCCTCATCGTTCTCGGCACAGCCATCGTCTTCCTGGAATGGGCCTCGATCACCATCCGCGGCGCCTCGAAGATCGGCGTCGGCATCGTCGCGGCGGTGACGGTCGGGGCCGTTGCAGCATCGGCTGTCCTCGGGCCGGTCCCCGGACTGGCGTTGATCGCAGTCGCGACCGGCATCCTGTTCATGCTGGTGCGGCTCGTGCGCGCGTCCTTCGGGCTCGCAACCGGCCTGCTTTACGCCGGCCTCGGCGGCATCGCGCTGGTCTCCCTGCGCGCCGGGCCGCTCGGCCTTGCCGCGGTCCTCTTCCTGTTTGCGGTCGTCTGGGCGAGCGACATCGCCGCCTATTTCACCGGTCGCACGCTCGGCGGGCCGAAGCTCTGGCCGAAGGTGTCGCCGAACAAGACCTGGTCGGGCGCCATCGGCGGGCTCGTCATCGGCGTTGCCGCGGGCATCGGCGTCGTCATCGCCGTCGGGCTTCCCGTCGGCATCGGCGTTGCCGCGACCGCCGCGCTCCTGTCGATCGCCGGCCAGCTTGGCGATCTCTTCGAATCGGCGATCAAGCGCCGGGTCGGCCGCAAGGATTCCGGATCGCTGATCCCGGGCCATGGTGGGCTGATGGACCGCGTTGACGCCCTCATCGCCGCTGCCATTCTAGGCGCATTAATCGGCTGGCTTCGCGGCGGACTGTTCCACCCGGCCGCCGGATTGCTGTTATGGTAGATGTGATGTCGAGACCCGAACCTCAGCTTGCGGTCCCCGAAGACCTCGCCGCCCGGTCCCACGATGCCGAGCCGATGACCCTGTCCGTCTTCGGCGCCACGGGGTCGATCGGCACCAGCACCCTCGACCTCGTGGAACGCGCGCCGGACCGCTACCGGCTCGTCGCCGTCACCGCCCAGTCGAGCGTCGACAAGCTGATCGAGATTGCGCTGAAGTTCCGGCCCGAGCGCGCCGTCATCGCCGACGATGCGCACTATCAAACGCTCGCCGACGCCCTTGCCGGCACCGGTATCGAGGCCGTGGCCGGTCGCGCGGCGCTGATCGAGGCGGCGACCATGCCGGCCGACATGGTCATGGCCGGCATCACCGGAGCCGCGGGCCTGGAGCCGGCCCTGCGCGCCGTCCAGGGCGGCGGGCGCATCGGCCTTGCCAACAAGGAATGCCTCGTCTGTGCCGGTTCCCTCTTCATGGCCGAGGTGGCCCGGGCCGGTGCCCGCGTGCTGCCGGTCGATTCGGAGCACAACGCCGTCTTCCAGGTCTTCGACCGGGAAAATGTCGGCCGCATCGAAAAGGTCATCCTCACCGCGTCGGGCGGCCCGTTCCGCACCTGGACGCGCGAGGAGATGGAAAAGGCCAGGCCGGCCCAGGCCCTGAAACATCCCAACTGGTCGATGGGCGCCAAGATCACCATCGATTCGGCGACCCTGATGAACAAGGGCCTGGAGATCATCGAGGCCTTCCACCTGTTCCCGCTGGAAGCGCACCAGTTCGAGGCCCTGATCCACCCGCAGTCGGCGATCCACGGCCTGGTGCAATATGAGGACGGCTCGCTGCTCGCCCAGCTCGGCGCGCCCGACATGCGCACGCCGATCGCCCATTGCCTGTCCTGGCCGGAGCGCGGCACCGCGCCGAGCGCACGGCTCGACCTGGCGGCGCTTGCGACACTCACCTTCGAAAAGCCCGACTTCGACCGCTTCCCTGCCTTTGCCCTGGCGCTTGCCGCGCTGAAGCGGGGCGAGGGGGCGCCGACGGTCCTCAACGCCGCCAACGAGATCGCCGTCCATGCCTTCCTGGAGGAGCGGATCGGTTTTCTCGACATCGCCGGAACGGTCGAGGCGGCACTCGATGCGGCCGAAAAGCGGGGCCTTCTTGAGGAGCCCGGCTCGCTCAGGGCTGCTTTGGAGCTCGATTCGGAGACCCGCGCCCTGACCCGCCACATCATGGCCGCATGAAGGGCGTAACGAGGGCGCCAACGAACACGCTCGAGCGCAACACTCGTGCTATGCCGGGCACGCAGCGGTTGACGACGCCCGGCGGGTAACATTTTGTAGGAAAGTTCGGTTAGCCTGGCGCTTTCCCGGCGCAGCGCTGCCGTCGACGCATGATTTAAGAAGGCCGTCACATGGAAATCATCACTGGAACCGGGTCGGTGCTGATCGGCTTCATCCTGCCGTTCCTCATCGTCCTGACCGTCGTCGTGTTTTTCCACGAACTCGGCCACTTCCTCGTCGCCCGCTGGTGCGGCATCCGGGTCCTGACCTTCTCCATCGGATTCGGCCCGGAATTGTTCGGCCGCGAAGACCGGCACGGGACCCGCTGGAAGGTGTCGGCGATTCCGCTCGGCGGATTCGTCAAGTTCTACGGCGACGAGGGCGCCGCCAGCACGCCGGATCGCGATGCCGTCGCCGCCATGAGCGCCAGCGAGCGCTCCGTCAGCTTCCCGGCCAAGCCGCTGTGGCAGCGCGCCGCCGTCGTCGCCGCCGGCCCGCTTGCGAATTTCGTCCTGGCGATCGCCATTTTCACGCTGTTTTTCAGCATTTACGGCAAGCAGATGGTGTCGGCCCGCGTCGACACCGTGCAGCCGCAAAGCGCCGCCGCAGTAGCCGGGTTCGAGCCCGGCGACCGGATCGTCGAAATCGACGGCCAGTCCATCGAGAGCTTCGCCGACGTCCAGCGCATGGTCAGCGTCAATGCCGGCCTGCCGCTCAATGTCGTCGTCGACCGTGACGGCAGCCGCCGCGACCTCGTCGTGACGCCGGAACTGCGCACCATCGAGGACCGCTTCGGAAACGAGCAGCGCCTCGGCATCCTCGGCATCGGCCGCAGCACCAAGCCGTCCGACGTCGTCGTCAAGACCTACCTGCCGCACACCGCCTTCGTTGCCGCGGTGGAGGAGACCTGGGACGTGCTGGAGCGCACCGTCGACTATGTCGGCGGGGTGATCGCGGGCCGCAATCCGGCCGACCAGCTCGGCGGTCCGATTCGCGTTGCCCACATCTCCGGCCAGGTGGCGTCCCTCGGCGTCATGCAGCTCATCAATCTGATCGCGGTGCTGTCGATCAGCATCGGCCTCATCAACCTGGTTCCGATTCCGCTGCTCGACGGCGGGCATCTGGCCTTCTATGCGATTGAGGCGGTGCGCGGCCGGCCGCTGTCCGACCGGGCCATGGACCTCAGCTACCGCGTTGGTTTTGCTCTGGTTCTGTCCCTTATGATCTTCGTCACATGGAACGACATAACCACCCTCAGCTTCTTCGGTGCGGCAAAACCGTGACCGCTGCGCAACGGTGTGACCGAAATTAGGTGCTTTCCCCCAATGGCCGGCTTGCACGGCCTCTCAAACCCTGTAAAACGTCAAGGAACCTCGGGATGATAGGCAAATTCGTCTCGGCGAAACCTTCGGCAGAAAAGGGCGACCAACCCCGATGCGAGTTATAGGAACTGCTCTGCGGGCGACGACCATCGCCGCGTTGTTGCTGGCAGTAGCATGCGTTGCACAGACGTTCAGCGTCACCAGCGCTGTGGCGGCTGTTGTCAATCGAATCGATGTCACCGGCAACGAACGGGTCGAGGACGAGACCGTTCGCGCCTACATGACGATCCAGCCGCGGCGCGCCTACAGCGCCCAGGACGTCGACGATTCCCTCAGGGCTCTTTACGCCACCGGCCTCTTCTCCGACGTCGCCATCAACCAGCGCGGCGCCGTCCTCGTCGTGTCGGTCACCGAGAACGCGCTGATCTACAAGGTCTCGTTCGAGGGCAACGACAAATACGACGACAAGATGCTGCTGACGCAGGTCAAATCGAAGCCGCGCACCGTCCTCAGCCGGGCCAAGGTCGAGGCCGACACGCAGCTTCTGCTGGAGCTTTACCGGCGCAAGGGCCGCTACCGCGCGACCGTCGAGCCGAAGATCATCAAGCTGCCCCAGAACCGCGTCAATCTGGTCTTCGAGATCGCCGAGGGCGACAAGACGGGCGTTGCCCGCATCAATTTCATCGGCAACCACGCATTCAGCGACAGCCGCCTGCGCGACGTCATCAAGACGCGCGAATCCGGCCTGTTGAGCTTCATCCGCAGCACCGACAGCTACGACCCGAGCCGGCTTGAATCCGACCAGGAGGCCCTGCGCGAGTACTATCTGCGGCACGGCTATGCCGACTTCCGGATCATCTCCGCGGTCGCCGACCTCGATCGCGAGCGCAACACCTTCTTCGTCACCTTCACGGTCGAAGAGGGCGAGCAGTACACCATCGGCGAAGTCAACGTCCAAAGCTCGCTCGCGTCCGTCGGGCCGGAGGAGCTGGCCGGTGCCGTGCGCACCGATCCGGGCGATACCTACGATTCGCGCGAGGTCGACAAGACCCTCGAAGAGATGGTGCTTGAGGTTTCCGAACGCGGTTACGCCTTCGCCGAGGTCAATCCGCGCGGCGAGCGCGACTACGAAAACCACACGATCAACATCACCTATCACGTCGACGAGGGCCCGCGGGTCTACATCGAGCGCATCGACATCCGCGGCAACACGCGGACCCGCGACTACGTCATCCGGCGCGAGCTCGACTTCGCCGAGGGTGATGCGTTCAACCGCGTGCTGATCAACAAGGCCAAGCGCCGGCTGAAGAATCTCGGCTTCTTCAAGGACGTGGCGATCGCGACCCAGCGCGGCAGTTCCGCCGACCGGGTGATCATCATCGTCAACGTCGAAGAGCAGGCGACGGGTGAGCTTTCCTTCGGTGCCGGCTATTCCTCGGCCGAAGGCGTCATCGGCGACGTCTCCATCACCGAGCGCAACTTCCTCGGCCGCGGCCAGTTCGTCCGCGCCGCCGTCGGCGGTGGCGAGAGCACCCGCACCTACGAGTTCTCCTTCCGCGAGCCCTATTTCATGGGCCGCCGCCTGTCGGCCGGCTTCGACCTCTACCGGCGCCAGTTCGAGGAGACGGACTACCGCTCCTATGAGGAGACCACGACCGGCGGCAACCTGACCTTCGGCCTGCCCCTCAACGAGGAAGTCCGGCTGAACCTGACCTACACGGCCTATCAGCGGGACTTCGACGTCGCCAAGGAGTTGAAGGACGGCTGCTACATGCGGAAATACACCCGGGGGGATAAGATCCCGCCGTCGTGTGACCGCAATGGCGACGGCAAGTTCGATCGCAACCTGGACATGGACGAGGCCTCGCTCGCGGTCAAAGACGCCATCGGCGAGACCTTCACCTCGATCATCGGCTACTCGCTGGTCTATGACACCCGCGACGACATCAAGCGGCCGCGCGACGGCTACTATGGCAAGTTCCAGCAGGAATTCGCCGGTGTCGGCGGCGACGTGGCGTTCATCCGCACCACCGTCGAGGGCCGCGCCTATCGCGAGATCTGGGCGGACCGCGGCATCGTCGGCATGTTCAAGGTCAAGGCCGGCCACGTCGAAAGCCTCGACGACCGCCTGAAGCTGCCGGACCACTTCTTCCTCGGCGGCGAGACCATTCGCGGTTTCGGCACCAAGGGCATCGGTCCGCGCGACGGCCTGACCCGCGACGCACTCGGCGGCCGCTACTATGTCGCAGGTACGGCCGAGGCGACGTTCCCGCTGCCGGCTGTTCCGAGCGAGATCGGGCTTGAAGGCGCCGTCTTCACCGATGCCGGCACCCTGCTCGACGTCGACGACAGCGCCAACTTCTTCCGCCGCATCAATGTCGTTGGCGACAATGGCGACCTGCGTTGGGCGGCCGGTTTCGGCATCATCTGGCACTCGCCGTTCGGCCCGATCCGCGCCGACTTCGCCTGGCCGATCGTCAAGAACAAGTATGACGAGACGCAGGTCTTCCGGATCGGCGGCGGCACCCAATTCTGATCCCTCCCGGCGCCGGTGGCTTCTCGCTGCCGGCGCCGGGACCTCGGCCTTCGCGGCGCACTCCATGACCGAACCTGCGTTTCTCACCCCGCCCGAGCCCGTTGCGCTTCGTGACATTGCGGCCTGGGTCGGCGGGCGCATTGCGCGCGGCGGCGACATCCTGATCTCCGGCGTCGCCCCGCTCGATCTCGCCGGTCCCGGCGATCTCGCCTTCATCGAAAACACCCGCTATATCGACCAGCTCGGCGAGACGAAGGCGTCCGCCTGCCTGTGTTCGCCGAAATTCGCCGAGAAGGTGCCGGCCGATGTCGTCGCCGTCATCGTCGACCGCCCCTATGTCGCCTTTGCCGAAATCACCGGCCGCCTCTATCCCGAGGTGATGCGCCCGGAAGGTTTTTTCGACGATACGAAAGGTGTCTCCGCACGCGCCCTCGTTCACGAGACCGCCCGCCTCGAAGCCGACGTCACCGTGGAGCCGGGTGCCGTCATCGGCGCCGGAGCGGAGATCGGCATCGGCTCGGTGGTCTGCGCCAATGCGGTGATCGGCGTCGGCGTGCGCATCGGCCGCGGCTGCTCGATCGGCGCCAATGTGGTGCTGCAATATGCCCTCATCGGCAACAACGTGATCATCCATCCCGGCGTCAAGATCGGCCAGGACGGCTTCGGCTTCGCCATGGGGCCGGGCGGCCACAGGAAGGTGCCGCAGATCGGCCGCGTCATCATCCAGGACAATGTGGAGATCGGCGCCAATTCCACCATCGACCGCGGCACCAACCGCGACACAATCGTCGGTGAGGGAACGAAAATCGACAATCAGGTCCAGATCGCCCATAACGTCGTCATCGGCCGCCATTGCGTCATCGTCGCCATGGCGGGGATCTCCGGGTCGACGGTGCTGGAGGACTATGCGGTGCTGGCGGGCAAGTCAGGCCTTGCCGGCCATCTGCGCATCGGCACCGGGGCGCAGGTCGCCGGCGGCAGCAACGTCGCCAACGACGTGCCCGCAGGGGAACGCTGGATCGGGACGCCGGCCAAGCCGATCCGCGAGTTCATGCGCGAGGCCCGGGCCCTGCGCGAACTCGCCGAAGAGCGAAGGCCGGGCAAAAACGAGAGGGAATAGGGCGGACCCCGAAAGGACGGATCGCGCCCGAGGCGCCGGGGGGCGCCGATCGAAGGGATGAATGCAAATGTCTGAGGCAGAAGCGGCAACGCTCGAAGCGGTCGACATCCTCCAGATCATGGAGCTGTTGCCGCACCGCTACCCTTTTCTGATGGTCGACCGGATCATCGACATCAACAGGGACGATTCGGCGATCGGGCTGAAGAACGTCACCATAAACGAGCCACATTTCCTTGGGCATTTCCCCGAGCAGCCGGTAATGCCCGGCGTGCTCCTGATCGAGGGCATGGCCCAGACGGCCGGCGCCATCTGCGTCCATGCCCGCCAGGGCTCGGCGCGCCCGAAGCTGGTCTATTTCATGACCATCGACAAGGCGAAGTTCCGCAAGCCGGTGGTGCCGGGCGACACGGTCGAGTACCACGTCGCCAAGATCAAGAGCCGCGGGACCATCTGGAAGTTCCGGGTCGAGGCGATCGTTGCCGGCGGCAAGGTCGCCGAGGCCGAGATCAGCGCCATGCTCGTCGACGCATGAGAAGGTAGAGAATGCCCCATATCCACCCGACCGCGGTCGTCGACGCGGCGGCAACGCTCGCCGACGACGTCCGTATCGGACCCTATTGCGTCATCGGCCCCGATGTCGTGCTTGCCGAGGGCGTGGCGCTGGAAAGCCACGTCGTCCTCGACGGCCGCACCGAGGTCGGTCCGCGCGCAAAGTTCTTCCCGTTTTCCAGCATCGGCCTGCCGCCCCAGGACCTCAAATACCGGGGCGAGGAGAGCCGGCTGGTGATCGGTGCCGATACGGTCGTGCGCGAGCACGTCACCATGAATCCCGGCACCGAGGGCGGCGGCCTCGTCACCTCGATCGGCGAACGCTGCCTGATCATGGTCGGCGCCCATGTCGCCCATGACTGCCGCATCGGCAACGACGTCATCCTCGTCAACAACGCCACGCTCGCCGGCCATGTCACCATCGAGGACCACGCGATTCTCGGCGGCCTGTGTGCCGTCCACCAATGGGTCCGCGTCGGCGCCCACGCCTTCGTCGGCGGCATGAGCGGGGTTGAACACGACGTCATCCCGTTCGGCTCTGTGATCGGCAACCGGGCCCATCTCGGTGGCCTCAACATCGTCGGCCTGAAGCGGCACGGCTTTTCCCGCGATCAGATCCATGCGCTGCGCAAGGCCTACCGCCTGCTCTTTGCCGACGAGGGAACGCTCCTGGAGCGCGTCGACGACGTCGCGCGAACCTTCGAGGACGAACCGCTTGTCCAGACCATCGTGGAGTTCATCCGCTCCGGCTCCGACCGGGCGCTGTGCACGCCGCGCACCGGCCAGGGGCTCTAGGGCGGCCGAAACACCGGCGGGGCAGCCATGAGCGCGGCGAAAAGCGCGGCCGGCCCCCTTGCGATCGTCGCCGGCGGCGGCGCGCTGCCGGCCGAGGTCGCCGCGGCGGTCGCCGCGAGCGGCCGACCCTTCATCGTCATCGCCATTCGCGGCGAGGCCGGCCCGGAAATGGAGCCGTTCTCCCCCCACTGGCTCGACTGGGGCCAGATCGGCCGCTTCTTCGACATCCTGAAATCGGCCGACTGCACCCAGATGGTGATGATCGGCAGCGTCACGAAACGTCCGGATTTCCGCGCCGTTGCGCCGGATCTCGGCGCGCTCGCCCGGCTGCCGAAAATCATTGCCGCGCTGATCGGCGGCGACGACACGGTCCTGAAGCGGGTCATCCGCATCTTCGAGGACGAGGGGCTGACCATCGTCGCCGCGCAGGACGTGGCGCCGCAATTGCTGGCGCCGGAGGGCGTTTTGACCCGCAGCAGGCCCGATGCCGAGGCGCTTGCCGATATCGCGGCCGGGAGCCGGCTGGTTTCCGTCCTCGGCTCCTTCGATATCGGCCAGGGCGTCGTCGTCCTCGGCGGCCGGGTCGCCGCCGTGGAAGCCGCCGAAGGCACCGACCGGATGCTTGAGCGTATCGCGGAGCTGAAGGCTATCGGCCGCCTGCCGGCAAAGGGAAGGCGCGGTGTCCTCGTCAAGCGCACCAAGCCGGGCCAGGAGCTGCGCACGGATCTGCCGACGGTCGGCCCGCGCACGGTGGAGCTTGCCGCAGCCGCCAGCCTTGCCGGCATCGCGGTGGAGGCCGCCGGCGTGCTCATCGCCGAAAGGGAGGCGACGGTTGCCGCAGCCGACAGGGGAAAACTCTTTCTGACCGGCATTCGCCTTGATGCCGCGGAGGCGGGCGCGTGACGGCGCCCCTCAAGATCGCGATCATCGTCGGCGAGGAGTCCGGCGACCAGCTCGGCGCGGCCCTCATCGATGCATTGATCGCGCGCTGCGGCGGCGACGCGCTCAGCTTCTCCGGCACCGGCGGGGAGCGCATGGCGGTCCGCGGCTTCCAAAGCCTCTTTGCCCTCGACGACATCGCCGTCATGGGGATTACGGCGGTCCTCGGCCGGCTGCCGTTGATCCTGAAGCGCATCCGCGAGACGGCCGAGGCGGTGCTCGCCGCCGATCCGGACGTCCTCGTCCTCATCGACAGTCCCGACTTCACGCACAGGGTCGCCCGCACGGTGCGCAAGGCGCGGCCGGACATTCCCGTCGTCGACTACGTCTCGCCGAGCGTCTGGGCGTGGCGGCCGGGGAGGGCGAGGGCCATGCGGGCCTATGTGGACAGGGTGCTGGCGATCCTGCCCTTCGAGCCGGAGGCGCACCGGCGGCTCGGCGGCCCGATGTGCGACTATGTCGGCCATCCGCTGGTCGAGCGGGAGGATCTGTGGAAGGAGGCGGGCGAGCGCGTCCCCCTTGCAGATGCCGAAGCGCCGGTGCTTCTCGTCCTGCCGGGCAGCCGCCGCGGCGAGATCGAGCGGATGATGCCCGTCTTCGGCGAGACGCTCGCCCGGATCGCCGCCGGCGCTTCACGAAAGCCGCAGGTGCTGTTGCCGGCCGTCCCGCATCTGCGCGGCGAGATCGAGGCCCGGATGGCCGACTGGTCTATGACGCCGGAGATCGTTTCCGGCGAGGCGGAAAAATTCGCCGCCTTCCGGCGTGCTCACGCGGCCCTTGCCACCTCCGGCACAGTGTCGCTGGAACTGGCGCTTGCAGGCGTTCCAACCGTCATCGCCTACCGGCTCGATGCCGTCTACCGTCAGCTCAACCGCCTGCGCCGTGTGTTCCCGAAGATGGTGCAGGTCGACACCATGGTGCTGCCGAACCTTATCCTCAGGCAAAAGGCGATCCCGGAGTTCCTCGACCTCGACGGGACGCCGGAACGGCTCGCCGATGCCATGCTGCCGCTATTGTCGGAGACGCCGGAACGCGCGCGCCAGGTCGCGGCTTTCCGGCGGCTACGGGACGAGATGACGCTTGAGGGCGGCGAGGCGCCAAGCGCCAGGGCCGCGCGGATCGTGCTCGATGTTGCGGGCGCTATGCTCGATGTTGCGGGCGCTATAGAGAAAGGCTGACCCTCAGGGCAGGCGCAGCGCCTGGCCGGAGAACAGGGTCGGCTGGCAGAGATTGCCGCTCGACATCAGCTTGGCGCAGGCCCGGACAGCGTCGTTGGCGTTGACGAACGGCCCGACGACCAGTCGCGCTTCCAGGGTGCCGTCGCGCTCGCTCATGCTGGCCAGCGGCTCCAGGTCGCCGGCAAGGGCCGGATTGTTCTGGGAGAACGACGACCAGCCCATGCGCAGCTCGGTGAGCGACTTGTAGCCGCCGAGATCGATGCCGAACCGCGACTGGCTGAGTTGTGCGGCTTCCGGTTTTTCGGTGGCTTCAGGGCTCGGTTCGGGCGGCAGCGAGGCCTGCTGCAGGCGGGGCTTTGCCCGCGGCACCAGCTTGTCGCGTTCCGGGGCGCGGATCGATCCGGTGGTGACCGGGTCGTCGGCGTCGGTGGGCGCGCGGGCCGCCTCGGGCGTCGGCCGATCGATCTCCACGACCTTTTCCGGACCGTTGACCTCGGGTGCAGGCATCGCGGCCGGCGCGCCGGCAACCCGTTGCGGCGGCGCCGCAGTCCCCGTCGGCCCCGGCATGATCACCCGCACGGGCTTGGTCTCGGCCGGCTTTTCCGCAGGCGATGCGGGCATCGCTGCCGCCTGCTGCTCAGCCTTGGGCGCCTCGGCGGGCTTTTCGCCAGGTGCAGCCGCAACCTTCGGCAGCTCCTTGGCGGCATCGAACGGCCGCACCGAGATGTCGAGCCCGGCTTTTGCCGCTGTCTTGGCATCCGGCCTGGCCGCCTCCGGCGTTGTCGCCGCCTCGCGGGCCGGGCGCTGCTGCGTCAGGCTTGCCGCCTTGCGCAGTTCGGCCTCTAGCCGGTCGACCCGGCCCTGCAGCCGGTCGTTGATGTCCCGGACCATGATGACGGTACGGCGCAGTTCGGCGATTTCCCGGCGCAACACGTCGGCCTCGACGGTCGTCACTTCGGCGATCGGCGCCCTTGCGTTGACATTGTCGGAAAAGGTGCCGAGCGGCTCCGTCGACCTTGTGCTGCCGGTGATGACCACGTCGCCGGCCGGCGGCAGTTCGGCAAGGCTGGTGCCGTTGAGGGCACCGAACTGCCAGGCGGCATAGGCGAAGACGAAGGCGAGCACGGCTGTGAAGCCCCAACCCGCAAGGGCGAAGCCGTCAGGACCATCCTCCTGGTCGGAGAAGCCCCCATAGAGTGAGCCGGTATCGGTTTTCACGCCCTCGTCGCTTCAGCCAGCGCCCCTGTCATCCGATTCCGCGATCAACGGATCGCCGTCGTCAACGTGCCGTTGCAGATCGCCATATTCGGACCAACCCGATTCGATTTGTAAAGTGAGTCGCGGCAACACCCAACTGCGGCCGCATTTGGGCTGTGGATGACGGCTTGACGGATGGCACCGAGTTTGGCCACTTGCTGCAGCGCAAGGAACCGGCGACCGAGGCGCCGGCGCGAAGGAGGGATCGGATGTCGGATCGGAGCTTTCTGGCCGTGGTGCTCGCCGCCGGCGAAGGCACGCGGATGAAGTCGTCGCGGGCGAAGGTCCTGCACGAGGTCGGCGGCCGTAGCCTCCTCGGTCACGTCATCGATACCGTGAAAGCGGCCGGTGCCGACCGCCTCGCCGTCGTCGTCGGGCCGGACATGCGCAACGTCGCGGAGGCGGCGCGCGCCGACTGGCCCGATTGCGGCGTCTTCGTCCAGGAAGAGCGCAAGGGCACGGCCCATGCGGTCCTTGCCGCCCGCGCGGCATTAAAGGAGCCGGCTGACGACGTCATCGTGCTCTATGGCGACACGCCGCTGGTCGCTGCGGCAACGCTTCAAAGCGTGCGCGCCAAGCTCGCCGCCGGAGCCGATCTGGTGGTGCTCGGCTTCGAGCCGGAGGACCCGGCCGGCTACGGCCGGCTGATCGTGGAGGACGGCACCCTCGTCGCCATCCGCGAGGACCGCGACGCCGACCCGGCCGAGCGCGGCATAAGGCTCTGCAATTCCGGCATCATGGGCTTTCGCGGCACCCACCTGCCGGCGCTCCTCGACGACATCGGCTGCGACAACGCCAAGCACGAGTTTTACCTGACCGACGCCGTGGAGATCGCCCGGGGGCAGGAGCTCTCCGTCGTCGCCGCCAAGGCCGGCGCAGACGAGGTCATGGGCATCAACGACCGCGCCCAGCTTGCCGAGTGCGAGGCGGTGTTCCAGGCGCGCAAGCGCGCGGACGCCATGGCCGCCGGCGTCACCCTGATCGCGCCGGAGACCGTCTTCTTCTCCCATGACACCGCGCTGTCGGCCGATGTTGTCGTCGAACCCAACGTCGTCTTCGGCCCCGGCGTCGCCGTCGCCTCCGGCGCGCGCGTCCGCGCCTTTTCGCACCTGGAAGGGGCGAGCGTTGCCGAGAACGCGCAGATCGGCCCCTATGCCCGGCTGCGGCCGGGTGCGGAGATCGGGGCAAAGGCCCGGGTCGGCAATTTCGTGGAGATCAAGAAGGCCGTCGTCGACGAGGGCGCGAAAGTCAATCACCTGACTTATATCGGCGATGCCCATATCGGCGCGGCGGCCAATATCGGTGCCGGCACCATCACCTGCAACTATGACGGCTTCAACAAGTACCACACGGAAATCGGCGCCGGCGCCTTCATCGGCTCCAACTCCTCGCTGGTCGCCCCGGTCACGATCGGCGACGGCGCCTATGTCGGCTCCGGCAGCGTCGTCACCGAGGACGTGGAAAAGGATGCGCTCGCCATCGGCCGCGGACGCCAGGTGACGAAGGCGGGAAGGGGCGCAGACCTGCGCGATCGCCTGGCCGCCGAAAAGGCGAGCCGCAAGTAGCGGCGCACCTGCGAAACCCTATTGCAACCTTCTTGCCCCAGTATACATCGGCATCGCCCGCCGGGGGGACGGTCACACATCGATACCTTTGTTGATTGTACGAAAGTCGTCTGCCTTCGATAAAACGGCAAAGACCGGCGTTGGCTTGAGACGAGGGGAGCTTTTTTGGCATGTGCGGCATCATTGGCATTCTCGGCAAGGACAGCGTCGCCATGCAACTGGTCGACGCGCTGAAGCGGCTGGAATATCGCGGCTACGATTCGGCCGGCGTCGCCACCCTTGAAGGCGGCGTGCTGACCCGCTGCCGGGCCGAGGGCAAGCTGACCAATCTGGAACAGCGCCTCGGCAGCGAGCATCTCGCCGGCATCAGCGGCATCGGCCACACCCGCTGGGCGACCCACGGCGCGCCGACCGAGACCAACGCCCACCCGCACATGAATGCGCGCGTTGCCGTCGTCCACAACGGCATCATCGAGAATTTCCGCGCCTTGCGCGCCGAACTCACCGAGGCCGGCATTGCCATCGAGACGGAGACCGACACGGAAGTCGTCGCCCATCTGGTCGCCCATGAGATGGATGGCGGGGCAACGCCCGAAGAGGCCGTCGGCAAGGTCCTGCCGCGGCTGGAGGGCGCCTTTGCGCTCGCCTTCCTGTTCGACGGCCATGACGACCTGATGATCGGCGCGCGGCGGGGCAGCCCGCTCGCCATCGGCTATGGCGACGGCACCATGTATGTCGGCTCCGACGCCATCGCGCTCGCCCCCTTCACCGACCGCATCGCCTATCTGGAGGACGGCGACTGGGCCGTGGTGCGGCGCTCGGGCGTGCGCATCTACGAGGAAAGCGGAGCGGAAGTGCAGCGGCCCGTGCGCCAGTCCCAGACCTCGGCGCTCCTCGTCGACAAGGGCAATTTCCGCCACTTCATGGCCAAGGAAATCCACGAGCAGCCGGAGGTCGTCAGCCACACGCTCGCCCGCTATCTCGACCTCAACGCCATGACAACGCGGCTGCCGGACGACCTGCCCTTCGACTTCCGTACCCTCAACCGCATCGCCATTTCCGCCTGCGGCACGGCCTTCTATGCCGGCCTCGTCGCAAAGTACTGGTTCGAGCGCTTCGCGCGGCTGCCGGTCGACATCGATATCGCCTCGGAGTTCCGCTACCGCGAGATGCCGCTGGAGCCGGACGGCCTGTCGCTGTTCGTCTCCCAGTCCGGCGAGACCGCCGACACGCTGGCGAGCCTTCGCTACTGCAAGGGCGAGGGCCAGCACATCGCCGCCATCGTCAATGTCGAGGAATCGACGATCGCGCGCGAATCCGACGTCATCTTCCCGACGCTCGCCGGCCCGGAGATCGGCGTTGCCTCGACCAAGGCGTTCACCTGCCAGCTCGCCGTCCTGACGGCACTGGCGATCGCCGCCGGGCGCGCGCGCGGCCATCTGAGCGAAGAGGATGAGCGCAAGCTCGTCGAGGCGCTGGTCGAGATCCCGCGCTTTGCCGCCCAGGCGCTGCGCCTGGAGCCGCAGATCGAGCGGCTGGCAAAAACCTTCTCCCACGCCTCGGACGTCCTCTATCTCGGCCGCGGCACCTCCTATCCGCTGGCCATGGAGGGGGCGCTGAAGCTGAAGGAGATCTCCTACATCCACGCCGAGGGCTATGCGGCGGGCGAACTGAAGCACGGGCCGATCGCGCTGATCGACGAGACCCTGCCGGTGGTCGTCATCGCTCCTTACGACCGCATCTTCGACAAGACGGTGTCGAACATGCAGGAGGTCGCCGCCCGCGGCGGGCGCATCGTCCTGATGACCGACCCGAAGGGCGCCGAGGCCGCCTCCATCGATGCGCTCGAAACCCTGGTGCTGCCCGACATGCCGGCGACGATCACGCCGATCGTCTACGCCCTGCCGGTCCAACTCCTCGCCTACCACGTCGCCGTCTTCATGGGCACCGACGTCGACCAGCCCCGCAACCTCGCAAAGTCGGTCACGGTGGAATAGGCGGCGGCGGTCGTTTTTCGTCGTCTTTTTCGGTCTTCGTTAAAGCACTGCACAAAATTTTTTTGCGGCGCCCTATATTGATGTAGAAAGGGATTGAGCGGACCCAGGACGCGCCGACAGGACGACCCAGCGTGAAACCGAAAAGCCAGAAAAAACAACGGCCGACCGAAAAGATCGGCCCGCCAGAAAGCTCCGCGCGCGTCAGCGGGGCGGCCAAGCTGCGCAATTACCTGCTGACCGGCATCATCGTCGCCGGCCCGCTCGGCATCACCCTTTACCTCACCTGGTCGTTCATCCGCTGGGTCGACGACTGGGTGAAGCCGCTGATCCCGACGGTCTACAACCCGGAACACTACCTGCCGTTTGCGGTGCCGGGGCTCGGCCTGATCTTTTCCGTCGTCGGCCTGACCGTGCTCGGCTTCCTCACGGCCAACATCGCCGGGCGCACGATCATCTCCTATGGCGAGCTGATCCTCGGCCGCATGCCGCTGATCCGCAATCTCTACCAGGCGCTGAAGCAGATCTTCGAGACGGTGCTGTCCCAGCGCGGCCAGTCGTTCAAGAAGGCGGCGCTGGTGGAGTATCCAAGGCGCGGTCTGTGGGCGATCGTGTTCCTTGCGACTGACACCGTCGGCGAGGTCGCGGAAAAAATGCCCATCGACGGCGGCATCATCAGCGTCTTCTTGCCGACCACCCCGAACCCGACCTCCGGCTTCCTGCTGTTCGTGCCGAGGAAGGACGTCATTCCCCTGGAAATGACGGTGGAGGAGGCGGCCAAGCTGGTCATTTCCGCCGGCCTCGTCTCGCCGCAATACCAGGCAAAGACGCGCCAGCTGGCGGCCGACGCCGGGGTTCAGCTCGACACGCCGGAGCCTGGCCGCGAGCCGGAAGCGCCGTCGCCCGACCGTCGTCCCGAACGGGTCTGACCCCGCACTCTGTGGCCGAAATCCGCCATACGGCGCCGGCTACCGCAGGTGCGAAACCAAGCGTTAAGCACATTCGGCCATGATGGTCCGTGGGGGGCGCAGTAAGCGCCGAGCAGGTACTCGCGTAACCAGTCCTTGCGTAAAAAATCCATGGCCACTCGACACCGTCGCAAGACCGTCCTGCAGCAGCTTTACTTGCCTGCGATCACGGTCATGTTCCTTGCCTATTTCGCCTATCACGCCTTTCATGGCGATTACGGCCTGTTCGCCCGCGAACGCTTCGACAGCGAGGCGGCCCATCTCGGCGAGGAACTGGCCGACCTCAAGGCGACCAAGGAGAAGCTGGAACGCCGGGTCGCGCTGCTTCGGCCCGAAAGCCTCGATCCGGATATGATCGAGGAGCGGGCGAGGGAAAGCCTCAACGTCGTCCACCAGGACGAGGTCGTCATCTTCCGCGACCATATTAGGTAAGCAGGCATTACCTAAATCCGGTTAATCCACCTGATCAACCGGATTCCAGTTCATCGTGAATTCCCAATAAAAATAAGTGGTTATAACTGCCGGCCGGTTGCCATTTGGAATTGGAAACGGCCCGCGCCCGCGCTATCTTTCTCGCCAAGCGATCATCGCTGCACAGCGCGGAGGAACGCATGGCAACGAAAGCGCAGAAATCGTCCGAGACCGCACCGAAATCCCGGACAAGATCCGCCAAGGCGAAGCCGGACGCCAAAAAACCGGCATCGGCGGACGCCCCGCCCGCTCTCACCGAAGACCAGGAACGCCACGCCTTTCGGGAAATGCTGCTGATCCGGCGCTTTGAAGAAAAGGCCGGCCAGATGTACGGCATGGGCCTCATTGGCGGTTTCTGCCACCTCTATATCGGCCAGGAGGCCGTCGTCATCGGCATGCAGATGGCGCTGGAGGAGGGCGACCAGGTCATTACCGGCTACCGCGACCACGGCCACATGCTGGCCTGCGGCATGGACCCCAAGGGCGTCATGGCCGAGCTGACCGGACGCCGCGGCGGCCTGTCCAAGGGCAAGGGCGGGTCGATGCACATGTTCTCCCGCGAGAAGGATTTCTATGGCGGCCACGGCATCGTCGGCGCCCAGGTCTCGCTCGGCAACGGCATCGCCTTTGCCAACCGCTACCGCAAGAACGACCGGGTGTGCCTGACCTATTTCGGCGACGGCGCGGCCAACCAGGGCCAGGTCTATGAGAGCTTCAACATGGCCTCCCTGTGGAAGCTGCCCATCGTCTTCGTCATCGAGAACAACAAATACGCCATGGGCACCTCGACCCAGCGCGCCACCGCACAAGGGGACTTCTCCCAGCGCGGCGCCTCCTTCGACATCGAGGGCGAGCAGGTCGACGGCATGGACGTGCGCGCCGTGCGCGAGGCGGGGCTGCGGGCGGTCGAGCGCTGCCGCAAGGGCGAGGGGCCGTACATTCTGGAGATGATCACCTATCGCTACCGCGGCCACTCCATGTCCGACCCGGCCAAGTACCGCTCCAAGGAAGAAGTGCAGAAGATGCGCACGGAGAACGACCCGATCGAGCGGGTCCGCCAGCGCATGATCGACCGCGGGCTCGCCAGCGAGGACGACCTCAAGGCGATCGACAAGGAGGTCCGCGGCATCGTCGGCGAGGCGGCCGAGTTCGCCCAGACGGATCCGGAGCCCGACGTCTCGGAGCTCTACACCGACATCCTGCGCTAGAGAAGGACGGACGAAGATGCCGATCGAAGTATTGATGCCCGCCCTTTCCCCGACCATGGAAGAGGGCACCCTGTCCAAATGGCTGAAGGCCGAGGGTGACCAGGTCTCGGCCGGCGACGTTCTCGCCGAGATCGAGACCGACAAGGCGACCATGGAGGTCGAGGCCGTCGACGAGGGCGTCCTCGGCAAGATCATGGTCGCTGACGGCACCGAGAACGTGAAGGTGAACACGCCGATCGCCATGATCCTGGAAGAGGGCGAGGACGAGAGCGCCCTCGACGCCGCCCCGAAGGGCGGGAAGGCGCCGGAGAAGGCGGAAGAAAAGGCTGAAGCGCCGAAGGAAGAGGCGTCCGCGGACGATGGCGAGGACGACGAGACCGACAAGCCGTCCGGCCCGCCGCTTGCCGCTACACCGCTCTTGAAGCCCGACGACGATCCGGAGATCCCGGACGGCACCGAGATGGTCAAGACCTCGGTGCGCGAGGCCCTGCGCGATGCCATGGCGGAAGAAATGCGCCGCGACGACACCGTCTTCATCATGGGCGAAGAGGTCGCGGAATATGAGGGCGCCTACAAGGTGACCCAGGGGCTCCTCAAGGAGTTCGGCGACACGCGCGTCGTCGACACCCCGATCACCGAGCACGGCTTTACGGGTCTCGGCGTCGGCGCGGCCCTGACCGGGCTTCGGCCGATCGTCGAATTCATGACCTTCAACTTCGCCATGCAGGCGATGGACCAGATCATCAATTCGGCGGCAAAAACCCTTTACATGTCCGGCGGCCAGATGGGCTGCCCGATCGTCTTCCGCGGCCCGAACGGGGCTGCCGCACGCGTCGCCGCCCAGCACAGCCAGGATTTTTCCGCCTGGTATTCCCAGATCCCGGGCCTGAAGGTCGTGATGCCGTGGACAGCCGCGGACGCCAAGGGCCTCCTGAAGGCGGCGATCCGCGATCCGAACCCGGTCGTCTTCCTCGAAAACGAGATGCTCTACGGCCAGTCCTTCGACGTGCCGAAGCTCGACGACTACGTGCTTCCGATCGGCAAGGCCAAGATCGCCCGCCCGGGCACCGACGCCACCATCGTCTCCTGGGGCATCGGCATGACCTATGCGGTCAAGGCCGCCGAGGCGCTGGACGAGATGGGCATTTCGGCCGAACTCATCGACCTCAGGACCCTGCGTCCGCTCGACATCGACACGGTCATTGAGTCGGTGAAGAAGACCGGCCGCTGCGTCACCGTGGAAGAGGGCTGGCCGATCTGCTCGGTGTCCTCGGAGATCGCCAAGCAGGTCCAGGAAAAGGCCTTCGACTGGCTCGACGCGCCGATCCTGTCGATCACCGGCAAGGACGTGCCGATGCCCTATGCGGCCAATCTGGAAGTGCTCGCCAAGCCCTCGGTTCCCGAACTGATCGAGGCCGTCAAGGCGGTCTGCTACAGGTGAGGGCGCCTCAACCGCTCAAATGAATGATGCAGGCATGAAAATGCGGGGAGCGCAGCAATGCCCATAGAGATCCTGATGCCGGCCCTGTCGCCGACCATGGAAAGCGGCAATCTCGCCAAGTGGCTGGTGAAAGAGGGCGATTCGGTCGCCCCCGGCGACGTCATCGCCGAAATAGAGACCGACAAGGCGACCATGGAAGTGGAAGCCGTCGACGAGGGCACCGTCGGCAAGATCGTCGTCGGCGAGGGTACAAACGACGTGCCGGTCAACCAGTTGATCGCGCTTCTTCTGGAAGAGGGCGAGGACGAAAGCGCGCTGGAAGGCGCGGGCGAAAACGCGGCGCCGAAGAAAGACGCCAAGCCCGAAAAGGCTGAGGCGGCAAAGACCGACGACAAGCCGGCCCAAAAGAGCGACGAGAAGAAAACGGAGGCGAAAAAGCCGGCCGCCGCAGACGCTGAAGCCGGTCCGGCGCCGACGACCGGCGACGGCGACCGCATCTTTTCCTCCCCGCTCGCCCGCCGCATCGCCAAGCAGAACGATCTCGACCTTTCCGCCATCAAGGGCTCCGGCCCACATGGCCGCATTGTCCAGCGCGACGTGGAAGAGGCCCTTGAAAAGGGCACCGCCGCCGCCAAGCCGGACAAGGCCGAGGCCGCCGCGCCCGCTGCTGCGCCGGCAAAGGGCATGGGCGCCGATGCGATCCGCGCCATGTTCGAGGAGGGCAGCTACGAGACCGTGCCGCACGATTCCATGCGCAAGGTCATCGCCCGGCGCCTGACGGAATCGAAGACGACGATCCCGCATTTCTACCTCACCGTCGACTGCCGCATCGATGCGCTGCTCGCCTTGCGCAAACAGCTCAACGACGCGGCCCCGGTGACCGACGACAAGCCGGCCTATAAGATCTCCGTCAACGACATGGTCATCAAGGCGCTGGCGCTGTCGCTGAAGGCCGTGCCGGACGCCAACGTCACCTGGACCGAGGACGCGATGCTGAAGCACAAGTCCGCCGATGTGGGCGTTGCCGTCGCCATCCCGGGCGGCCTTATCACGCCGGTGGTGCGCCGGGCCGACGAAAAGACGCTGTCCATCATCTCCAACGAGATGAAGGATTTTGCCAAGCGCGCCCGCGACCGCCGGCTGAAGCCGGAGGAATACCAGGGCGGGGCGACGGCCGTCTCCAATCTCGGCATGTTCGGCATCAAGGACTTTTCGGCCGTCATCAACCCGCCGCACGCGACGATCCTTGCGGTCGGTGCGGGCGAGCAGCGGCCGGTCGTTGTCGACGGCACCATCGAGGTGGCGACCATCATGTCGGCGACCCTTTCCACCGACCACCGCGCCGTCGACGGGGCGCTGGGCGCCGAACTGATGGCCGCTTTCAAGCGCTACATCGAGAACCCGATGGGAATGCTGGTCTAGCACCCGTCCTTCGGCACGCGCGACGCATTCGGCAGGCGCCAGCTCGGCGCCCGCCGCGCGGCACCGCACAACGAGGCAAGCCATGTCCAACGCTTACGACATCATCGTGATCGGCGCCGGCCCCGGCGGCTACGTCACGGCCATCCGCGCCGCCCAGCTCGGCTTCAAGACCGCAGTCGTTGAAAAGAAGCACCTCGGCGGCATCTGCCTCAACTGGGGCTGCATCCCGACCAAGGCGCTGCTGCGCTCCGCCGAGGTCTACCACCACATGGAGCACGCCAAGGACTTCGGCCTGTCCGCGGACAAGATCGGCTTCGACATGGACGCCGTCGTCAAGCGCTCGCGCGGTGTCTCAAAACAGCTCGCCACCGGCGTCGGCTTCTTGCTCAAGAAGAACAAGGTCGACGTGATCTGGGGCTCGGCCAAGCTGACGGCCCCGGGCAAGATGACCGTCACGGGCGCCGACGATGCGCCGAAGGGCGCCCTCGGCGGCGGCGACTATTCCGCCAAGCACGTCATCGTCGCCACCGGCGCCCGGCCGCGCGTGCTGCCCGGTCTGGAGCCCGACGGCAAGCAGGTCTGGACCTATTTCGAGGCCATGGTCCCGGACGAGTTGCCGAAGAAGCTGCTGGTCGTCGGCTCCGGCGCCATCGGCATCGAATTCGCCAGCTTCTACCGCACCATGGGCGCCGAGGTGACCGTCGTCGAGGTGCTGCCGCAGATCCTGCCGGTGGAGGATGCGGAAATCTCCGCCCATGCCCGCAAGCGCCTGGAAAAGGCCGGCATGAAGATCCACACCGACACCAAGGTCGCCAAGCTCGACAAGGGCAAGGACAGCGTCACCGCGACGCTGGAATTCAAGGACGGCAAGAGCGAGAAGCTCACCGTCGACAAGGTGATCTCCGCCGTCGGCGTCGTCGGCAATATCGAGAAGCTCGGCCTGGAAGACCTCGGCGTGAAAACCGACCGCGGCTGCGTCGTCACCGACGGGCTCGGCCGCACCAACGTCAAAGGGCTCTATGCCATCGGTGACGTCGCCGGCCCGCCGATGCTCGCCCACAAGGCCGAGCACGAGGGCGTCATCTGCGTTGAGGGCATCAAGGGCCTCGACGTCCACCCGATGGACAAGCTGAAGATCCCCGGCTGCACCTACTGCAATCCCCAGGTCGCCTCGGTCGGCCTGACGGAGGCAAAGGCCAAGGAAGCCGGCTACAAGGTCCGCGTCGGCCACTTTCCGTTCATCGGCAACGGCAAGGCGATCGCCCTCGGCGAGCCGGAAGGCCTCGTCAAGACGGTCTTCGACGACAAGACAGGCCAGCTCCTCGGCGCCCATATGGTCGGCGCGGAGGTGACCGAGCTTATCCAGGGGTTCGTCGTCGCCATGAACCTTGAGACCACCGAGGAAGAGCTGATCCACGCGGTTTTCCCGCACCCGACGCTCTCGGAGATGATGCACGAAAGCGTTTTGGACGCCTATGGCCGCGTCATCCATACGTGATAGGCTGTCGCTGTCATTGAAGGGGCTCCAGCCGACGCAACGCGGCGGCAGTTAACGGGGAGACGAACGCAACATGGACACACGGTCTATCATCATCTGGGTCGTCATCGGCCTGATCGCCGGCTGGCTCGCCAGCTTCGTCGTCGGCGGCGGCGGCCTTTTGAAATACATCCTGTGGGGCCTCGTCGGCTCCTTCGTCGGCGGCTTCCTCGCCCGGCAGTTCAACATCAGCCTCAACATCGGCAACGCCTTCGTCGAGCAAATCATCGTCGCAACGGTCGGCGCCATCATCGTCGTCCTGATCGCGCGGCTGATTTCCTGACCAAAGGTCGCGTTTGCGCGCAAGCCCGCGCGCGCTATATGCCCATCCGACCGGCGGCCGGCAGCGACCGCCGGTCGTGAGTTGAAAGACGGAAAGACCACCCATGGCCATCGCCCCCGACACACAGCCCGAGACCGGGACCGACGCCAAGACCGACAACGCCAAGGCCGAACGGCCGCGCCATCCGGAAAAGGCGCACCGGGCCGACACGCCGATCCTGAGGAAACCCTCCTGGATCCGGGTCAAGGCGCCGGGCAACACCGGGTTCCGGGAAACCGAGAACATCGTCCGCGACAACCGGCTGGTGACCGTCTGCCAGGAAGCGGGCTGCCCGAATATCGGCGAGTGCTGGGCCAAGAAGCACGCCTCCTTCATGATCATGGGCGACACCTGCACGAGGGCCTGCGCCTTCTGCAATGTCTCGACCGGCATCCCGAAGGGGCTCGACTTCCTGGAGCCGGAGCGGGTGGCGACCGCCGTCGCCCGCATGGGCCTGAAGCACGTCGTCGTCACCTCGGTCGACCGCGACGACCTCGCCGACGGCGGCGCCGCGCACTTTGCCGCCACCATCAAGGCGATCCGCGCCGCTTCGCCGACCACTACGGTCGAGGTTCTGACGCCCGACTTCCTGAGGAAGGACGGGGCGGTGGAGACGGTCGTTGCCGCCAAGCCCGACGTCTTCAACCACAATCTGGAGACCGTCCCGGGCCTTTACCTCACCGTTCGCCCCGGCGCCCGCTATTTCCATTCCATCCGCCTGTTGCAGCGGGTGAAGGAGCTCGATCCGACCATGTTCACCAAGTCCGGCATCATGGTCGGCCTCGGCGAGAAGCGGCACGAAATCCAGCAGCTCATGGACGATTTGCGCAGCGCCGACGTCGACTTCCTGACCATCGGCCAGTACCTGCAGCCGAGCCGCAAGCACCATCCGGTCGACCGCTTCGTGGAGCCGTCCGAGTTCAAGGCGCTGGAGCAGATCGCCTACGCCAAGGGCTTTTTGATGGTCTCGGCGACGCCGCTGACCCGCTCGTCCCACCATGCCGGCGACGATTTCGCCAAGCTGCGCGCGGCGCGCGTGGCGGCCAAGGGCTACTGATCCCAATCGGATGACCAATGCCGGAATTTGAAACGACCCGACGGGTTCGCCACACCGCCGAGAACATGTTCGAATTGGTCGCGGACGTGGAGAACTATCCGAAGTTCCTGCCACTGTGCCAGGCCGCGCGCCTGCGCGGCAGGAAGGTGGTGTCGCCCTCCTGCGACGTCATCGTCGCCGACATGACGGTCGCCTATAAGGTGATCCGCGAGAGCTTCACCTCGCGCGCGACCCTCAATCGCGGCGACATGACCATCGAGGTCGAATATCTCGACGGCCCGTTCAAATACCTGCACAACCGCTGGAAGTTCGACGACCTGCCCGAGCACAATTGCGACGTCGGCTTCTTCATCAGCTACGAGTTCCGCTCGCGCATGCTGAGCGCGGTGATGGGCACCGTCTTCGACAAGGCGTTCCGGATGTTTTCGACGGCCTTCGAGAAGCGCGCCGACGAACTCTACGGCATCCACGACCAGCGGATGGCGCGGCCCTCCACTGTAAGCCCCTGAGGCCGGCGGGAACGCCTAGAGCATTTCATGCGATTACGGAATCGCCCGAAACGCTCTAGCTTGTTGTTTTGATGCGTATTCTTATCCGAAAACTGGTTTCCACTTTTCGGGAATACGCTCTAGCCGCCGACGGCCAGCTTCTCGATCAGCAACAAGGCATCGACGACGGTCGCGGCGCGCACCTCGGCGCGGCCGATGTCGCCGTAGCGCCGCTCCAGATGCACTGTTTGGCCGCCCCGCCGGCTTGCCGCCAGGTGGACGAGGCCGACCGGCTTTTCCGGCGAGCCGCCACCGGGCCCGGCAACGCCGGTAACGGCAACGGCGATATCGGCGCGGGAGTGCGCGATCGCTCCCTCCGCCATCGCCCGCGCCACCGCTTCGCTGACGGCGCCCTGGGCCTCGATGAGGTCAGCCGGAACGCCGAGCATTTCGGTCTTGGCCTCGTTGGAATAGGTGACGAAGCCGCGCTCCACCACATCCGACGAGCCGGCGACCTCCGTCAGCATGGCGGCGATCAGCCCGCCGGTGCAGCTCTCGGCCGTCGCCGCCATCAGGCCCTTGGCGCGGCACGCCTGAAGTACGGTGGCTGCGAGCGCCTTGAGGTCGTCGTCAGCCATCGGCGGCACCGTCGTCGAAGGGCAGGCGAATGGTGGCGGTCGCCTGGGCGGCGATGCCTTCCTTGCGGCCGGTGAAGCCGAGCTTCTCCGTCGTCGTCGCCTTCACCGAGACCCGCTCCACGGCAAGGCCGCAGAGTGCGGCCAGGCTCTCCCTGATCGCGTCCCGGTGCGGGCCGATCTTCGGCGCCTCGCAGATGATCGTCACGTCGATATGGGCGATGCCGCCGCCACGTTCCTGAACGAGCGAGACCGCCTTTTCCAGGAAGATTCTTGAGGCCGCTCCCTTCCATTCCGGCTCGGAGGGCGGGAAGTGGCTGCCGATATCGCCGTCGCCGAGCGCGCCGAAGAGCGCGTCGGTCACGGCATGCATGGCGACGTCCGCGTCCGAATGGCCGCTGAGGCGCTTGTCGTGCGGGATCGCGACGCCGCCGAGGATGACTTCGGAGCCCTCCACGAAGGCATGGACGTCGAAGCCGGAGCCGACCCTTATGTCGGCCATGTGCATCAGCGCTTCCATCTTCAGTCTCCGGTCGGCGCTGGCGAGGTCTCCCGCCGTTGTCAGCTTGACGTTGTCGCGGTTGCCGGCGACGAGCCGCACGGCCGCACCGTACCATTCGGCCACCGCAGCGTCGTCGGTGAAGTCGGAGCGCTCCGATTCGGCGGCGGCGCGATGGGCGGCAAGGATCGGCGCGAAATGGAAGCCCTGGGGCGTCTGCGCCGACCAGACGCCGGCCCGCGGCACGGTTTTGGCGATATGCCCGTTCTCGGTCTCGGTCTTTAGCGTCTCGATGGCGGGCAGGGCGGCGATCGCGCCCTCGCTGTCGCCAAGCGCCAGGATGACGTCGTCGATCACCGACGGGGCGACGAACGGGCGCACGGCGTCGTGGATGAGGACGATGTCCGGCGGGGCGGGGAGGGACGCAAGGTGCTCCAGCCCGCACAGCACCGAGGCCTGTCGCGTGGCGCCGCCCGGAACGGTCGCAACGTCCCGGCCGGCCTCGCCGGTCGCCTCTGTGAAGGCCGCGCCGTCGTCCCGGTGGATGACGGCAACGACCGGCCCGACGCGCGGATGGTCCTGGAACACCTTGATCGAGCGGGCGATAACCGAAACGCCACCAATTGTGCGATATTGTTTGGGGCTGGTGTCGGAGGCGGTGGCGGCCCGCGATCCGCGTCCGGCGGCAACCAGCAGGACGGCGACCGTCGTGTTTTCGTCGATTTTCATGGGCGACACGGAAAATGTGAGTGGTTCGGGGCCATTAATTTGCTATGTGATCGTTCCATATCACGATGCGGCGGCGGGCGCATATGTTGCAGGAATGCCGCGCATCGTCACGCCGTCAAGGCGTCGCATTGACTAATATCAGTGCAGCCCGTATATCTGCCTATGAAGTGAGCAAAAGCATGCGACGGACCGTGTGGAACCACGCTCCCACGATCGGTGATCTGCGGCTGAAAAATGCCGTATTCCTGGCGCCGATGGCGGGCATTACCGATGCGCCGTTCCGGCGGCTGGCGCATCGCTTCGGCGCGGGTCTGGTGATTTCGGAAATGGTGGCAAGCAACGAACTGATCACCGGCGGTGAGGAGGCCCATTTGCGCGCCGAATCGGCCGGCGTCGCCCCCCACGCGGTACAGCTTGCCGGGCGCGAGGCGACGGCACTCGCCGAAAGCGCCCGCCGCCTGGAAGCCGCCGGCGCCGACCTCCTCGACATCAATATGGGCTGCCCGTCCAAGCGCGTGACGACCGGCTATGCCGGCTCGGCCCTGATGCGCGATCTCGAACACGCAACGCGGCTGATCGAGGCCGTGGTCGGCGCGGTCAAAGTGCCTGTCACCGTCAAGATGCGCCTAGGCTGGGACGACGAGAATCTCAACGCGCCGGAGCTTGCACGGCGCGCCGAAAAGGCCGGCGTTGCCCTCGTCACCGTCCATGGCCGCACGCGCTGCCAGTTCTACAAGGGCAGGGCCGACTGGAAGGCCATTGCCGCGGTCAAGCAGGCCGTCTCCATTCCCGTCATCGCCAATGGCGACTGCGAAAGCTTCGAAGATGCCGCCGAAATGCTCAGCCAGTCCGGCGCCGACGGCATCATGATCGGGCGCGGCGCCTATGGGCGCCCCTGGTTCCCCGGCGCCGTTGCACGGTATCTTTCGACCGGCGTCGCCCCGGCCGAGCCGGCCAATGACGAGATCGCGGTGATCGTCGCCGAACACTATGAGGGCATCCTCGACCACTACGGCGTCGACCTCGGCCTTCGCGCCGCCCGCAAGCATCTTGCCTGGTACATGGACGCCAGCCCGCGCAGCGACGCCGACGCAAAAGCCCTGCGCAGGGACATTCTGACTGCAGAGAACCCCGACAGCGTGCGCGCGCTGCTGACGTGCTGGTTCGACGCGGCCGAACGACGGGATGCCGCCTGATGCTGAACCGCAAGAACGCCTCCGCCAACGGTGCCAGCGAAGTGCAGGCGACCGCCATCATCAACGCCCTGCCGCATCCGGTGCTGCTCGTCGACGAGGACATGAGCATCATCACGGCGAACGATTCGGCCCAGTCCTTTTTCCAGGCGAGCCTTTCCAGCCTGCGCAAGCATGGCCTGTCCTATTTCGTGCCCTTCGGCAGCCCGGTGCTGGCGCTGATCGACGAAGTCGTGCGCCGGGGCACCCCGGTCAACGGCTACCGGGTCGACATTTCCTCGCCCCGCATCGGCTCGGAGCGCATCGTCGACATCCATGCCGCACCGCTGATAAATCGCCAGCCCGGCACCGTCGTCATGCTGCAGGAACGCTCCATGGCCGACAAGATCGACCGGCAGCTCACCCATCGCGGCGCCGCCCGTTCGGTCATGGGCCTTGCGTCCATGCTCGCCCACGAGATCAAGAACCCGCTGTCGGGCATCCGCGGCGCCGCCCAACTCCTGGAGCAGTCCGTCGGCGACGAGGACCGGGCGCTGACCCAGCTCATCACCGCCGAGGCCGACCGCATCGTCAAGCTCGTCGACCGCATGGACGTCTTTTCCGACGAGCGCCCGGTGGAGCGCGCGCCGGTCAACATCCATGTCGTGCTCGACCGGGTGAAGCGGGTCGCCACCACCGGCTTTGCCCGGGACGTCACGATCCGCGAGGACTACGACCCGTCGCTGCCGCCGGTCTGGGCCAATTCCGACCAGCTCATCCAGGTCTTCCTCAACCTCATCAAGAACGCCTGCGAGGCGGTCAAGGACCGGCCCGACGGCGAGATCGAGCTGTCGACCGCGTTCCGGCCGGGCATCCGGCTGTCCGTCCCGGGCAGCGCGGAAAAGGTCAGCCTGCCGCTGGAATTCTGCGTCAAGGACAACGGCCCCGGCGTCTCCGAAGATCTCTTGCCGCATCTGTTCGACCCGTTCGTCACCACCAAGACCAACGGCACCGGCCTCGGCCTTGCCCTCGTCGCCAAGATCGTCGGCGACCATGGCGGCGTCATAGAATGTGACATGAAATCGGGCATGACCGTCTTCCGCATCCTCCTGCCAGCCTTTACGCCCGCCACCGCGGGCGACGCCGGAGACACCCAATGACGCAGGGAAGAATCCTCGTCGCCGATGACGATTCGGCAATCCGCACCGTCCTCAACCAGGCCCTGTCGCGCTCCGGCTACGACGTCCGCCTGACCTCCAATGCCGGCACGCTGTGGCGCTGGATCAACGAGGGCGACGGCGATCTCGTCATCACCGACGTGGTGATGCCGGACGAGAACGCCTTCGATCTCCTGCCGCGCATCAAGCGCATCCGGCCGGACCTGCCGATCGTCGTCATGAGCGCGCAGAACACCTTCATGACGGCGATCCGGGCCTCCGAGAAGGGCGCCTACGAATACCTGCCCAAGCCCTTCGACCTGAAGGAGCTGATCTCCATCGTCGGCCGCGCCCTGTCCGAGCCGCGCCGCGAGCAGCGGGTCGGCGACGAGGAGGAGGGCGGCGAGAACATCCCGCTGGTCGGCCGCTCGCCGGCCATGCAGGACATCTACCGGGTGCTCGCGCGCCTCATGCACACCGACCTGACGGTGCTGATCTCCGGCGAATCGGGCACCGGCAAGGAACTGGTCGCCCGCGCCCTGCACGACTACGGCAAGCGCCGCAACGGCCCGTTCGTCGCCATCAACATGGCCGCCATCCCGCGCGACCTCATCGAATCGGAACTGTTCGGCCACGAGAAGGGCTCCTTTACCGGCGCCCAGACCCGCTCCGTCGGCCGCTTCGAGCAGGCCGAGAGCGGCACGCTGTTCCTCGACGAGATCGGCGACATGCCGATGGACGCCCAGACGCGGCTGCTGCGCGTCCTGCAGCAGGGCGAATACACCACCGTCGGCGGCCGCACGCCGATCAAGACCGACGTGCGCATCGTCGCCGCCACCAACAAGGACCTGCGCCAGCTCATCGACCAGGGCCTGTTCCGCGAGGACCTGTTCTTCCGCCTCAACGTCGTCCCCATCCGGTTGCCGCCCCTTCGCGAGCGCACCGAGGACATCGGCGACCTCGTCCGGCACTTCTTCCTGCAGGCGTCCCGCGAGGGTCTGCCGGCCAAGCAGATCGATGCTGCCGCCCTTGAGGCGCTGCGCCGTTACCGCTGGCCGGGCAACATCCGCGAGCTGGAAAACCTGATCCGCCGGCTCGCCGCCCTCTGCCCCGACGAGGTCATCAACAAGGAGCACATCGAGGCGGAGCTGGAGCGCCCGTTCGCCGAGCCGCTGCCGGAGCCGGCCCAGGAGAGCGAGTCGCTCACCGTCGCCGTCGAGCGGCACCTGGCCAAATACTTCTCCCAGTTCGGCGACGAATTGCCACCGGCCGGGCTCTACCAGCGGATTCTGCGGGAAATCGAGCAGCCGCTGATCACGGCGGCGCTCGCCGCGACCAGAGGCAACCAGATCCGCGCCGCCGATCTCCTCGGCCTCAATCGCAACACCTTGCGCAAGAAGATCCGCGACCTGGAAATCCAGGTCTATCGCGGCATGCGCTAAGACGCCTCAGGCGAGGGCGTAACCGGGCGGCTTCGGCCGCCCGGGGGCGTTCGCATGCGCGCCGGTAAAGTTTTCTGCCCCGCTTCTGTCGCATTTTCGCAACATTGTTGTAGGATTGCGACTTTCCGGAATCATCGGACCCGCCTTCACCGACGACTGCCACGGGCCTTCTGCCGCGCATGACCTCTTCGGCCACCCCATCGGACGCTTCCAGACAGACCGACCAGCGCACCGGCTCGGGCGGCGACGGACGCCGCCTGGTCCGGCGCATCGGCCTCATCACCGTGGTGGTGGCGCTGTTCGCGGCGACCATTTCGTTCATCGTCCTGACCGGCCTGTCGCCCATCAACCCGACGCCGGAAGTGATCCGGGCGGCGATGGTCATCAACGGCATCCTCGTCGTCATCCTGCTGGTCACCATCGCGCTGGAAGCCCGCAGCCTGCTGCTCGCCCGCCAGCGCGGCCGCGCCGCGGCGCGCCTGCATGTGCGCATCGTCACGCTGTTCAGCCTGATCGCGGCGATCCCGGCGATCATCGTCGCCATCATCGCCCTGATCACCCTAGATGTCGGCCTCGACCGCTGGTTCCAGGACCGCACCCGCCAGATCGTCTCCAACGCGGTCACCGTCGCCAACGCCTATGTGCAGGAACACACGCGGGTGCTGCGCTCCGACCTCATCGCCATGGCCTCGGACTTTTCCCGCGCCAAGCCGCTCTATGACGAGGAGCCGCTGCGCTTCGACCTGTTCCTCAAGACCCAGCTCACGCTGCGCCAGATCCCGGCCGCCTATCTCCTCGGCTCCGACGGCAGCATCATCACCAGCGCCATCATCGATCCCGACGTGAAGATGCTGATGCCGCCGAAGGGCGTGCTGGAGCGCGCCGAGGACGGCGAGCCGGTGCTGATCGCGCCGGGGCCGTCGAACCTCGTCGGCGGCGTCATGAAGCTGACCGGCTATGTCGACACCTATCTCTACATCGCCCGGGCGCTGGACAGCCGCGTCGTCGAGTATCTGAGTGTCACCAAGGAGAAGGCGTCCGAATATGCCCGCCTGGAAGAGAGCCGGTTCGGCGTCCAGGTCGCCTTCGGCATGATCTATGTGGGCATGACCCTGGTGCTGCTGCTCTCCGCCATCTGGATCGGCCTCGGCTTCGCCAACCGTCTGGTGACGCCGATCCGCCGGCTGATCGGCGCCGCCGACCAGGTCTCGCGCGGCAACATGGACGTGGAGGTCGCCATCGGGCGCCGGGAAGGGGACCTCTTCCGGCTCGGCAACACCTTCAACACCATGATGAAGCAGCTTCGCAGCCAGCGCGGCGAGCTGCTCGCGGCCAACGACCAGATCGACCGCCGTCGCCGCTTCACCGAGGCGGTTCTGGCCGGCGTGACCGCCGGCGTCCTCGGCATCGACGAGGACAGCCGCATCTCGCTCGCCAACAACTCCGCCCAGCACCTGCTGGCGCTCTCCTTCGACGAACTGGTCGGCCGGCCGATCGACGAGGCCGTGCCGGAATTCTCCGGCATCGTCCCGGCCGCCCACGCCGCGGCCAGCGGCAACCGCACCGAGGAGGTCGTGCTGGTGCGCGACGGCCGCGAGCGCACGTTCTCCGTCCAGGCCACCAGCGAGCAGTCCGCCGGCCGCGACCACGGCCTGGTGCTGACCTTCGACGACATCACCGACCTCGTCGCCGCCCAGCGCTCCACCGCCTGGGCCGACGTCGCCCGCCGCATCGCCCACGAGATCAAGAACCCGCTGACGCCGATCCAGCTTTCCGCCGAACGCATCAAGCGCCGCTACGGCAAGCAGATCGAGGACGACCGCACCGTGTTCGACCAGTGCATCGACACCATCGTGCGCCAGGTCGGCGACATCGGCCGCATGGTCGACGAGTTCTCGTCCTTCGCCCGCATGCCGAAGGCGGTGATGGAGGAGCGCGACCTCACCGACACCGTCAGCGAGGCTGTGTTCCTCGTCGGCGTCGGCCGCCAGGACGTGGAGTTCACCACCGAATTCGAGGAGCAGCCGATGATCGGCCGCTTCGACCACCGGCTGATCGGCCAGGCCGTCGGCAATGTCGTCAAGAACGCCACGGAGGCCGTGGAGGCCGCAATCGCCGTGGACGAACGCGAGGGCCACATCCACGTGCGGGTCCACCGCGAGGGGGGGCGCTTCGTCATCGACGTCATCGACAACGGCATCGGCTGGCCGAAGGAAAACCGCCAGCGGTTGCTTGAGCCTTACATGACGACGCGCGAGAAGGGCACCGGCCTCGGCCTCGCCATCGTCGGCAAGATCGTCGAGGAACATGGCGGGCGCATCGAGTTGCGCGACGCGCCGGCCGTTGCCGAAGGCGGCAGCGGCGCCATGGTCCGTCTCACACTGTTGGTCAATGGCGGCGGCGCGGCCGCGTCCGATGCCGCCGAAAGCCTGACCGAGGGAGCATAACCACAATGGCCAGCGATATTCTCATCGTTGACGACGAAACGGACATCCGCGACCTCGTCGCCGGCATCCTGGAGGACGAGGGACACGCGACCCGCACCGCGGCGGACGCCGACGGCGCCCTTGCCGCGATCGGCGACCGCCGGCCCTCGCTCGCCTTCCTCGACATCTGGCTGCAGGGCAGCCGCCTCGACGGCCTCGGCCTCCTCGACGAGATCAAGGCCCAGCATCCGGAACTGCCGGTGGTGATGATCTCCGGCCACGGCAACATCGAGACCGCCGTCTCCGCCATCAAGCGCGGCGCCTACGACTATATCGAAAAGCCGTTCAAGGCCGACCGGCTGGTGCTGATCGCGGAACGCGCGCTGGAAGCCTCCAAGCTGAAGCGTGAGGTGAGGGACCTGCGCCAGCGCTCCGGCGATGCGCTGCAGCTCGTCGGCGATTCCTCCGTCATCAACCAGCTCGGCCAGACCATCGAGCGCGTCGCGCCGACCAACAGCCGCATCCTGATCACCGGCCCGTCCGGCTCCGGCAAGGAGCTGGTGGCGCGCACCATCCACAATCGCTCGGCCCGCGCGGCCGGTCCCTTCGTGGTGCTCAACGCGGCCACCATCACGCCGGAGCGCATGGAGGAGGAGCTGTTCGGCATCGAGGCCGAAGGCGGCGCCCAGCGCAAGGTCGGCGCGCTCGAAGAGGCCCATGGCGGCACGCTGTACCTTGATGAAATTGCCGACATGCCCGGCGAGACCCAGAGCAAGATCCTGCGCGTGCTGGTCGACCAGAAGTTCCAGCGCGTCAATGGCGGCACCAAGGTCCATGTCGACGTGCGCATCATTTCCTCCAGCGCCCGTAACCTGGAGGCCGAGATCGCCGAAGGCCGGTTCCGCGAGGACCTGTTCCACCGGCTCGGCGTGGTGCCGCTCCGGGTGCCGTCCCTGTCGGAGCGGCGCGAGGACATCCCCGGCCTCGTCGACTTCTTCATGGAGCAGATCTCGGTGGCGACGGGCCTGCCGAAGCGGCGCATCGGCGACGACGCCATGGCCGTCCTGCAGGCCCATGACTGGCCCGGCAACATCCGCCAGCTCCGCAACAATGTGGAGCGGCTGATGATCCTGACCCGCGGCGACCCGGAGGCGACGATCACCGCCGACCTCCTGCCGGCCGAGGTCGGCTCCATGCTGCCCTCGCTGTCGTCGAGCGCCGGCGGCGAGCATCTCCTCGCCATGTCGCTGAGGAACGCCCGCGAGGCCTTCGAGCGCGACTACCTGAAGGCCCAGATCGACCGTTTCGGCGGCAACATCTCGCGCACCGCGGAATTCGTCGGCATGGAGAGATCGGCCCTGCACCGCAAGCTGAAATCCCTCGGCCTCGGCTGACGATCGGGGCCCCGCGGAACCGCGCGGCCCGCCCGGCGTTGTCGCTTTCCTGTTCCTGCGCTGTTTCGTGCGCCCCTTTAACCCGCTAAAAGGGCAGGAGCAAAAAGCGCGAAAGGCGCCGTCCATGAGAGTCGCAACCCCATGAGAGTCATTGTCTGCGGAGCCGGCCAGGTCGGCTACGGCATCGCCGAAAAGCTCGCGGCCGAGCAGAACGACGTCACCGTCATCGATTCCTCGCCCGAACTGATCAACCGCATCCGCGAGGCGCTCGACGTGCGCGGCTTCGTCGGCCACGGCGCCCATCCGGACGTGTTGTCCCAGGCCGGCGCCGACCAGGCCGACATGATCATCGCCGTCACCCTCTACGACGAGGTCAACATGGTCGCCTGCCAGGTCGCGCACTCGCTGTTCGCGGTGCCGACCAAGGTCGCCCGGGTGCGCGCCCAGAGCTATCTGCAGCCGCACTGGCAGGACCTGTTCTCCCGCGACCACATGCCGATCGACGTCATCATCTCGCCGGAGATCGAGGTCGGCGAGATGGTGCTGCGGCGCCTCGCCCTGCCGGGCGCTGTGGAGACCGTGCGCTTTGCCGACGACAAGGTCGTCGTCGTCGGCGTCGTCTGCGAGCCGGACTGCCCGATCGTCGACACGCCGATTCGCCAGCTCACCGAGCTGTTTCCCGATCTCGGCGCCGTCGTCGTCGGCATCTTCCGCGGCAACACCCTGTTCGTGCCGCATATCAACGACGCCATGCTGGAAGGCGACCTCGTCTATGTCGCCGCGCGCCGCGAGCAGGTGGCGCGGACACTCGGCATCTTCGGCCACGAGGAACCGGAGGCGAACCGGGTGGTGGTCGCCGGCGGCGGCAATATCGGGCTCTACGTCGCCAAGGCCCTGGAACAGCGCCACGCCGGCTCCAAGGTCAAGATCATCGAGGCCTCGCGCGAGCGCGCCATCGACATCGCCGACGGCCTGAAGCGCACGGTGATCCTGCACGGCAGCGCCCTCGACCAGGCGATCCTCACCGAAGCGGACGTGCGCCACGCCGACACCATGATCGCGCTGACCAATGACGACGAGGCCAACATCCTGACCAGCGTCATGGCCAAGAAGCTCGGCTGCCGGCGCAATCTCTGCCTCATCAACAACACCAGCTACCACGCCTTTGCCCGCGCCCTCGGCATCGACGCCCACATCAATCCGCGCGCCGTCACCGTCTCCAAGGTGCTGCGCCACGTCCGCCGCGGCCGCATCCGCGGCGTCCACTCGCTGCAGAACGGCAGCGCCGAGGTGATCGAGGCCGAGGCGCTGGAGACCTCGCCGCTGGTCGGCAAACCCTTGCGCGAACTCGACGTTCCCGACGGCATCCGCATCGGCGCCATCTACCGCGCCGGCAACGTCATCATCCCGCGCGGCGACACCCAGATCCTCGCCAACGACCGGGTCGTCATCTTCACCGTCGGCGGCCGGGTGCGCCAGGTCGAGCGCATGTTCCGCGTCAGCCTCGAGTTCTTCTAGGATCCGGGCATGGCCGGTTCATGAGCGGTATCCTCTATCATTTCGCGCTCGTCCTCACCGGCATCGCCGTGGCGCTGCTCCTGCCGGTGGCCGTCGCCGCCAGCTATGGCGAGACGGTCGCACTCGTCGATTTCGGCCTGACCGCCGCGCTCACCTCCGTCGTCTCCGTCTCCGCGGCCATCGCGCTTACCGGGCGCGAGCGCCGGCTGGTCCACAAGAACGGCTATATCCTCCTCATCATGGTCTGGGCCCTGGTGCCGGCGATCGCCGCGATCCCGGTGGTGCTGATCACCGGGCTGGCTCCGATCGATGCCTATTTCGAGACGGTCTCGGGACTGACGACGACCGGCGCCACGGTCTTCAAGACGCTCGATCCGCTGCCGCGCGCGGTCATCTTCTGGCGCGCCGAGCTGCAATGGATCGGCGGCTTCCTGACGCTTCTGTCCATCGTGCTGATTCTCGCGCCGGCCGGGGTCGGCGGGCTTCCGGGCCGCCAGATCCGCCTGCTGGAGACCAGTGAGCGCACCGACATCAGCCGCGCCACCCAGATCGTTCTGGACACCGCAACGGCCTATGGCGCCGCCACCTTCATCTGCTTCGTCGGCCTCTTCGTCATCGGCGCGCCGGCCTTCGACGCCTTCTGCCTGACCTTTTCCACCGTCTCAACCGGCGGCTTCATGCCGCGCGACGGCGACCTGTCGGTCTATGGTCTGCCGGCGCTGGAAGTCTGGCTCGCCGTTTTCATGGTCATCGGAGCGACCAGCATCCTGTGGCACCGTATGGTGCTGCAGCGCCGCTTCCAGCTCCTGAAGGAGCACCGGGAGAGCTATATCCTGATCGCCGGAATCCTCGTCCTCGGCGTGCTGACGGCCGCGGTGCTGTTTCAGGCCGCCGGCTCGGCGAGCGTGCTGTCGCCGCTGTCGGCCCTGCGCGAGGGGCTGGTGACGGCCGCCTCGATGATCTCGACGACCGGCTACGAGACCCGCACCGGCGGCCTCGCGCTGTTGCCGTTGCCGCTGGTGCTGATGGTCATCTTCATCGGCGGCAGCGCCTTTTCCACCGCCGGCGGCATCAAGGCCTACCGGTTCGGCGCCATGGCCACCCAGTCGGCCCGCGAGCTGACGCGGCTGCTCTATCCGCACGGCATCCGGCCGGCGAAATTCGGCAGCCAGCCCTACGACATGCAGCTCATGAAGGCGATCTGGAGCCATTTCGTGGTCACGGTCATGGTCCTCGGCATCATCACCCTCGTCGTCGCCGGCGAGGCCATCGACTACGAGAACGCGCTCCTGGCGACGGCCGCGACCTTTTCCAATATCGGCCCGGTCTATGAGAGCCAGTGGCAGACCGGCGTGCGCCACTGGCAGCTCTTTGAGGAGTTCGGCGTCATCGCCAAGCTCGCCCTGTGCCTGACCATGATCGCCGGGCGCCTGGAAATGCTCGCGCTCCTGGGCGCGGTAAACGGTCTCATCTGGTTGCGCAGGTGACGGGAATGGCTGTAAAACTGCGGCAAATCGGGCTGCGGACGGAAAACCTGCGCGTGTAGCTTGAATTTATGCGGCATTTGCGTTTGCATTTCATAAAATAATCGTAGTTTCATTCCAGCGATGCGTCGCCTATGATTTGCTATGCTCGCAGGTGACCGATGCCCGCTTGCGGCAATATTGTTCGTCGGCATGGCTTCCGGCGGCAGAACGACAGAGAACGGACGCAACGTCCGAAGAAAGACAAAAGGCAATAACAACAATGGCGGACCGCGGACAGAATCTCCAGGACACCTTCCTGAACAATGTACGCAAGAACAAGATCCCCCTGACCATCTTCCTGGTCAACGGCGTGAAGTTGCAAGGGGTGGTTACCTGGTTCGACAATTTCTGTGTCCTGTTGAGGCGAGACGGGCATTCCCAGCTCGTCTACAAGCACGCTATTTCGACGATCATGCCGAATCAGCCCGTTCAGCTTTTTGAACCGGGCGAGGAAACGGGCGAAAAGGCCGCTGACTGATTGAAGCCGCAAGACGGGCAGGGCGGGGCCGAGACTCCACCGGCTGGTGAGCAGGTGGCGAGAGATCCCGTGCGCGCGCTCGTGCTCGAACCGGAGCTGACCCATCGCAAGGGCGCCCCGGGACGCGGCGAGGCCGCTCTGACGGAGCGTTCGCCCGAGGGCCGGCTGGCCGAGACCGTGGGCCTTTCCGAGGCGATCGCGCTCGACGTAATCGGCGCCTCGGTCGTGCGCGTCGCCGAGCCGAAACCGGCAACCCTGTTCGGCTCCGGCAAGGTGGAGGAGATCGGCCTTGCCGTGCGCATGGACGACATCGGCCTCGTCATCGTCGACCACGCCCTTTCGCCGATCCAGCAGCGCAATCTGGAAAAGGCCTGGAACGCCAAGATCCTCGACCGCACCGGCCTGATTCTCGAAATCTTCGGCGAGCGGGCGCGGACCAAGGAAGGCCGCCTCCAGGTCGAGCTGGCGCATCTCAATTACCAGAAGAGCCGGCTCGTACGCTCCTGGACCCACCTGGAGCGCCAGCGCGGCGGCTTCGGCTTCCTTGGTGGCCCCGGCGAGACCCAGATCGAGGCCGACCGGCGGCTGATCCAGGAACGCATCACCCGGCTGGAAAAGGACCTGCAGCAGGTCAAGCGCACCCGCGGCCTGCACCGCAAGGCGCGCAAGAAGGTGCCGCGGCCCGTCGTCGCGCTGGTCGGCTACACCAATGCCGGCAAGTCGACCCTCTTCAACCGGCTGACCGATGCCTCGGTCATGGCCGAGGACCTTTTGTTCGCGACCCTCGACCCGACCCTGAGGCGCGTCGAGCTTCCCGGCGGCATGGAGGTGGTGCTGTCCGACACCGTCGGCTTCATCTCCGACCTGCCGACGCATCTCGTCGCCGCCTTCCGGGCAACGCTGGAAGAGGTCATCTCGGCCGACATCGTGCTGCATATCCGCGACATCAGCCATCCGGAGACCGAGGCCCAGGCGACCGACGTCGCCGACACCCTCGATGCGCTCGGCATCGACGCCCGGGACACCAGCCACGTCATCGAGGTCTGGAACAAGATCGACCTTCTGGCACCCGACCAGCGCCAGCGGATGCTGGACCGGGCGGAGGAGGGCGGTCCTTACCCCGTGTCCGCACTCACCGGCGAGGGCATCGAGCCGCTGCTGGCCGAGATCGCGCGGCGGCTGACCGCAAACCGCCAGGTGCTGCGGCTGACCCTGCCGCCGAGCGACGGTGCGCTGCTCGCCTGGCTCTATCGCAGTTGCGAGGTCCTGGAGCGCGACGACGGCGAGGAGGGCATCCACCTCACCATCCGCATTCCGCCGAAATACGCCGACGAGGTGCGCCGGCGCTGCGCCGCCTACGTCGACGGCCGCATGCGCACGCAGGAAGCCGAACAATCACTTTAAGTGTTGTTTTTATAACTCTGTTTTCTAACGCGTTATGTTCTATGCGTTCTTAGGCTTCTTGGCCGCTTGCCAGAGCGCTTCCATCTCCTCTAACGTGGCGTCCTCGGGCGTTTTTCCCGCGTCCTTCAGGCCGGCCTCGATGTGCCGGAACCGGTCGCGGAACTTGTCGTTCGTGCCCCTCAGCGCCTTTTCCGGATCGACGTCCAGGTGCCGGGCGAGATTCGCGACGACGAAGAGGAGGTCGCCGACTTCCTCCTCGATGCGCTCCTGGACGGGCTCGCTTGCTGCCATTTCCGCTTCCAGCTCGCCCAGTTCCTCGTGCAGCTTGGCGATGACGGCCCGGACGTCGTTCCAGTCGAAGCCGACGCGGCCGGCGCGCTGCTGCAGCTTGACGGCGCGGGTGAGCGCGGGCAGGGCGACGGTCACGTCATCGAGGATGCTGCGCGTTGCCGCATCGCCGTGACGCTCGGCCTTTTCGCGTTTTTCGACCGCCTTGATCGCCTCCCACTGGGCCTTCGACATGCCGGAGGTGCGCGCCTCCGCATCGCCGAAGACATGCGGGTGCCGGCGCACCATCTTGCGGTTCACCGCCAGCACCACATCGCTGAAATCAAAGCTCTTTTCTTCCTCCGCCATGCGCGCATGGAAGACCACCTGGAGGAGCAGGTCGCCAAGCTCGTCGCAAAGATCGCCGCGGTCGCCGCGATCGATCGCGTCGGCCACCTCATAGGCTTCCTCGATGGTGTAGGGGGCGATGGTGGAGAAATCCTGCTCCAGGTCCCAGGGACATCCGGTGCCCGGCGTCCTCAGCGCCGCCATGATTTCCAGAAGGCGTGAAATGTCCCGCGAGGGCTCCATGGCAAAGGCTCCGGATTTTTGTCGGACGGAAGGGGTGCAACGAAAAGAGTCGCGGGTCGTAGCCTAGCATGGGCGGCGGCGCGCGGTCACCGGCACGCCGCGACGGCGGCGAGGGCGCCCGCCCGGTCATTTTCACGAAAAAGGAGGGCAGCCGAGGCCGCCCTCCGGTCTTTTCAGCGCTCCGATTCCAGACCGGTTTCCCCAAAAACAAAGACCGGTCCTCGAAAATTCTATTCGTTAAAACAGTTGGTTATAGCATTCGGCGCGATTCCATGCTCGCCCGAGGCTCCAGGCCGTCAACGGCTGCACTGGCGCGCCAGCCGCCGGATGTTTTTGGCCGCGCCTTGCACGGTGCCGCGCGTATTCTTCAGGCACCAGTCGTAATGTCCCTGGTAATAGCCGTGAACGCCCCGGCTGGGATCGAGACAGTTCGGATTGCGGTCGATGGCGTTTTGCGACACCCGGGCGGCATTGGTCGCATATTTTTGGCAGAACTGGGGATTCGTCCGACCGTTCGGCCCGCCCGCCTGGCGGGTACACTGGCGCGCCAGCCGCCGGATGTTGTCGGCTGCGCCTTCGACCGTCTTGCGCGGGGTCTTGCGGCACCAGTCGTAGTGCGCCTGATAAACGCCGTGCACGCCCTTGCTCGGATTGAGGCAGGCGGGGTTCTTGTTGATGGCGTCCTGGGCGACATCGGCGGTGGTTGAGGCGTATTGATGGCAGAAACGGTCGCCGGCGGCCAGCGAAGGGCCCGTCAACACCGCCAAGGCGAGTACAGTGGCAGAGAAGATCCTGATCATTTTGCGATCGTCCTGAAAAGGGAAGAAAATCCAAGTAGGAACAGGAACTATTCTTATTTGCAGTTTCGACTGAACACAATGTATTCCAGTACCGGTACCGGTATTTCGCAAAGGCCGGGAAAACGGCGGAATTCCGGCCCGTTGCCGCGGCAACGCCGCCAGGAGAAGCCGCTCCAAACCTGAAGGGTGACCCGAGTGCTGCTCAAATGCCTCCATAGCGCGGCGAGCAACGTGGCGATCTTCGAGGCCGCAGCCAGACACCTCGGACTGCCGGACGGAACGCTGGAGCATTTTGTGCGCCCGGAGCTTCTTCTTGCCGCCGAGGCGGCAGGCGGCCTGACGCCGCAGATCGCCGACGACACCGCGGCAATCCTTTCCGGGCTTGCCGGGAATGCCGATGCGGTTCTCCTGACCTGTTCGACGCTCGGCCCCGTCGCCCATACCGCCGCCGAGACATCGGCCGCGCCCGTCATCCGGATCGACAGGGCGCTGGCGGAGGAGGCGGCAGCAACGGGCGGCACCGTCGTCGCGCTCTGTGCCGTGGAGACGACGCTGGAGGCGACCAGACGGGTCTTCGAGGAGGAAGCGACAAAGACAGGCGCCACAGTCGACATCCGGCTCGTGCCCGGCGTCTGGGATCGTTTCAGGGCCGGCGACACGGGCGGCTATCTCGCGGCCATCGCAACGGCCGCCGATGCGGCCTATGCCGACGGGGCGTCGATCGTCGCCCTGGCGCAGGCCTCCATGGCCGACGCGGCACGGTCCGTCAGGAACGGCCCGACGCCGTTGACGAGCCCGGCCGCCGGTCTGGCCGCGGCGATGGCGCGATGCACATCGCGGTGATGCTTCTTACGCCACACGACATGCCGACGGCGCCGCCCGGGACATCGGCAGCGATCATCCTGAAGAACCGGGAGGGAAGAGCGGCGAACAGCAATCCCGGCAGCCGCAGGGCACCCTCCCGCTGCCCACACATGATTCGCATAAGATATATTATGGAATATTTTTGTATGGGAAAGACGGGCATTCGGGCTGTTCGGGTCTGATCAATGCCGAGGCGTCCACCGGTCCCCCGACAGCGCCGTTGCCTGATGGCACCGACGAGCAGCCGATGAGCCGCCGTGCCGAAACCGTCCGCCCGACCATCATAACGCCGTCCGGCGCAGCGGTGATAAGTCCGTCCGACCGGAGCGCGTCCCGATCAGTCGTCCGCCGGGCGCACGATCGTCAGGCCATCATAGCCCGGCTCGATGCCGTCCGGCAGTTCGGCCGACAGCGTCTCGTAGTCGAGGTCGACATGCATGTGCGTCAGGATCGTCCGCCGCGGGCCGAGCCTTTGCGCCCAGTCGACGGCCTCGGACACCGAAAAATGGCTCGGATGCGGCTTGTACCTCAGCGCCCCGACGATCCAGCTGTCGAGGCCCTCAAGGTATGGCAGCGTCTCCTCCGGGAAGTCGCTGGCGTCCGTCGAATAGGCGAAATCGCCGACCCGGAACCCGAGCGACGGAATGCTGCCATGCACCTGCAGGAACGGCTGCATTTCGATCGCGCCGCCCGGCCCGTCGATCGTCACCGGCTCAAAGGCGCGGATCCGGTGCTCTTCCAGGATCGGCGGATAGTTCGAGGCCTTCGGCATGCGGAAGCAATAGTCGAAGCCGCCCCGCACGCGCTCCGCCGTCTCCGCATCCATATAGACGTCGACGCGGCGCCGGTGGTTGATCGCAAAGGCCCTGAGGTCGTCGATGCCGTGGATGTGGTCGGCATGCGGATGGGTGTAGAAGACGGCGTCCACCCAGGCGACATGGGCATCGATCATCTGCGCGCGAAGATCCGGCCCCGTATCGACGAGAACGCAGGTCACGGCATCGCCCGTCCGCCGCTCGATCAGGAGCGCGCTCCGCCGCCGCGTGTTCTTCGGGTTCTTGGGGTCGCACGCACCCCAGTCGTTGCCGATGCGCGGCACGCCCGGCGACGCCCCGCAGCCGAGCAGCGTGAAGACATACTCACTCAAACCCTCGGCACCTTGGAAAACAGCCGGAAGAAATTCTCCGTCGTCACCGCGCCGATTTCTTCCTCGGTGGCGCCGACCGTCTCCGCCAGCACCTTGGCCGTATGGGCAACGAAGGACGGCTCGTTGCGCTTGCCCCGGTTCGGCACCGGCGCCAGATACGGCGCGTCGGTCTCCACCAGCAACCGGTCGCGCGGCAGTTCGGCGGCGATCGCGCGCAGTTCTTCGGACTTCTTGAAGGTGAGGATGCCGGAGAACGAGACGTAGAGGCCGAGGTCGATGCCGGCGAGTGCAAGCGCGCGCCCGGACGAGAAACAATGGAGGAGGGCCGGGAAAGCCCCCTTCCCCATCTCCTCCGTCAGGATCGCGATCATGTCGTCGTCGGCATCGCGCGAATGGATGACGAGCGGCAGCCCGGTCTCGCGCGCCGCCGCGATATGGACGCGCAAGCTCTGCTGCTGCGCCTCGCGCGGCGAATGGTCATAGAAATAGTCGAGCCCGGCCTCGCCGATGGCGACCACCTTCGGGTGCTCGGCCATGCGCACGAGATGCTCGGTGGTGACGTCCAGTTCCTCCGCCGCATTGTGCGGATGGGTGCCGACCGAGCAGTAGACCGGATCGTAGGTCTCGGCTATGGCCCGCACGGCATCGAACTGGCGGACCCGCGTGCAAATCGTCACCATGCGGGCAACGCCGACGTCGAGGGCGCGGGCGACCACGTCGTCGCGCTCCTCGGCGAAATCAGGAAAATCAAGATGGCAGTGGCTGTCGACGAGCATCATTTCTCCTCGTCCGGGATCTCGTCGACATAGCGCGGATAGACCGGCTGCGGTTTCGGCAGCTCTGTGCCGGCCTTCAGCCGGCCGCTAGCGCCGAGCGTCGCGAAGGTCCGTTCGTCGGCACTGAGCGCCAGAAGGTCGAGCAGCTTCTCTGAGGACGTCGGCATCACCGGCTGGGCGAGGATCGCCACCTGGCGGATGATCTCGGCCGTCACATAGAGCACGGTCCCCATCCGCTCCGGATCGGTCTTCTTCAGCGCCCAGGGCTCCTGGGCGGCGAAATAGCGGTTCGCCTCGCCGACCACCTGCCAGACCTCACCGAGCGCCAGATGGATCTCCTGGCGGTCCATGGCGGCCCGGCATTTGTCGAGCAGCGCATCGGTCTGATCGAGGATCGCCGTGTCGTCCCCGGTGAAGGCGCCCGGCTCCGGCAGCACCCCGCCGAGGTTCTTGGCGATCATCGACAGGGAGCGCTGGGCGAGATTGCCGAGGTCGTTGGCAAGGTCCGCGTTGATGCGGTTGACGATGGCGTCGTGGCTGTAGTTGCCGTCCTTGCCGAACGGCACCTCGCGCAGGAAGAAATAGCGGAGCTGGTCGACGCCATAGGCCGCGACCAGGGAATGCGGATCGATGACGTTGCCGACCGACTTCGACATCTTCTCCCCGCGATTGAAGAGGAACCCGTGGGCGTAGACCCGCTTCGGCAGGGCAACACCCGCCGACATCAGGAAGGCCGGCCAGTAGACCGCGTGGAAGCGCAGGATGTCCTTGCCGATGACATGGACGTTCGCCGGCCAGTAGGTCGCGAAGAGGTCGCTCTGCGTATCGGGATAGCCGACGGCGGTGATGTAGTTGGTGAGCGCGTCGACCCAGACATACATCACGTGCTTTTCATCGCCCGGCACCGGGATGCCCCAGTCGAAGGTCGTGCGCGAGACGGAGAGGTCGCGGAGCCCGCCCTTCACGAAGCTGACGACCTCGTTGCGCCGCTCGTCCGGGCCGATGAAATCCGGGTTGGCGGCGTAGTGGTCGAGGAGCGGCTGCTCATATTTCGACAGCCGGAAGAAGTAGCTCTCCTCCTCCACCCATTCGACGGGCGAGCCCTGCGGCCCGATGCGCACGCCGTCGTCGGTCACGGTGGTTTCCGATTCCGCGTAATAGGCCTCGTCGCGCACCGAGTACCAGCCGGAATATTTGTCCAGATAGATGTCGCCCGCGTCCACCATCGCCTGCCAGATCGCCTGGGTGGAGCGCGTGTGGCGCTCTTCCGTCGTGCGGATGAAGTCGTCGTTGGAGCAGGTCAGCACCCGCGCCATCTCCTGGAACAGGGGCGCCTGCTGGTTGGCGAAATCGCGCACCGACATGCCGTGCTTGGCCGCCGTCTGGATCATCTTCTGGCCGTGCTCGTCGGTGCCGGTCAGGAACCGGACATTGTAGCCGTCGAGCCGCTTGAAGCGGGCGAGCGTGTCGGTGGCGATCACCTCATAGGCGTGGCCGATATGGGGCGCGCCGTTCGGATAGGAGATGGCCGTCGTGATGTAGAATGTCTGTTGGTCGCTCATTGGCGGAAAACTTTCGGGAGGTCGGCGCTTGTGCAGCGCTAGGTCGACTGGGGAGATAGCGAATTTCGGGCCGCTTCCGCAAGGGTCCGGAAGGTATCGAGCACCAGTTGCTTGCGGTCGAGATTGAGGACGGCGGCCGTGCGGTTGGCCTGGTTGATGGTCTCCCAGGCCTCGCTCCAGGCAATGAGGTCGCCGGCCGAGGCGCCGGCGGCCGCCCCGTCGCGCACCCGCGCCGTCAGCCAGTCGCGGACGATGTCCTTGAAGGTGGCAAAGACGTCGTCGGCATCGCGCGCCGCGACCCGGTCGGCAAGGGCGTGGATCGCCGCCCGGTCCATCTTCGGCAGGCCGTGGGCGATGTCCTCGAAGGCATCCCAGAGCGCAACGCCGTCGGCGCGCAGGAGAAGGACGGAACGGCGGAGGCTCCCCGAGCCGAGCACGGCGACCCGGTGCAGCGTGCGCTCGTCGAGCCCGCCGGCAAGGCCGAGGGCCTGCAGCTCGCCGGCGATCGTTTCCGGCGCCAGCGGGTCGAGCGCCAGCTTGCGGCAGCGCGAGCGGATCGTCGGCAGGAGCCGGCCGGGATTGTGCGAGACGACGAGGAACAGCGCCCGCGGCGGCGGCTCTTCGAGAACCTTCAGGAGCGCATTGGCGGCGTTGGCGTTCATGTCGTCGGCGGCATCGACGATACAGATGCGCCAGCCCCCCTCTCCCGCCGTCGTGCCGAACAGGGACGCCGTGCGGCGGATCTCGTCGACGGGAAGCTCGGTCTTGAAACGCTTGCGCTTGTCGTCATAGGGCCGGCGCAGGTGCAGAAGATCCGGATGGGACCCGGCCGCGACCTTGCGCGCCGCGGGGACGTCCGGGGCGACGGAGAGGTCTCTTGCGCCCGCGACCGCCGCCGCCTTTGGATCGGGATGGGCGAGCACGAAGCGCGCCATCCGGAAGGCGAGCGTCGCCTTGCCGATGCCGCGGGTGCCGGAGAGAATCCAGGCGTGGTGAATGCGGCCCGAGCGGTAGGCGTCCAGCAGTTCGGTCTCGGCATGCGCCTGGCCGGCAAGCCGCTGCTGCTGCCGCGGATGCGGCACATCGTCGATGGCGTCGGCGTCGAGCGGTACGGCATCAGCCATGGCCGGCCTCCGCAGGATGGCTCTCTGTGGGAAGATCGAGGCGCGCCGCGACGGTCTCCCAGATGCGATTAGCCACCGTCTCTTCGTCGCCCGAGGCATCGATAACGGCGCAGCGGTCGGGCTCGGCTTTCGCGATCGACAGGAACGCCTCGCGGCGGCGATGATGGACGACGTCGGCCTCGCCCTCGAAGCGATCGGGATGCTCGTCGCCCCGGCGCGTCGCAATCCGCTCTAGCGCCACCTCCACCGGCAGGTCGAGGACGAGCGTGAGGTCCGGACGGACGCCGTCGACGGCAATGCGCTCCAGTTCCGCCACGGTCGTCGCATCGACCCCGTCGCCGTCGCCCTGATAGACGCGGGTGGAATCGGTGAAGCGGTCGCAGAGCACGACCGCGCCGCGATCGAGCGCCGGGCGAATCCTGTTCGCCACATGGTCGATCCGCGCGGCGGCAAAGAGCGTTGCCTCCACGAGCGGCCCGAGGGCCTTCGCCTTGCCGGAGAGCAGCACCTCGCGGATCGCCTCCGCGCCCGGCGCGCCGCCCGGCTCGCGGGTCGTCACGACCTCAAGGCCGAGTCCTTCCAGCCGCGCGGCAAGGCGCCGGATCTGCGTCGACTTGCCGGCGCCCTCGCCGCCTTCGAAGGTTATGAACGTTCCGGCCACCTGGCTGGGTCCCGATATCTGCGATGTGCGCCCACGCGCGTTCAGCCCTTATATCGACCGAACGGGCGCGCGAGGAAAGCCCCAGTCCGGGATCGTGCGCGAACGGAATATTTTTTTGCCGAGGAATGCCGGCGGCGACGTCAGTACCAGAGCCCGGCGACGGCTTCGATCAACGCATCGAACGCCTTGCCGTGGAAGCCGCCGATGCCGACCGATTCGCCGGCAAAGAGCGGGATCTTCTGGACCACCGCCTTGTCACGGACGATTTCCAGATTGCCGATCGGCTGGCCCTTTTCCACCGGCGCCACGACGGGGCCCTCATAGGCGATGCGGCCGTGGTATCCCTTGACGACGTTCTCTTCCAGGAAGGCGATGACGGCTCCCTCGCCGACCAGCGGCACATAGCTCTTCTCGCCGCCGAAGACCCGCGCCTCGCCGACGGTCTCTCCGGCCTCGAACAGCCGCACCGCCTCGAACGAGCCGAACGCCCAGTCGAGCAGCGCCTTGGCCTCCTTCAGCCGCGCCGCCTTGGAAGGCAGCCCATAAAAGGCGAGGATCAGCCTGAGGTCGCCGCGCTTTGCCGAGGTCACCATGCCGAGCCGGTCGATGCTGGTGCCGCCGATGACGAGGCCGTCGACCTGGAACGACGACATGGTCAGCATCGGGTTCTTGTTGCGCTGGGTGATGTCGTTCCAGGTGAATTCCTGCTGCGCAAAGAGCTTGTAGAGCTCCGGATAGGTGCGGATGACATGGCGCGCGAGGACGGCGAGGTCCTTGACCGTGGAGTAGTTCTTCGGGTCCTCGTAGCCGGTCGGATTGACGAAATTGGAGTCGGTCATGCCGACTTCCAGGCCCCTCAGCGTCATCTGCTCGCCGAAGGCCGCTTCCGAGCCGGCGATGCCCTCGGCAAGGGCGATCGCCCCGTCATTGGCGATCTGGATGATGACGCCGCGAAGGAGATCGATCACCGGCACCATGGAGCCGAGCTCGGCGAACATGGTGGTGCCGCCGGCCGGCGCGCCGCCTGTGCGCCAGGCATGCTCGCTGATCTTGAATTCCCGGTCGCGGCTGAGCTGGCCGCGCTTGATCATGTCGAAGACGGTCTCGGCCGTCATCAGCAGCGTCAGCGAGGCCGGCGGAATGCGCTCCTCGGCATTCTTTTCAAAAAGAATGGCGCCGCTTTCCGCATCCATGATGATCGCCTGTTCGGCGACCGTCTCGATCGGCTGCGCCAGGCTCGGACCATGCGCGGAAAGGATCAGGCAAAAGGCGGCAAGGACGGCAACGAAACGACAACCGGGACGCAATCCCCGGCCCGCTATCCGACCACGCCGCGGCGTTCCATGAAAAGAAAACGGCACCGCTCACCCGCACTTATACCGACTGCCCCCGTCCGTTTTGAACGAAATCCGGCGGAATAAGTCAATCGGCAATTGGGGCTGCAATCGACGCCGCGACCAGGCAGGGCCCTGCTCAGCGCACCGGATGGGCGCCCGCGGCACCGAGCCTTTCGGCGGCGGCAATGGCGTCATCGGTCGAAACGCCGGCCTTGATCTCGGTCAGCGACAGGAGCGTCAGCGCCTCGCCATTGGCGGTGACGGTGCGCCGGTCGATGCGGCCGAGATGGGCAAGTCCGCGCTCCAGCTTGGCGATGCTCTGCGGATTGCGGAAGACGCCGAGGCGGATGTCGGCCCGGGCCGCGACGGCGCGCTGGCCGGCAGCGGCAATGCGGGCTTCCAGGGTGCTGAGCGGCACGGAACCGTCGGCGACGCTGGCGATCACCTGGTAGCCGGCCTCGATGCGGTCCGGACGGGCGTAGAAGAGGCCGCCGGCGGTAAAGACGGCGCTGGACGCATCGGCCGAAACGGGGACGAAGGGACCGCCGACATTGGCGGGCGGCGTCGCGCCGACCGGGGCCGGCGGCACCGGCGCGGAACTGCGACGCAGACGCAGGCCGGTGTCGTTGGAAACGGCCTGGCGCACCTGGCGGGCCGGTTGCTGCGGCTGCAGATTGATCGGATTGGAGGCGACGCGCACGGGCTCGGATCGCTGGACCGGCGCGGCAGCGCGCTGCGGCGTCGCGACCCTGTCCTGCCCAGGCATCCGATAGGTGACGGTGCGCACGCGGCGCGCATCGTCGGCGGCGTTCTCGGCAAGGGCGACCTTTGCATCCGGCCGGCTGTCGTCCGGGCTGTAGGTGCCGGTGACGGCGCTCTGTGCGGCACCGGCGGGCTCGGCCGTCGGCGAGGTAACGGGGGTTTCAAGCGAGGCGACCATGACGCCATCGCCGGCGGCAAAGGCGGACGCCGGATCGAACGCGACCTCGACCGGCGCGGTCGCGGCCCAGAACGGACGCGGCTTGGGCACCGGCGCCTGGGCCAGCATCACCGGCGGGGTCGGCCTTGCGGGCGTCGCGACCTCGGCGGCGGCCGGCGTCTTCGGCGTCGCGCTCGCGATCATCGTGCCCGGGAAGGTGCCGCCAGGCGCCGTCTGGCCCGGGCCGCGATAGGACGCCATCAGCATGGCGTGGTCGTGGCCTTCCAGCGGCGCATCGCCGACATATTCGACCTTGACCTTGGCGACGCCGCTATGCCGGAAATCGAGCAAATCGGCGGTACGCTTCGACAGATCGATCACGCGCTTGCCGTGGAACGGGCCGCGGTCGTTGACGCGCACGATCACCGAGCGATCGTTCTTCAGATTGGTGACGCGGACATAGGACGGCAGCGGCAGGGTGGTGTGGGCCGCCGACAGCCGGTTCATATCGTAGACTTCGCCATTGGCGGTGAGCCGGCCGTGGAAGGCGGACCCGTACCAGGAGGCGTAGCCGGTCTTGGTGTATTTGCGGACCTTCCGGGGCTTGTACCACTTGCCGGCGACCTTGTAGGGCTTGCCGACCAGGTAGCGGCCGCCGCCGGAGCGGATCTTCTTGCCGTTCCTGGCGACCCGCGGGCTCGCCTTCACGCCATACTTCTTTTCGGAGAAATATTCCTTGGAGCGCTTGCCGCTGCCCTTGTTGTCGGTGGCACAGGCGGCGACCATGGCGCTGACCGCAACGACCAGGAGGATCCTCACCGGAAGCTTTGCGAATCGCCCTGCCCCAAGCGGATCGAAGCCCGCCGGCGCTGCCGCTGACTGGTCGTTGATGCCGTGACGCATGCCGCCCTTACTCAATACGCTGTGTCGGCCTACGGAACGCCTGACCCGCTTGTCGCGTCCCGCCAAACCGACAGCACCGTTGCCATCCGCTTTGCGGTAGATGCGCCACGTCCGGGCGCGTCGGGTATCAAGCGTCGGATGCCTCCCCACACGTGCATCCAACCCTCAACATCCACGAGGACTCTTACATCATCGTTAAGGTCGCGTCGAACTTTGCCGGACGACCCGTCGACACTGCTCCGCTTCAGGTCAAAAAACGGCACAAATGTGGTCTTTCGGCCCAATTTGAGAAGAATTTGACGCATCCGCACCGAGAACCCCGGAAAAATGCGTCCGCGAGCCATTAGGAAGACGATGGGTCGCAGGCAATCCTGAGGTCCGGAGCCATGCTTTCGCCAACCACGAGGCGCGCATTGGGCAGGTCATTGTCCGCAATCTTGGCCGCAGCCTCGGCAGAACTGAGTCTTTCCCAGCGTTGCTTGAGCCGTGCTTCGAGGACGGCCAGATCGCAGTCGAGGCCGACGGTCACGTCGAACAGCGCGGCAAGGTCGCGCCAGCGCGGCCGGTCGAGCAGCAGGTAGTTGCCCTCCACGATCAGGGTGCGGACGGACTGCGGAATGATCCGCGCCCCGGCCCGGGCGATTTCCAGGTCCCGGTCGAAGACGGGAACGGCGATCCCCTCCTCTTCCGCATTCGCCTTCAGCCGGGCGAGCATGTGGGCGAAGCCGGCGACGTCGAAGGTGTCCGGCGCGCCCTTGCGCGCCCGCATGCCGCGGGCCTCCAGCACCATGTCGTCGAAGTGGTAGCCGTCGAGGCCGAAGACAGCCGTGCTTTCCGGCGCCGCAGCGTTGAGGGCATCGGCGAGGCGATCGGCGAGCGTCGACTTGCCCGCCGCCGGCGGACCGGCGAGCGCAACGAGCAGCCGGCCGCCCGCGCCGCCGCGCGTTTTCAAGCGTTCCACCAGGTCCTCAAAAGCGATCGTTTCGGTGTTCCCGAGGCCCATCGTCCGTCTCCGTCAGGGTAACGCAAGGCGCCATGTCGGATTCCGCCTTGCGTCCTTTACTACGGTACTGTAAAACGTTTTTCAGTAAATCGTTTTTCTAGACCGTGATCAAGCGGCGAAACGAAGCGAGAGGAAATGTCCGACAAGCCGGTATCGATCCGCGACGTGGCCAAGAAGGCCGGGGTTTCCCCCGGAACCGTGTCCAACGTCCTGACCGGTCGCAAGCCCGTCAACAAGGATCTCGCGGACCACGTCCGCAAGGTCGCCGCGGAGCTTGGCTACCAGACCGACCGCCTCGCCTCGCAACTGCGCACCGGCAAGGCGCAGATCATAGCCGTTCTCGTTCCCGATCTCGACAACCCGTTCTTCACCTCCATCGTTTCCGCGATCGAAGGCTGCGTCAGCCAGGAGAACTACGAGATCATCGTCGCCAATTCCAATGACGACGAGGAGACCGAGCGCTCGCGGCTCGCCGCCATCCTTGCCTGGCGCCCTGCCGGCATCGTCGTCATTCCCTCCACCGACCGCTTCCCCAACCGCGACCTCATCGAGCGCGCGGGCGTTCCCTATGTGATTGCCGACCGCGTCACCCACAGCCCGCAGGCCGACACGGTTTCCGTTGCCAACGAGGAAGCCGGAGCGATGGCCGCGCGCCATCTGCTGGACCTCGGTCACCGCCGCATTCTCCTCGCCGCCTCCGTCCTCGGCCTTGGCAACATGCGCGAGCGCTGCGCCGGCGCCGCCCGGGTCATTGAGGCGGCCGGTGCCCCCGCGCCGGAGGTTCTGGAGACCGGCCTCACCTTCGAGGTCGCCTCCGAACGCCTGTCGAAATGGCTCGACGGCCATGAGCGGCCGACGGCGATCATCGGCTTCACCAATTTCACCACCCTCGGCGTCCTCACCGCCCTCGTCGGCCGCAACATCCGCATTCCGGACGAGATGTCGGTGATCGGCTTCGACGACTACAAATGGATGTGCGCACGATCGGTGCCGATCACCGCCATCCGCCAACCGATTCAGGCGATGGGCCAGGCCATCTGGTCGCGCCTGCGCAGCCGCATCGGCGGCGACACCTGTCCGCCGATGCGGGTCTACCTGTCCTGCGAGCTCATCGTCCGCGCATCCGCCGCGGCGATCGGGCCCAAGGGGCAAGAAACCAGCAATGCAAGCGATGGAAACGACCAAGACAATGTCAGGGAGATGGCCCGCCCCGATGCGGGAACGGGCATAAAACCCGGCGCCTGACGCGCCGGCACCACACGAAAACCGAGTCCTTCAGAAATGCCCGACGCGGCCTTTGCCGCGAACGGAGAGGCTTTGTCGACGCGGGCGCGATCGCAAGGCCGATGACGAGCGCCCAACAATCGGAGGAAGCAATGACCAAACAATTGCTAATGGCAACGGTGGCGGCGTCGGTTGTCCTTGCCGCAGCGCCGGCTGTCGCCGAAACGGACTGGGATTCCCTGCTCGGGGATCACTCCGGCAAGTCGATCAACATGATGGTCGTCAACGATCCCTATATCGAGGCGATCCGCAAGATGGAGTCGAAGTTCGAAGGCCTCACCGGGGCCGAGGTGACGACCGACGGCTTCGGCTACGACCCGCTGCACGAAAAGGAAATCCTCGGCTGCTCGCAGCAGGACGACCAGTATGACGTGCTGTTCATCGACGGCATCTGGGTCGGCGAGTTCGTCGAGGCCGACTGCCTGGAGCCGGTCGAGGATCTGTGGGGCGACACCGACCCGGCGATCATCGCCTGGGACGACTTCGTCGGCTCGATCGCCGGCCAGGCGCAATGGGGCGGCAAGACCTACTGCCTGCCCGTCGGCGCCTACTGGCAGGTCATGCACTACCGCAAGGATCTCTTCGACAAGGCCGGACTGAAGGTGCCGGAGACGTTCGAGGAGACGATGGAAGCGGCGAAGTTCTTCACCAACAACCCGGACTATCCGGGCATGTCCGGCTACGCCATGAACAACCGCCGCGGCGCCGCGGCCGGCCAGCAGTATTTCGAGTGGATCTACTCCGCCGGCGGCAAGCCCTGGGAGAGCAACTATCCGGGCTCCGAAGAGCCCTATGCCGACCAGACCCCGCTCCTGAACTCGGAAAAATCCGTCGAGCTGGTGAAGTTCTTCCACGACATGGTGGCCTACGGGCCTCCGGGCGGCGAGCAGTACCAGTGGGACGACCGCTTCAACGCCTTCGCGCAGGGAAAGGTCGCCATGATCAACGCCTGGTCGGTGCGCACGCCCGGCCTCAGCGATCCGGCCAAGTCGAACATCGTCGGCAAATGGGCCTCGGCCCAGATGCCCCACGCCAAGGGCGAAAAGACCGTTCCGCCCGTCGGCGGCTGGATCATGTGCCTCAACAAGCACTCCAAGAACAAGGAAGCCGCGTGGGATTTCATGCGCTGGTTCGCCAGCCCCGAGATCCACAAGGAATGGGCGATGATCGGCGGCGTTCCGAGCCGGCACTCGGCCTTCCAGGATCCGGAAATCCAGGAAAAGCTGCCCTGGACCAAGGAACTCTACACCGCGGCCAAGACGGCCTGGACGGAAGGCCGTCCGCGCCATCCGCTGACCTTTGAAATGATCGATGCCATCGGCCTGCAGGTCAATCGCGCGATCATCGGCGAAGCGACCCCGCAGGAGGCCATGGACACGGCCCAGGAAGAGGTGACCGAGATGCTGAAATCCGAAGGCATCCTCAAATAACCCGGCATGCATGACAGGCGGACGCGGGGAAGGCACCCCTCGCGTCCGCCACCCCCGAACACCTCTGAGGAGACGCGCCCGTAAAGGGCCCGGCAGAACGAGAAACCCCGATGTCGGCGAGCGAAACAGCCATTGCCCGTCCCGCCAGCCGCCGGCTGGCCCGCAGCAAGGAGCGCATGGAACGCCTGATGTTCCTCGTTCCCGCGGGCGTCTATCTGGTGGCGCTGACGATCTTTCCGTTCGTCTATTCGGTCTATCTGAGCCTCCACCAGGCCAAGCTGACGAAGCTGCACCGCATGCGCTTCATCGGCTTCGACAACTACGCCGAACTCTTCACCGACAGCCTGTTCCTCGATGCCTGCCGCAACATCGCGGTGCTCACGGTTTCCTCCATCACGGTGGAGATCCTGATCGGGTTCTTTGCCGCAAAAGTGTTCTTTTCCCTGCGCGAGACCCGCGTCGGCGCGGTCCTCAGGTCGGCATCGATCGTGCCGATGATGATCACGCCGATCTGCATCGGCCTGATCTTTTCCTACATCTTCAATCCCAATCTCGGCATCGCCAACTTCCTGCTCGGTGAGATCGGCATCTCGCCGCTCGGCTGGTTCAGCGATCCGAGCCTGGCGCTCGCCACTGTCATCCTGATCAATTCCTGGCAGTGGACGCCGTTCATGATGCTGTTGATGCTCGCAGGGCTGATGTCGATCCCGGCCGAGCAGTATGAGGCGGCCGAGATCGAGGGCGCCAAGTGGTACCACATCGCCGCCTGGATCGAGATCCCGGCGATCCGCGGCATCGTCCTGGTCGGCATCATCCTCAGGGTGATCGACAATCTGCGGCTCTTCGACATCGTCTACGTGACCACCCGCGGCGGCCCGGGCTCGTCGACGGAGATCGTCACCTTCTTCGCCTACAAGCAGGATTTCCAGTACTTCCAGGTCGGCTACGGCTCGGCCGCGGCGGTCGTCATCCTCTTTGCCAGCGTCATCATCACCGCCATCACGGTGAAATACCTGCGGAGCGCCGAAGATGACTAGACGCACCCGGTCCACCATCCTGCCGCTCATCGGCGCGCTCATCATCACGCTGATCTTCGTCGCGCCGATGGTCTGGATGTTCCTGGCCTCCTTCAAGACCGTGTCGGGCATCTTCTCGATCCCGCCGCAATGGGTCCCGGACTTCACCTACACCGACAACTACGTGACCATGCTGAAGGACGACTGGCCGTACCTTTTGAACTCGGTCATCGTCACGGTCGGCGCCACCATCTTGTGCGTCGTGCTTGCCCTGCCCGCCGCCTTCGGCCTCACCAATTTCCGCTTCCGCGGGCGCAACTTCCTCGCCGACTGGATCCTGTCGACCCGGATGATGCCGCCGATCGCCGCCGGCGTGCCGCTCTACATGGTCTTCAACGGCTTCGGCATGCTGGATTCGATCTGGGCGCTGATCATCGTCTATGCCGGCTTCAACATCCCGTTCGCCGTCTGGGTGGCGATGTCCTTCTTCCGCCGGGTCCCGCGCGAGCTGATCGAGGCGGCGCAGCTCGAGGGCTGCTCCTGGACGCAAACGTTCCTGAAGGTCGCCCTGCCCGTCTCCAAGAGCGGCATCGCGACCGTCGCCACCTTCGTCTTCATCTTCGCCTGGAACGAACTCCTGATGGCGCTGTTCCTGACGACCCGCGCGGCCAAGACCTTCCCGGTCGTCATCTCGTCCTACGTGACGACGGGCAATACCTTCTGGGAGCTGGTCGCCGCCGCCTCCGTCATCCAGGCGATCCCGCCGATCATCTTCACGCTGATCATGCAGCGGCACATCGTTTCCGGCCTGACCATGGGCGCCGTCAAGGACTGACGCCCAGGGCCCCGGCCATTCGTCGAAAGGAAAACACCCAATGATTCCGAGAAGAGGTGACAACCAGACGGTTCTGATCACCGGATGTTCGCGGGGGATCGGCCGTGCGATTGCCGAACGCTTTGCCGCCGAAGGATATCACGTGATCGCCAACGACCTCGACCGCCAGGCGGGCGACCTCGCCAGCCTGAAGGCGGCGATCGAGGCCGCCGGCGGGCGCTGCGATACGCTCTTTGCCGACGTCAGCGATCCGGCCTCGGTCGAGGCCCTGGTCTCCAATGCGCTGAAGCTGTCGCCCCGCATCGACGTCCTCGTCAACAATGCCGGCGTCCTCTCCGTCTTCAATGTCGAGGACATCGCCCCCGACGAGTGGGACCGCATCTTCGACGTCAACGCCAAGGGCACCTTCCTCGTCACCAAGGCGCTGCTCGCCCATTTCCGCGCCAACGGCAAGGGCCGCATCGTCAACATCGCCTCCGTCGGCGGCAAGCGCGGCGCGCCGGGCCAGGCCCATTACTGCGCTTCGAAGGCCGCGGTGATCCGCTTCTCCCAGATCCTCGCCCAGGAAGTCGCTCCCGACGGCATCACCGTCAACTCGGTCTGTCCCGGCATCATCGATACCGACATGGGCCGCAACAACTACCCGGACGAGGCCTCCCTGCAGGCGGTGAAGGACAAGACCGCCCTCGGCCGCCTCGGCTACCCGGAAGACGTCGTCGGCGCGGCGGCCTTCTTTGCGTCCGACGACGCCGCCTTCATCACCGGCCAGGCGCTCAATGTCTGCGGCGGCATCCTGTTCGACTGACCACGCCTCCCCGGTCGGCCGACGGGAGCACAATGAAAAGAACGAAAGGCAAATAAAATGAATAAGTTGGGTGTACATGCCCTGGTCTGGACCGGTGGCTGGAGCCACGACGAGGCGGCACGCGCCATCGGCTCAAGCGCCGAGCTCGGCTTCGACATCATCGAAATCCCGGCCCTCGACCCCAAGGGCATCGACATCGAATTCACAGCGAAGAAGCTGGAAGAGAACCGCATCGGCACGACGATCTCGCTCGGGCTCGATGCCTCCACCGACGTCTCCAGCGAGGACAAGGCGACCGTTGCCCGCGGCGAGGAACGCCTCAACGACGCCCTCAACGTCGCCATCGGCATCGGCGCCACCCACATGTGCGGCATCCTCTATTCGGCGTTCCAGAAATACATGGTGCCGCCGACCGAGACCGGCATCGCCAACTCCGTGGAGGTCCTGCAGCGGATCTGCGAGCGGGCGGCGAAGCACGACATCACCATCGGGCTGGAAGTCGTCAACCGCTACGAATCCAACGTCATCAACACGGCCGAACAGGCCGTCGCCATGTGCCGGCGCATCGGCGCGCCGAACGTCAAGGTCCACCTCGACACCTACCACATGAACATCGAGGAGGCCGACAACGCCCGCGCCATCCGGCAGACCGGCGCCGACCTCGGCTATTTCCACATCGGCGAATCCCACCGCGGCTATCTCGGCTCCGGCAATGTGGACTTCACGAAGATGTTCCGGGCCCTTGCGGAGATCGACTACCGGCACCCGATCACATTCGAGTCCTTCTCCTCGGTGGTGACCGGACAGCCGCTGACCGGCATTCTCGGCATCTGGCGCAACCTGTGGGACGACGGCGCCGACCTCTGCCGCCATGCCCAGGAGTACATCCGGACTGAAATGAAGTCGGCTAAGGAAAACGTCGCCGGCAGGGGCACCGCCGCGATCTAAGAGGACCTTTGCCGGTGCGAATAAATAGCCGGCAAAGGATACACGGAACAGCAGAAAAGCCGGGGCATGCGGCGTCACTACGATCGCACGCCACACGCCCCGGGAAACGGGAGAGCAAGATGGGCCAGATCACGTTGGATCACGTCGTCAAGCGGTTCGGCCACCAGGAGGTGATCAAGGACGTCAGCCTGACGGTGGAGGAAGGCGCCTTCGTCGTCTTCGTCGGCCCGTCGGGCTGCGGCAAGTCCACCCTGCTGCGCCTGATCACCGGGCTGGAGGACGTGAGCGAAGGCCGGGTCTTGATCGACGGCGAGGACGTCACCGAGTTGCGCCCGTCGGAGCGCTGCCTTGCCATGGTGTTCCAGTCCTACGCGCTGTTCCCGCACATCACCGTGCGCGACAATATCGGCTTCGGCCTGAAGATCGCCGGCCTGCCGAAGGCCGAGATCGCGGCCAAGGTCGACGAGGCCGCGCGCATCCTCGCCCTTGAGGACTATCTCGACCGCAAGCCGCGCGAGCTCTCCGGCGGCCAGCGCCAGCGCGTCGCCATCGGCCGCGCCATCGTGCGCTCGCCGGTTGCCTTCCTGTTCGACGAGCCGTTATCGAACCTCGATGCGGCCCTTCGCGTCCAGATGCGGGTGGAGATCAACAAGCTCCGCGACACGCTGAAGACAACGATGGTCTACGTCACCCACGACCAGGTCGAGGCGATGACCATGGCCGACCGCATCGTCGTCCTCAACGAGGGCCGGGTCGAGCAATACGCAACGCCGCTGGAGCTCTACGACCGCCCCGCCAACCTCTTCGTTGCCGGCTTCATCGGCTCGCCGCGCATGAACCTGTTGCCGGTCGACGGCATCGACGGCGACACCCTGAGGCTGCCCGGCGACCACGCCCTCCCCCTGCCCGGTCTTGCCGCCGATCGCGGCGCCCGCCCGGCGACCCTCGGCATCCGCCCGGAACACATGACCTATTCGGCGACGGAAGGACTATGGTCGGGCGTCATAGTCGTCGAAGAACAGCTCGGCAGCGACGCCTTCTTCCACGTCGAGGTCAGCGGCCTCGGCATGGTCACGGTGCGCGCCGTCGGCGAGCGCGGGTTCCGCACCGGCGACCGCATCTGGCTCGATCTGCCACACGACAAATGCCACGTCTTCGACGACGCTGGAATGCGCATCGACTTTTCCTCCAGCGGCGCAGCCGCACCGGCAGAAGCAGCGGCCGGCTGACCGCGCGTCAAACCAACCAAAATGGTGCTGAAGAAAACCATGTATCTGGAAAAATTCTCCCTGAAAGACCGTATAGCGGTCGTCACCGGCGCGGCCCAGGGCATCGGCTTTGCCATCGCCGAGGCCCTTGCCGAGGCCGGCGCCCTGATCGTCGTCGCCGACCGCAATGTCGAGGCCGGAACGGCCGCTGCCAAAAAGCTCTCCGCTGCCGGCGCCACGGCCGAATTCGAAGCCCTCGACGTCACCGACCCGGCCGCCGTCGACGCCGCCCGCGACGCCATCCTTGCCCGCCACGGCCGCGTCGACGTCCTCGTCAACAATGCGGGCATCGGCAAGGCCTTCGAGCCGGCCGAGGACATGGCCGACGAGGTCTGGCGGTCGGTCATCGAGGTCAACCTCAACGGCCTCTTCTGGTGCTGCCGCAGCTTCGGCAAAAAGATGCTGGAAGCGGAGAACGGCGTCATCGTCAATCTCGGCTCCATGTCCGGCGAGGTCGTCAACCGACCCCAGGAACAGTCCCAGTACAACGCCTCAAAGGCGGCGGTGCACCACCTGACCCGCTCGCTTGCCGCCGAATGGGGCGGCCGCGGCGTGCGCGTCAACGCCGTCGCCCCGACCTATATCGAGACCGAGCTGACCGCCTATGTGCACGACAATCCGGAGCTCAACCGCTACTGGATCGGCGGCACGCCGCTCGGCCGCATGGGCACGGTCGACGAGGTCGCCTCGGTCGTCCTCTTCCTCGCCTCCGACGCCTCCAGCCTGATGACCGGTTCGGTGGTGCTCGCCGACGGCGGCTATAGCTGCTGGTAGCTCCTCCCTGGAAAAGAAGCCGCAAACCGGAACCTGGGGCGCACCGTCCGCGCCCCTTTTCTTTTCAGGCCGTACCAGACCGCCGCTTGCGCCTGCCGCCCCGGCCGGCGCGAACCCGGCCGAGGCGCTCGCCCACCGCGATGTTGATTGCCGCAAGGCACCCGGTTATGGATGCGCCGCGCCTTGAGCATATCGTGACGCTCCCCTCCGTGTTTAGGGATGCGGCAAGCGTCGAAAGACGCCATACTCAAAGGCGGCCTGGACGGGTGGCCGAGTGGTTGAAGGCACTGGTCTTGAAAACCAGCAGGCGGGCAACCGTCTCGTGGGTTCGAATCCCACCCCGTCCGCCATTATCTGACTTCCCGCTGTCGCCCTTCGGGCTTCGCTCCAGTCGGGGCCTCGCATCAGCTCGGGCGGCTCTTCGCCTTGCGAACCCTTTGGGTTCGAACGCTCTCCCCGCTTCCTCGCCATTTTTTGCCTTGCGCTGTCGCCCTTCGGGCTTCGCTGCAGTCCGGGCCTCCCATCAGCTCGGGCGGCTCTTCGCCTTGCGAACCCGGCGGGTTCGAAATTGTTCCCGAATCCTCTGCCATATACCGACAAATCGGGCGACGGCAGGCATAGCGCTTTTGCGCCGTTGTTTGGATCAGACCTGTGCATGCCCGCCGTCAGCGAACACCTCGCTTCCGGTCATGAAGCTGCTGTCGCCACTGGCGAGAAACGCGGCAACGCTGGCGATTTCGGCCGCCTCGCCCATCCGTCCAAGCGGAATCCCTTCCTGAAAACCAGTGACAATCTGATCCCCCATGCCCGTGCTCTCGAACATCGACAGGACCTTTTCTGTCTCCGTTGCGCCGGGCGACAGGACGTTGACCCGGATACCCGTGCCCTTGAGATCGAGAGCCCAACTTCGGGCAAGGTTCCGAATGGCTGCCTTGGAGGCGCTGTACACGCTCATCGCAGCGGTCCCCATCGATCCGGTCGTCGAGCCGGTCAGGATGATCGAGCCGCCCGGTTTCATCAGCGGCAGCGCCTTCTGAACGGTGAAAAGCGTGCCTTTGACGTTGATGTCGAATGTCCAGTCAACATGTTCCGGCGTTATCTCGCCAAGCTGCGCGAAATCGCCGACACCCGCATTGGCGAAGACGATGTCGATGCTGCCTCGCTCGGCCTTGACCGCTTCGATAAGCCGGTCGAGATCCTCCAGCTTCGTGGTGTCGCCCCGGACGGCGCGCGCGTTAGATCCCAGCCCCGGCAGGGCCGCGTCCAGCGCCTCCTGGCGCCGCCCAAAGATATAGACGAAGGCGCCTTCGTCGATAAACCGCTTGGCTGTCGCCAGGCCAATACCGCTGGCGCCGCCGGTGATAACGGCTGTTTTTCCATCAAGTTTTGTCATGACCCAATCTCCGTAGTTCGAGCATGAACAGGAGGTAAGTCGAAATTTCATTTTGATAAGTATGCACCATTTGGTAAGTACCCAAGATGGCCGACATAATCGAACATCATTCTCCTTTTATCTGTGGTCTGGACGCGGCACTTCGCGTTGTCGGCGGAAAATGGAAGCCGCTCATCCTGTTCTTCCTGGCCAAGGGGTCCATGCGATACGGCGCATTGAAACGCGCCGTCAAAGGCGTAAGCGACAAGGTGCTTATTCAGCAGCTCAAAGAGCTGGAAGCCCACGGAATCATCGCCCGCACCGACTACAAAGAGATACCGCCGAGGGTGGACTATCGCCTGACGCCGCTCGGAAAAACGCTGGCTGAAGCGCTCCGGCCATTGTGTGTTTGGGGCGACGAAAACACACGGGCGATCGCAGCCATCATCGAACCATAGGCGGCCTTGCGTTTTTCTGACTTCGCGCTGTCGCCCTTCGGGCTTCGCTCCAGTCGGGGCCTCGCATAGGCTCGGGCGGCTCTTTGCCTTGCGAACTCTTCGAGTTCGAAGCTCCGCCCGAACGCTCCGCCATTCTGGATATCTCATGCCGGTTCGCTTCGCTCGCGGCTCCGATCGGGCGACCTGAGCGGCCGGAGCCGGACCGGCATAGACATCACCGAAAACCCCGGCGGCGCGCGCTGAGCGTTGCGACGAAAGCGGCGGCGAGCAGGATCAGGAGGGCTGGCGCGAAGGCGGCGACCCCGAGCTCGTCGAGCAGCAGGCCGCCGATGAGACCGCCGCCGGCGATCGCCGTGTTCCAGACCGTCACGAGCATAGATTGGGCAAGGTCCGCCGCCGGACCGGCCGTCTTGGCGCTCGCGGTCTGAAACAGCGTTGCGCACCCGCCGAACGCAAGTCCCCAGCCGCCCGCAGCGACATAGACGATGGCCGGCACGTCGCCCCAGCCCCACAGGGCCGCCGCCGAAAGACCGAACAGCGCAATGCTGAAAAGGGTCAGCTCCCGCAAGCGGCGATCGATCAACACGCCGACGCCCCAGATGCTGGCGAGGGACGCAACGCCGAAGACCAGGAGCACGGCATCGGTCCGCTCCACCATGCCCGCGGCATGGAGAAACGGCGCGATGTAGGTGTAGAGGATGTTGTGGGCGAGCACATAGGCAAGGACGACGAAGAGCACCGGTCGAATGCCGGGAAGGACGAAGACGCTTCTTAGCCAACGCCGCGTGCCGGCGGGCTCCCCGGCAAAATCCGGAACCCGGACGAGCACCCAGACAATCAGAATGACGGTCAGCCCGCTGATCAGGCCGAAGCAGGCCCGCCAGCCGATGAGCGCACCGAGGAATGTCCCGGCCGGAACGCCGAGCGACAGCGCCAGGGGCGTTCCCGCCATGGCGATGGCAATCGCCCGCCCCTTGAGATGGTCGGGCGCCATGCGCGCGGCGTAGCCGGCGGCCAGCGCCCACAGGAGCCCAGCCGAAACGCCCGCCACGAAACGCGCGGCCAGCGTCAGCCCATAGCTGCCCGAGACCGCCGTGATCGTGTTGGCGACCAGAAATCCGGCGATCGCGGCGAGCAGGAGCGGCCGGCGGCGGACGCCCTGGGTGAACGCCGTCAGCGGTATCGCCGCCAGAAGCGAGCCGAGCGCATAGATGGTGACGAGCTGCCCCGCCGCCGATTCCGACACGCCGAGGCCGGCGCCGATCTGGGGTAGGAGGCCGGCGGGCAGCGCCTCGGTCAGGATGGTGATGAAGGCGGCCATCGACAGCGCGAGCAAGCCGCCCCAGGGAAGGCGATCGGACCGAGGAGATCCGGCGATAGCGGCGGCAGGCGCGGTGGCCGATTGTGCTTCCGTCATCGGCCGGCTCCCGCCGCGGACCGGAGCCGATCCAGATCGCCTGACGGATAGGTATGAAATGCGTGACGGGACGTTGACCCCATGGAACAGACCTCATTCGGACATTGCTGTTGTCAGAATGCTGTCACGCCGCCTCGTAATGGAAAAACAGGCTTCAATTCCGATCACTTCGGACTAAAATATCCGCAATGCGCATTCCCATGGACAGTCTCGGCGCCCTCAACGTCTTCGTTCAGGCGGCGGAAGCCCGCAGCTTCACGGGCGCCGGACGGCAGCTCGGCGTGTCGCCATCGGCCGTCGGCAAGGCGATCGCGCGGCTGGAGGAGCGCCTCGACGTAAGACTGTTCCACCGCTCGACACGGGCCATCACGCTGACGCCCGAGGGACGTCTTTTTCTGGAACGCTGCCGCCGCATCTTCTGCGAAATGGAGGCGGCGGAGCTGGAACTGTCCGAGACGCGCGCCCATCCGAGCGGCGTGCTGCGGGTCAGCCTGCCGCTGGTCGGCATGCTGATGATGCCGACCCTGTCCGCGTTCATGCGGGCCTGGCCGGACATCGAACTGGACCTGGATTTCACCGACCGCCTTGTCGATGTGATCGAGGAAGGGTTCGACGCGGTGGTCCGCACCGGCGAGGCCAGCGATTCAAGATTGATGACGCGGGCGCTCGGCACGTTCCGCTACAAGCTGGTCGGCGCGCCGGCCTATTTCGAGGCGCATGGCGTTCCCGAAACGCCTGCCGATCTCGCCAACCATCGCTGCCTGCACCATCGCTACCCCAGTACCGGCAAGCTGGAAGAGTGGTTTCCTGTCGATGGTCGCCGGGCGCCGGGCGACGCCCCTCCCGGGGCTGCCGTTTCCAGCGCCATCGGCCCCCTCGTCTACATGGCCGAACGCGGCCTCGGCATCGCCTGCCTGCCGGATTTCGCGGTCCGCGACCAGCTCGCGGACGGCACGCTGACAAGCGCGCTCGACGACGCGATCCAGCACACCGGCGTCTTTCGCATCCTCTGGCCGTCGAGCCGGCACCTCTCCCCGAAGCTGCGCGTCTTCGTCGATTTCATGGCCAGGAACCTGTTTCCCGAGCGCTCGCCATAGCGGCAGCAGCGCGGGCATGGTGCCCGGCCGCATCGGTGCCCTATCGGGAAAGCGCGGCCTTCAACGCATCGATGGTGACGCGGATGGCCGCCGAAGCCTTCATGTCGGAATGGATGGCCAGCCAGATGTCGCGGAGGAACGCGGGCTCGGCCGCGCTCACCCGCTGAAGCGCCGGATCCGCCGCGGCCACGAAATCCGGCAAGATGGCGATACCGGCCCCTTCCCTTGCCGCTGCGGCCTGGATCTCGGTCGTGCTGGCCGTAAAGGCGACGGGCCGCCCGGCGGCGATTTCCCGAAGCCATACCTGCTGGGGCGCCGAAGCCATGGCCCCGTCATACCCGATGAACGTCCAATTCGGCTCCGGCGTCTGCCGCAGATAGCCGGGGCTCGCATAGAGGTGAAACGTCATCACCCCGAGCTTGGCGATCGTGAAATCCCCTTCTCGCGGACGGCTCAGCCGGATGGCGATGTCCGCCTCGCGCCGTTCCAGCGCCGCCCCGCGGGATTCGCCGATAAGCCGGATCGAAAGTCCCGGATGCCGTTTTCGTAGTGCCGCGAGCGGCGCCACGAGCCGGGCGGCCGCAAAGGCCGGCGGCGCGCTGATCGTGATCTCGCCACCCAATTCGGCGCGCGCGCCGGCCGCTGCCCGCTCGATCGCCGCGGCATCGCTTTCCATACCGTTGGCGATCGCCGCGACGCGTTCCCCATCCGGTGTCAGCGTCACGCGGCGTCCGCGCCGGTCGACGAGCTTGACCTGAAGATGATCTTCCAATGCCGCAATCCGGCGCGCGACGGTCGCATGCTCCACCCCCAGCACGCGCGCCGCACCCGCCAGGCTGCCATGGCTCGCAAAGGCCGAAAAATGGCGCAGGTTTTCCCAATCCATATGTCAAAATATTCCCATCAGATGGGAGAATAAAGGGAATTTTCCAAGCACCGGAGAGCCTGCATCATCGCCTCGTTCAGACGGAGGCGAAAGCCATGGACGTTCAAGTTCGCATCAAGGGCCACGGCGGCCCGGACATGCTCGAGGTAACGGACGCCGCACCGCAGGCGCCGGGCCCGGGAGACATCCTGCTGCGCCAGGAGGCCATCGGCGTCAGTTTCATCGACATCTACCATCGGCGCGGGCTCTATCCCTTGGCCGAGCCGCACGTTCCGGGCGTCGAGGGCGCCGGCGTCGTCGAGGCCGTGGGTTCCGGTGTGGACGGCCTTCGGGTCGGCGATCGCGTCGCCTATGCGGGCGTTCCGGGGGGCTATGCCGGGAGCCGGCTGCTGCCGGCCTGGCGCGCGGTGCGGCTGCCCGACGAGGTTCCGTTCGACATCGCGGCAACGTCCATGCTGCGCGGGCTGACCGCGCACATGCTCTTGACCGTCACCTATCCGGTCGGTGCCGGAACGGTCCTCCTCGTCCACGCCGCCGCGGGCGGCCTCGGCGTCGTGCTCACCCGCTGGGCGAAGCACCTCGGCGCCACGGTGATCGGAACGGCAAGCACCGAGGAAAAGGCGGCCTTCGCCAGCACCAACGGCGTCGATCACGTGATCGTCGGCCGGGCCGCGGACGTCGTGCAGGAAATCGCCGACCTGACGGATGGCAAGGGCGTCGATCTCGTCATCGACGGCATCGGCGGGGAGATGCTGAAAATATCCCTCAGATGCGCCCGCCCCTTCGGCACTGTCGCCAGTATCGGCTGGGTGGCCGGGCCGGTGTCGCCGATCCGCATCGAGGACCTCGGCCTCGCCGCATTGGCAAAGCCCAGCGTCATGGCCTATTCCGCCGACAGGAACCGCTACGCCGACGCGAGCCCGGCGGTGATAGAGGCGCTGAAGGCCGGCATCGCCTCGGAAATCGGCGGGAGATATCCGCTGGCGGAAGCAGCCAAGGCCCATGCCGACCTGGAAGCCGGCCGCACGACGGGCAGCCTGGTTCTTCTGCCGTAGGGCCGTCCCGCCTCAGTCATCGCTCAGCCGCGCGGAAATGCTGGCGAGCCATAGCCGGAGCACCTGCTCGTCATCGGCACTGACCTCACCCACCAGCTCTTTCTCGACGGCGCTCACGCGCCGCTTCGCCGCCGTCAGGAGCTCTTGACCGCTGTCGGTCAGGACGAGCTGCTGGATGCGGCCGTGAACGGGATGCGGGCGCCGCGTGACGATCCCGGCCTTCAGCAGCCTGGCGATGATGAAGCTGACCGTCTGCGGCGTCAGGAACGTCAGTCTGGCAATGTCGGCGTTGGAAAGACCGGGATAGGCGGCGACCATCGTCATTACCGAGAACTGCGGCGGCGTCACGTCGAGGTCCCCCAGCACGCGGCCGAGATGGGTCTGATAGGCGTGCGCCGCCTGGCGCAGCAGGTAGCCGACATAGCCGGTTTCGCCGCGTCTTCCCTCTCCGGGCGCCGGCAGGGATCGGTCGGGGGGCGTCTTGCGCATAATATAATAGCTCTTATATATTATTCGTGCACTTACATTATACCATCAAATCCGGAAAAGGCATCCCATGCCGAACAACGACGACAGCATGACCTACGACGCTTTCAGGACCTCCCAGACGGCGGCGCACGACGCGCTGATCGCACTCGGAAAGGCCGTCGACGACGGCGGGCTTGAAAAGGAGCTGACGGAACTCGTCAAACTCCGCGTCTCGCAGATGAACGGCTGTGCGTTCTGCGTCCAGCTCCACCTGAACATCGCCCGCAAGCTCGCCGTCGACGAGGCCAAGCTCGGGCTCGTATCGGCCTGGCGCGATGCCGGCGTCTTCTCGCCCCGGGAGAAGGCCGCGCTCAAATGGGCGGAACGACTCACGCGCCTCAGTGGCGAGGAGCCGTGCGAGACCGAGACCGCCGGCCTCGGCGCACATTTCGACGATCAGGAGACGGTGCTCCTGACGATCACGATCGGCACCATCAACGCCTGGAACCGCATCGCCCGCGGCCTGCGCTTCCCGCCGCCGGGGCAGTGACGGACGGATGCGGCCCTGACGGTCACGCCCTCGCCTGCATCCGCTTGACGTGGTCGACGAAGGCGCGCAGCGCCGGCGCCATCTGCCGGCGGCTCGGATAGTAGACGAAAAAACCCGGAAACGGCGGCGTCCAGTCGGTGAGCAGGCGCACCAGGTCGCCCGTTTCCAGATAGCGGTCGACCTGGTGCGAGAACTGGTAGGCGATGCCGATCCCCTCCAGCGCGATCCGGGGCAGCATCGCGGGTTCATCGACAATGATCGGACCCGACACCGCCACCTCCCGGCGATCGTCGCCCCGCTCGAATTCCCAGCGATAGGGAGAGCGGTCGCTGGGATTACGGTAGCACAGGCAGCGGTGCCGCCTCAGGTCGTTGGGATGGAGCGGCTCGCCGTGGCGGGCGATATAGGCGGGTGAGGCCACCACCTTCATCGTCAGATCGCCGGAAAGCGGCACCGCGATCATGTCCTGGTGCAGCTTCTCGCCGAGCCGGATGCCGGCATCGAAGCCGTCCGCGACCACATCCACCAGCCGGTCGTCCGTGACGATGTCGACGGTGACGTCGGGATGGTCGCGCAGGAAGCCGCCGAGCATCGGCGCCAGGTAGATATTGGCGGCGACCCGGGAGACGTTGAGCCGCAAAGTCCCGGAGATCCGGCCGGCCTGTGCTGCCACCTCGGTGTCGACGTTTTCAAGCAGATGCAGGGCGGGCTCGATCTTGTCGTAGAGCGCCCGCCCGGCCTCGGTCGCGGCAACGCTGCGTGTCGTGCGGTTCAGCACGCGCAGGTCCAGGCGCTCCTCCAGGTCCTTGACGATCTGGCTGAGCGCCGAGGGCGAGAGCCCGAGATGGGCAGCCGCACGGGCAAAATTGCCATGCTCGAGAACGGCGCAAAACGCCTTTAGCTGAAACAGATCACGGCCGCGCATTATGCACCATTTTCTAAATAGCATTGTCTGATTGTACTTCATAAACAACACAGGCAGAAAGCACTAGAACGCTGTCTCCACAAAACAGGGACAGTCAGTCATGGATCGCTTCAAAGGAAAACGCGTGCTCATCACAGGGGCGACCAGCGGCATCGGGCTTGCCGGCGCCCTGCGGATTGCGGCCGAGGGCGCGGAGGTCATCGCGACCGGTCGCGACGAAGCGCGCCTCGAAGCCTTGCGCAGGAAACTGCCACAGTCGGCGACCGTACTCCGAAACGACGCCGCGTGGCCTGAGGAGGCCGACATCCTCGCCAGCCGGGTCGCGGCCGCCGGAGGCCTCGACGGCCTCTGGCTCAACGCCGGCTTTGCCCGTGTCGGAGCGATCGACGAGGTGTCGTACGAGACGTTCGACCGCATCATCGGCGCCAATCTGAAGGGGCCGCTCCTTCAGATGGCCGCGCTCACCGGGCACCTGCGCGACGGCGCTTCGGTCGTTCTGACCAGTTCGACGTCGGCCTATGAAGGCCTGCCCGTGGCAAGCCTCTATGCGGCCGCCAAGGGCGCCATGATCTCGGTTGCGCGGTGCTGGGCCTCGGCCCTGGGGCATCGGAACATCCGCGTCAACACGCTCGTTCCCGGCCCGATCGACACAAACTTCAGGGATTTCATGGAGCCGGATGTCCGCAACGCCTTCGAGGCCGCTGTCACCGCGAGCCTTGCCCTGCCCCGCGTCGGAACCGCTGAGGAGGCCGCCGCCGTCGCCGCCTTCCTCCTCTCCGACGAGGCCTCCTTCGTGACTGGCAGTCAATATTGTGTCGACGGCGGGCAGGTCATGCACTGAGCGCCTGTCTGCGCCAGATCGGACCGTCAGATCGGACCGTCAAATCCCGGCCTCGACCTCCTCCAGATAGCGGCCGATCACGGTGCGGCTCTGCTCCAGCGCCCCGATCCGGTCGTCGAGCCGGGCGACCTCGCCGCGCAGCGCCGCCAGGAGGTCGGGACACGGGTCGAAATCGGGCCGGTCACTGGTCACGCAGGGCAGGAACCGGCGGATCAGGTCGAGCTTCAGCCCGGCCTCGTTCAGCATCCGGATGCGGTGGACGGTTTCCTCGTCCTCAGGGCCGTAGTCCCGGTAGCCCGAGGCGCGCCGGGCCGGGTTCAGCAGCCCCTCGGCCTCGTAATAGCGCAGCATCCTGACACTGACGCCGGTGCGCTTGGAGAGCGTTCCGATCTGCATGGTGTCGCCTCTTGACCCTGACATCGCTGTCAGACTCTAGCCTGCCGGCCGAATAGTGCAAGCAAGGAGATGCAAGATGCCGTTCGCCACCTTTGAAGACGCCCGGGTCTCGTTCGAAATCGACGGCAACGGCCCGCCATTGGTCCTCGTCCATGGCACTGGCGGCAATGCCGAGACCAATTGGGGTGCGCTCGTCGACCGCTTCGCCCGTCACTGGACGGTGATCCGGCCGGAATACTCCGGCTCGGGCGCAACGACCGACGGCGGCGGCGTCCTGACCGCCGAACGCGTCGCCGGCCAGATACTCGCCGTCGCCGACGCGGCCGGCGCAAAGCGGTTCCGCCTCTTCGGCTTTTCGCTCGGCGCCGCCATCGCCGCGACGATCGCCGGCGACCACCCCGACCGTGTCGCCTCGCTCGTCCTCCTCGCCGGGTTCCAGAACGCGGCGGACAGCCGTTCGAGGCTGCAGTTCGGTCTCTGGCGCGACCTGATCGCCACCGACCGCGAGGCGATGGCGCGGCTTGCCGTGATGACCGGGTTCAGCGCGGACGCCCTCGCCGCCTGGCCGGAAGACGCGGTGAACGAAGCCGTTGCCCAAACCCTCTCCGGCACGGATTGGCCCGGCATGGCGCGCCAGGTCGACCTCGACCTCACGATCGATGTCTCGGCCGCCGTCCGCCAGATTGCCGCGCCCACGCTGGTCATCGGCTGCACCCACGACCAGATGGTGCCCATCGCCCATTCCCGGGCGCTCGCCGGCGCCATCGCAGGCGCCCGCTATGCCGAACTTGCGACCGGCCACCTCGCCCCCATGGAGCAACCGGACAAGCTCGCCGATGTCGTCGAGGATTTTCTGCTCAGCCAGCCGTAGGGCCTCGCGGCATATCGAGGAATCGGCGGGGCGCCCTCCCCACCGATCTCGCAGCCATGGCCAACCGGCAGCCCGCATCAAACCATCGGCGGATCGAGCCGCGCAAAGCCCTCCTGCCGCCGGTACGGGAAATGCGGATACGGCGCAGTGACCGCGCTTGCCGCGTCGAGCCGGGCGATCTGGTCGCCCGTCAGCGTCCAGCCGACGGCGCCCAGATTGTCGCGGAGCTGCGTCTCGTTGCGCGCGCCGATGATGACGGAGGAAACGGTCGGCCGCTGCAGGAGCCAGTTGAGCGCAATCTGCGGAACCGTCTTGCCGGTTTCCTCCGCGATCCCGTCGAGCGCATCGACGACCGTGTAGAGATGCTCGTCCGGCACCGGCGGCCCGAAGCTCGCGGTCTCGTGCAGGCGGCTGCCCTCCGGGATCGGCGTCCCGCGCCGGATCTTTCCCGTAAGACGCCCCCAGCCGAGCGGGCTCCAGACCATGGCACCGAGCCCCTGATCCGCCCCGAGGGGCATCAGGTCCCACTCATAGTCGCGGCCGACGAGCGAATAGTAGACCTGGTTGGCGACATAGCGCGGCCAGCCGTGTTTCTCCGCGACGGCGAGCGATTTCATGACCTGCCAGCCGGAAAAGTTGGAAACGCCCACATAGCGAACCTTGCCGTCGCGCACGAGCTGGTCGAGGGTCGACAGAACCTCTTCGACGGGCGTGAAGGCATCGAAGGCATGGAGCTGGAAGATGTCGATATGGTCCGTGCCGAGACGCTTGAGCGCGGCGTCGACGCCGGCGATCAGGCGGTGCCGGGACGAGCCTGCTTCGTTCGGCCCGTCGCCGAGCGGAAGGCTCATCTTCGTGGAGAGCAACAGCTCGTTGCGCCGGCCCTTGATGGCCTCGCCCAGCACCTCTTCCGAGGCACCGTTTGAATAGACGTCGGCGGTGTCGAACAGGGTGACGCCGGCCTCCAGGCAGATATCGACGAGGCGCCGCGCCTCGGCGACGTCGGACGTGCCCCAATGGCTGAACAGCGGCCCCGAACCGCCGAACGTGCCCGCCCCGAAGCTGAGCGCGGGGACCTTGAGGCCGGATTTTCCGAGAGTGCGGTATTCCATGACGGCGATGTCCTTCTCTAACAGGCTGTGGATTGGATGGGATCGGGAGCAGCGGCGCGCCGCCGCTCGAAGGCCATCGCGGCAAGCGCGACGACGATGGCGAGCGCGGGAAAGGCGGCGGCGGCAAGCGGCAGGGCGGCAAGGCCCGGACCGTCGGAAATGACGATGCCGCCGGCCCAGGCGCCGAGCGCGTTGCCAAGGTTGAACGCGGCGATGTTGAGGCTGGAGGCAAGGCTCTCGCCCGCGCCCGTGGCCTTGGAGAGGACGAAGGCCTGCAGCGGCGGCACGGTGGCAAAGCCCGCAGCCCCCAGCAGGCCCGTCAGCGCAACCGCCGCGATGCGGTTCTCCATCCCCACCGCCATGGCAACGAGCACCGCCGCAAGCGCCGCCATGCTGCCGATCACCGCGGCTTTCAGCCGCCGATCCGCCAGCCTGCCGCCAAGGAGGTTGCCGGCGACGAGCCCGCCGCCGAAGACCAGAAGAATCGGCGAGACGGCGCCGTCGGCAAAGCCGCCGATCTCGGTCAAGAGAGGCGCGATATAGGTGAAGAGGGCAAAGACGCCGGCAAAGCCGAGAACCGTCGTCGCAAAACCGAGAACGACCGGCGCCCGGGACACGGCCTTGAGGTCGCTCTTCCAGTTCGACGGCGCCGGCTTCGACCGGTCCGCCGGCACCAGGAGGACGAGGATGGCGAGCGCGGCAACGCCCACCGCCGTCACCGCCCAGAAGGTCGCGCGCCAGCCGAATTGCTGGCCGAGCCAGGTGCCGGCGGGCACGCCGAGAATGTTTGCGAGCGTCAGCCCGGTGAACATGATGGCTATCGCCGAGGCCTGCCGGTCCCTGCCGACAAGGCCGCCGGCAAGGACCGAGCCGACGCCGAAATAGGTGCCGTGGGTCAGCGCCGTCAGAACCCGCGCGGCCATCAGCAGGCCGTAGGTCGGCGCCAGGGCACAGGCCGCATTGCCGGCGATGAAGATGACCATCAGGCCGACCAGCACCTGCTTGCGGTTCCAGCTCGCGGTGAGAATGGTCAGCACCGGCGCGCCGACGACGACCCCCAGCGCATAGCCGGAAATGAGCAGGCCGGCGGCAGCGAGCGAGACGCCGAGATCGCGGCTGACCTCCAGGAGGAGGCCCATGATGACGAATTCGGTGACGCCGATGCCGAAGGCACCGGCCGCCAGCGCGTAAAGGGCAAGGGGCATTGTCGGTCCGGTCCATCACAATTTCGATGGACAGATCCTAAGGCGCGGCCTAATCATGAATAATCAGGCCTATTGGAATATCAGAAGTGAATTGACGTCATATGGCGCGCACCGGCACCAATCGCAGCGGTGAGATGGAGGTCTTCGTCCAGGTCGTCGAACGGGGCGGGTTCTCCCATGCCGCACGGCAATTGGGCCTGACCCAATCGGCGGTCAGCAAGCTGGTGTCCCGGCTGGAAGCCCGGCTCGGCGCCCGACTCTTCAACCGCTCCACCCGCCGGCTGGATCTCACCGCTGAGGGCTGCGCCTTCTACGAGCGCGCCGCCGCGATCCTTGCCGATATGGACGAGGCCGAGCGCCAGGCCCGCCGCGGCGAACAGCCGGTCGGCCGCCTCAGGCTCAACACCAGCGCGTCCTACGCCGTCCATGTGCTGGAGCCGATCCTGCCGGCATTCGTCGAGCAATATCCCGAGATCGTCCTCGACCTCGTCCTGACCGATACGGTGATCGACCTCTTGGCCGAGCGCACCGACGTCGTCGTCCGGGCCGGGCCGCTGAAGGACTCACGGCTGGTGGCGCGCAAGCTCGGTGAGACGCCGATGTGGATCGTTGCCTCCCCGGACTACCTGAAACGGGCCGGCACGCCGCACACCATCGCCGACCTCGACCGGCACCGGCGGATTGGCTTCGGCTATCCGCGCGAGATCGAGGGCTGGCGGTTCGAAAGCGACGGCGAGCCGGTTCACGCCTCGCCCGCCGTTGCCATCCAGGCAAGCGACGGCGAGACCATGCGCCGGCTGGCGCTGCAGGGGCTGGGCCTCGCCCGCCTTGCCGCCTTCACGGTGCGGGACGACATCGCCGCCGGGCGTCTCGAACCGGTCCTTGAAGACCTTGCCGCGGACGACCGGGAGGCCTTCCATGCCGTCTACACCGGCCAGGGCGGGCCGCTTCCGGCGCGCGTCAGGGCGTTGCTGGATTTCCTCGCCGAGCACGGGTCCGTCTCCTGACGCGCGCCCTCCCCGCACAAGGCGCCGTTCAACCGTCGGTCGTCATGCCCTTGGCCATCGCCTCCGAATAGGCGGGCTCGACCCGGGCATCGATGAGCACTGCGGCGCCCTCCTTCACCAGCCGGAGCCCTTCGGCGACCGCCTCGGCTAGCGCGTCGGGCGTGGACACCGGGCCGATGCCGACGAGCCCTTGCGCCTTCGCCATCGCCGCAAAGTCGAGGTCCGGGCCGGTGATCGCCTGGCCGACCCATTTGTTCTCCACGGGGCGGTTGCGGGCCTTGGCGACCTTTTCCTGGTGGACCTCGTCGTTGAAGTAGGACCGGTTGTTGCAGACGACGGCGAGCATCGGGATCTCGTAGCGCGCCGCCGTCCACAGCGCCGAAATCCCCATCATCGTGTCGCCGTCGCCAAGGACCGCGACCGGCAGGCGGCCGCTATCTTGGAGCGCGAGCGCAGCACCGACCAGCATGCCGGGACCGGACCCAATGCCGGCGCCGCCGTCATAGCCGAGATAGTCGAGCGGATGGCGGAAGTGCCAGGTCGAGGCGTCCCAGCCGAGCGGCAGGCGCACCAGCGTGACAAGCTCGTCGCCGAGCCCCTCGCCGAGGGCCGCCGCAAAGCCGCGCATGGAGATCGGCCCGGAGCTCGCCTCGAACGGCACGGCGGCAAGCGCTGGCAGCGATTCCGGCACGGGTCCCGGCTGCAGCCCCAGCGACGTCGCCAAAGCAGCAACGCAGGCATCGGGCATGGCGGCAATGTGGAGCACGGAGCCGACCGGCCCGGTATGGTCGAACGACCAGCCATTCGCCAGGTGATGGTCGATGGAGACGTTGACGACGGGGGCCCCGGCGCCGGCCTGCTTGATCGCCCCGGCGACGTCGACCCAGTCGAAGGCGACGATGAGGTCGGCATTGCGCAAGGCCTCCGCCTGCGGCCCGGAGAGGAAGAAGGATGGCGGGCCGACATGGAGCGGATGGTCGGTCGGAAATACCGCGCCGGTCTTGATATCGGTCAGCACTTTCGCGTCGAAACGCTCGGCAAGCGCGACCCGCGCCGCCCAGTCGGTGTCCGAGCGGGACATCCGGCCCATCAGGAAGACGGGATTCTTGGCGCTCTCCAGCCGCGCCCTGAAATCGTCGATCTGGCCCGGCGCCGGAATCGGCGCATCGGGCACGGCAAAAGCGGCCGGGTCCGGCAACTCCGGCAGGTCGTCGAGCCGCGTCTCCTGGACGGTGACGTCGAAGCACACATAGGTCGGCGCCTGGGGCGCGGTCCTGGTGACGACGCTTGCCTGCGCCATCGACCGGAGGGAGGCGTTGAGGCTCGCCGGCTGGTCGTCCCATTTGACGTAAGGGCGGACGATGGCCGCCTGGTCGCGCGAGGTGTGGATCCAGTCGATCCACGGGCGCCGCAGATCGGCATCGACCGGACCGCCGGCCCCGAGGATGACCATCGGCACCCGGTCGCACCAGGCATTGTAGATCGCCATCGTCGCATGCATGAGGCCGACATTTGCATGCAGCACCACGGCCATCGGCTTTCCGGTGACCTTGGCCCAGCCATGGGCCAGCGCGACAGCGTTTTCCTCGTGCAGGCAGAGCAGCATCTTCGGATCGGCGTTGCCGAGATAGTTGACGAGGCTGTCATGCAGCCCGCGAAAGCTGGAGCCCGGATTCAGCGCCACATAGCCGACGTCCAGCCGGCGCAGCATTGCGGCCAGGGCATCGCTGCCCCACAAGGAGCCGATCTCGGTCGCCAAAGGGGTTTCTGCATGCGTTTCTTTTCTGGAATGTGTCACCTTAAGGTCCCTTCAGTCTTGTCATGGCCGGTTCGGCCTGCAATAGAGCTGGACTTCTAGAGCGTGCGTGAGATTCATTGCGTCGTAACTGGGTGCGTGCGATTGAACGCACCGAAAGAACTTTCGTTTTTTACCGCCACGGGGTCGCAACGCGAGCAATGCCGACAGATTTCGATGAACCGGGGAAAGCGTCGATGCCGAACGAGGAGCCCGAAGCCGAGCCGGCTGCGGGCCACGCCCGATCGTATGACGACGAGCGCGTCGCCCATCTGGTGCGGCTCTGCGCCCGCGGCTTCAACCGGTCGCTGGCGCGCCGGCTGGCGACCCACGGCATCACCTTCGGCCACTGGATATATCTGCGCATCCTGTGGAAAGAGGAGGGCCTGACCCAGCGCGACCTCAGCCTCGCCGCCAACCTGACCGAACCGACCACCCACACCGCGCTCAGCAAGCTGGAAAAGCTGGGCCTCGTGGAGCGCCGGTCGATGGCCCCGAACAAGCGCCGCCAGTGCACGTTCCTGACCGAGCGCGGGCGCGCCCTGCAGGAGGTGCTGGAACCGCTCGCCGTCGAAGCCAACGACGTGGCGCTGTCCGGCATTCCGGCCGCGCGGCGCGAACAGCTCCGCCTCGACCTGATCACCATCCTCGGCAATCTCGACGCCGACGAGGACGAAGCCGAAGCGCGCGGCATGCGCGTCCCCGCGACCCGGGCCAGCTTTCTGGAATAGCGGCGAGCGGCGGTGCCGGCCGCCGTCCCCTGCCCCGTCCCGCCGGCGCCTTTCGGCGGCCGGCCGGCACATGATGCGGCTGCCTCCCCCATGCCGCGCCTAAAGGCTGTAGGCTTCGTAGGCGGCCGGGTGGAAGATCTCCTCCACGGCAAGGCGGCGTTCCGACAGGCCCTGCCGGTGGTGCAGGTCGAGGAAGGCGTCGAGCACCTTTTCGTTGCCGGGAACGCCATAGGTCCAGATCTGCGGCCCGATCAGCCGGCGCGCGGCGGCCAGCGTGTCTTCCACGAAGGGCATCGTCACCTTGGTGGCCGAGGTGTCCTGCAGCGCCGTCTCGGCCATCGCCTTTGCCTGGGAAAAAGCCTTCAGGAGCGCGCCCGGCAACCACGGATTCTCCTCCGCGATCGCCTTCTTGATGCCGAGGAGGTGCATGATCGGAAAGACCCCTGTGCGCTCGAAATGCTCCGAGGCCGCCTTGAAGCCGTCATGGAACAGGCGCCCGACATTCGGATGTCCCTCGTCGAAGCAGCGCAGCGAGCGCGGGCCGATAAAGCCATCGATATCGCCCGCGCGCAGCATGCCGTCGAGCGTCGCGCCGTCCGGTGCCGCCTCGATCGTCACGTCGTCGGGCACGTTGACGGGGATCTTTTCCGGCCGCCCTGCCGTGTGCATGCCGCCGCGCACCCAGGTGATGTCTGATTGCTTGACGCCATAGTCCTCAAGGATGCCGCGGACCCAGACATTGGCGGTCAGTTGCCATTCGGCAATGCCGATCCGCCGGCCCTTCAGGTCGGCCGGCGCGTCGATGCCGCGGTCGGTGCGGATATAGACCGAGGAGTGCCGGAACGCCCGGGACAGGAACACGGGCACGGCGACATAGGGGCTCTCGCCCTTGGAATGCCTCACGCAATAGGACGAGAACGACAGCTCGCTGATATCGAAGGCCTCGTGGCGGAAGGCGCGAAAGAACATTTCCTCCGGTGACAGCAGCATGGTCACCGGCTCGACGCCGTCGATCTGCACCCGTCCGTCATGGATCGGCCGGGTCCGGTCGTAGTCCCCCATGGCGATCGATAGTCGAAGCTTTCCCATTTGGCGTTTCCCTTAGTTATTGTTTTCAGGATTGATGTTGCAGCTGGACGGGACCGCCCGTCGTGGCGCTTTCCAGGATGGCGTGGCAGAGCTCAAGGCTCGCCCTGCCCCATCCGCCGGACTGGATGGGTGGATTGTTGCCGCGCACCGCGTCATAGAGCCCTTTCAGGACCTCCGCGCGCGGCGACGGGTCGGCGGGCGCGGCGATGAACGAGCGTTCGGTATCGCCCCAGACCTCGATGCCCTTGGCCGTGAGGCGGAGGTCCGCCCGGTCGCAACTGACGATGACGGGTCCGAAATGCTCCGCATGGGGCGCTGCCGGCGGCACATCGACGGCGCCGAAGGTGCGCCCGGACTTGAGGGCGGCCTCCTCTTCGGGCGAGGAAACGGTGGCAAGGGCGCGGCGCGCGGCGCCGTATTTCGCCGGGTCCTTGACCGCGCCGAGTTCGCCGATGTCGTCCTGCCAGGTATCGCTGTCGAAATGGGCGTAGCCGGAATAGACGAGATTGGCGAAGCGTCCGCCATCGAACCGGATCAGCGCGGCATAGGCGCCCTCGGTCGGGCGCGCCGGGTCCCAGGCCCCGGTCATCGCCGAGACGGTGAGCGCCTCCCCGCCCATCAGCACACGGACGACGTCGACCTGGTGCACCGCCTGGCTGAAGACGACGCCGCCGCCGAGCTCCGTCGACAGCTCCTCCGGCCGGCGCGGCCTGCAGAGGAAATCGGTGTAGTTTAGGGCATGGATCATCCGCACGCGGCCGAACCGGCCCTCGTCGATGAGCCGCCTTGCGGCAAGAACGGGCTGATCGAAACTGTGGCTCGGACCGGTGACGAGCCGAACCCCGGCCCGCGCGGCGGCATCGACGATCGCCGTGGCGTCGTCCAGGGAAATCGCGAGCGGCTTTTCCACGAGCAGGTGCTTGCCGCCGGCAGCCAGAATCTCCGCATGCTCGCGGTGCATCTGGTGCGGCGTCGCGATATAGACCGCTTCCACGTCGGGATCCGCAGCCAATTCTTCAATGGTGGCGTAGGCGCGGCCGCCGAACTCGGCGACGAACGCCTCGCGGGATTCCGCACGCGGGGCTGCTGCGGCGACGAGCCTGACATGCTTGTCCGCCAGGATGCTCGGCAGGGTCAGCATGAACCCGCGCCCCAGGCCGGCGACCCCGAGGCGGACGGGATCACAGGTCAATGGTCAGGTCCCCGCTCTTGGCCCGCGACACGCAGATCATGATGTGGTCGGACTTTTCCTCGTCCATCAGGACGTGGTCGCGGTGATCGACCTCGCCGTCGATAAGCCCGCATTTGCAGGTGCCGCAGGTGCCGCTCTCGCAGGAGCTGACGGTATGGAGGCCCGCGTCGCGCAGCGCTTCCAGGATCGACCGGTCGGCCGGGACCTCGACGGTCTTTCCGGACTGCGCCAGCGTCACCTTGAACGGCACGTCGTCGGCGCGCACCACATCGACCGGATTGAAATCCTCGAAATGCACATGGCCGTCCGGCCAGTGGCCGGTCAGCCCCTTGATCTCTTCCATCAGGGCGGCCGGACCGCAGCAATAGACATGCTCGTTGGCGGGTTTTTCCAGCCGGTCCCAGAAATCGAACAAGAGCTCCAGATCGCCCTGGTCGTGATGGGTCGTCGCATGCTCGAACGCTGATATCTCGTCGAGATAGGCGGCGTCTTCCGCTGTCCGGCTGCAGTAGATCACCTCGAACGGTTTCCCGTTTGCGCATAGGTGCCGGGCCATCGCCAGGATCGGCGTGATGCCGATGCCGCCGGCGATCAGAAGGTATTTTTTAGCGTCGACGAGTTCGAACTCGTTCTCCGGCGCCTCGACGGTCAGCGTCGTGCCCTCAACAGCCTTTTCGTGCATCGAGGACGAGCCGCCGCGCGAGTTCGCCTCGCGCTTGATCGCGATCACGTATTCCTGCGGATTCTGGCCATCATTGATGAGGGAATAGCGCCGCATCGCGCCGTCGGGAGTCTCGACCGTGATATGGGCGCCGGGGGTAAACGACGGCAGCGCCGTGTCCCCTTCCGGGACCAGCGTAAACTCCTCGATTTCGGGTGTCAGCTTGCGGCGCGCCTTGATGCGCATTTCCAATCGCTGTGTGGACGTTTCCAATCGTATCCCCCTTGTCAATGGCCGAAACCTTATGATATTAGATTTCTAAATTCCTATATTAGATATCTAAGATAACTGTCAAGACAAGGCCCGGACGGCAGAACGAACCAGGGTCACAAGGGAGGAAGGAACGCCATGTTGACGAGGGAAGAGAACGATTTCCTGACCAAGGTCGAGGGCGACGCGCCGATGGGCACGCTGATGCGCCAGCATTGGGTGCCGGTGTGTCTCATCGAAGAGGTCGAGGAGCCGGACGGCACGCCGATTCTGGTCGAGGCCATCGGCCGGCGCTATGTCTGCTTCCGCGATACCGACGGGCGCGTCGGTCTGCTCGACGAGCTCTGCCCGCACCGCAAGGCGTCGCTCGTCTTCGGCCGCAACGAGGAATGCGGCCTGCGCTGCCTCTATCACGGCTGGAAATTCGACGTCGACGGCAACTGCGTGTCCATGGCCTCCGAGCCGGAAGGCTCGCCGATGCACGGCACGGTCAAGCACCGGTCCTATCCGGTCAGGGAATGCGCCGGCTTCATCTGGGCCTGGCTCGACACCGAGAAAGAGGCGCCGGAGTTCGAGCGCCCGCCCTTCTCGCCCGACGACGCGACCACCGTCTCGATCCTGAAGATCCGCATCCCGGCCAACTGGGCGCAGATCACCGAGGGCCAGATCGACAGTGCCCACTCCTCGTCCCTGCACTCCTCCGACATGGTCCCGGCCCGGGTCCCCGGCGCCGCCGCGGACGATGAATCCTGGTACCGCCCGTCGACCGACAAGTCGCCGCGCATGCAGGCGGAAAAGACCTCCTACGGCTTCCACTACGCAGCGATCAGAAAGCCGATGAAGAAGGCCGCCACCCACAACTATCTGCGGATCACCGAATATGTGGCGCCGTTCATCTCGCTCATTCCACCGAACAGCTCCTACAACGTCGCCACGGTAATCGTGCCGATCAACGACGAGACCAGCCAGTTCCACTTCATCGCCTGGGGCGGCGTGAACTGCCCGACGACCGAGCAGTGGCGCAAATTCGCCTATGCCCGCAAGGGCGTCGACGTCGACGAGCGCTGGGTGCCGAAGCGGACCATGGAGAACAACTTCCTGCAGGACCGCCAGGCCATGAAGCTCGGCGACTTCACCGGCATCCAGGGCATTCCGAACCAGGACATCGCCATGTGGGTGTCGATGGGCGCCCGCGTCGACCGCTCCACCGATCTCCTCGGGTCCTCGGACCTTGCCATCGTGGAGTTCCGGCGCCTGATGAGCGATGCGGCCCGCCGCGTCGGCGACGGCGAGCCTGCGATCGGAACGACCGAGCCGCGCGTGCCCCAGGTGACGATCTCCTCCAAGGAGGGCGTCTACTCCAAGGAGACCGACTGGCGCACGCTCGGGGTCGACGAAAGCAACGCCAACGCCGCCGAATAGGCGCTATCCTGTGGCCGTTGCCACAGCACTGAGGTAAGCGGCCGGCAATGTCCGGTCGCTGCCGGCGAAAAGCCGGCACAACAACGAAAAGCGCCGCCAAAGGCGCAAGGGCCAAAAGGCCAATGTTGCAAGGGGAGTTCCCGTGGAGGAAGACGTTCGAGAGTCTTCGGGCCGAGTGCTGCCGATTTTTCCGGTGGAGCAATATATCGGCGGCGAATGGCGTAAAGGCGGCGGTGCAGACCGCACGGTCCTGTCACCCAGCGACGGATGCCTGCTGGCCGTCGTCGCCGATGCCGATGGCGACGATCTCGATCGCGCCGTCGCGGCCGGCAAGAAAGCCCAGAAAGGCTGGCGCAACGCGGGCCCCGGCGCCCGTGCGGCGGCGCTGCGCAAGGCCGCCGAGCGCCTGCGCGCCCATGCCGACGAGCTTGCGCTGATCGATGCGCTGGACAGCGGCAATCCGATCGCCGGCATGCGCTTCGACGTCACGCTGGGCGCGACCCTCATCGACTATTTCGCCGGCATCGCGACGGAAGCCAAGGGCGAGACCATCCCCCAGCGCGGCGGCCGCATCACCTATGTGACGCGCGAGCCGCTCGGCGTCGTCGCGCGGCTCGTCGCCTTCAACCATCCGCTCCTGTTCGCCGCCGCAAAGCTGGCGGCCCCGCTCGCCGCCGGCAACGCCGTCATCGTCAAGCCGTCCGAGGAAACGCCGCTCTCCGCCCTCCGGATGGCGGAGATCATCGGCGATCTTTTCCCCAAGGGGCTGCTCTCTGTCCTCACCGGCGGCGCCGATCTCGGAGCCGCGATCTGCGCCCATCCGGGCATCGCGGCGGCGAGCCTGATCGGCAGCGTGCCGACAGGCAAGGCGGTCCTGAAGGGATCGGCCGACACGCTGAAGCGGGTCCAGCTCGAACTCGGCGGCAAGAACGCCCTCATCATCTGTCCCGATGCCGATGTGGACGCCGCGATTGCCGGCGCCGTCAAGGGCATGAACCTCGGCTGGACCGCCGGCCAGTCCTGCGGCTCGACCAGCCGTGTCCTCGTCCATGAGAGCCTCAAGGATCGCGTCGTCGACGGCATCGTCCGCGCCTTCGAGGCACTCCGGCTAGGCGATCCGACGGACGAGGCAACCCAGATGGGCAGCCTGTCGACAAGCGGCCAGTACCGAAAAGTCTGCGGCTACATCGAACAGGCCGCCGCCGAAGGCGCGACGATCGCGACCGGCGGCCTGCCCGAGGGCCTGCCCGCGGACGGCTTTTACGTCCGCCCGACGCTCGTCACGGACGTGACGGCGGATATGAGAATTGCACGTGAAGAGGTCTTCGGTCCGGTTCTGTCCGTCCTCTCCTGGCAGGACGAGGCCGAGATGGTCGAGATCGTCAACGGTCTCGACGTCGGTCTCACCGCATCGGTGTGGACACGGGACCTCGACACGGCAATGCGCCTGACGGATCGCATCGAGGCGGGCTACGTCTGGGTCAACGATTCCAGCGACCACTATCTCGGTGTGCCGTTCGGCGGCGTGAAGAGCTCGGGCCAGGGGCGCGAAGAATGCCTGGAGGAGCTGCTCGCCTACACCGAACAGAAAACGGTCACGATCGTGCCGTCGGGAACAGCCTGAGGCCCGCATTGCCGGACCTCCAAGTTCGGCAATGCGGGCAAAAACAAATGCAAGAACCAGCAGAAGGGAGACGTCTCATGAGATTCAAAGCACTCGCCATCGCGCTCTGCGCCGGGCTTGTCGCGGGGGCGGCCAACGCCGAGCCCCTCAACCTGACCCTTTCCGGCGGCAATCCCGGCGGCCTGTGGTCGCTGCTCGGCGCCGGCATGGACCGGGCCGTGAAGGCCTCCGACCCCAATTCCGTCATCACCTACCAGGCGACCGGCGGCGGCTTTGCCAATATCGGCCTCTTAGGTGCCAACCGCACCGACCTCGGCATGGTCCACGACGCCGAGGTCAAGCTCGCGCTCACCGGCCAGCCGCCCTTCCCGGCGCCGATCAAGAACATGATGGCCATCGGCTACATGTATAACTGGGCGCCGATGCACTTCTTCCTGACCAAGGGCGTCGCCGAGCAGTACGGGATCGACAGCATCGACGACATCGCCTCGTCGAAGGCCCCGCTCTCGATCGGCATCAACCGCTCCGGCAACATCACCGGCAATGTTGCCCTGTTCATGCTGGCCAAGGCCGGCCTCGACGAAGCGACGCTGAACGCGAACGGCGGCAGCTTCGTGCGCGCCGGCGCCAACGAGCAGGGCGAACTGATGAAGGACGGCCGCATCGACATGGCGACCAACGGCATCTTCATCGGCCATTCCTCGTTCCGCGCCATCGACGAGAATGTCGACGTCGTGCTGCTGAAGATTCCCGAAAGCGTCATCGAAGCGACCAACAAGGAATTCGGCACCTCGGCCTACACGATCCCGGCCAAGAGCTATTCCAACCAGGCCGAGGACGTCGACACCATGGCCCTCGGCGCGATGGTCGTTGCCACCGACAAGATGTCCGACGACACCGCCTATGCCCTCAGCAAGGCGTTCGTCGACCACATCGACGAGATCCGCGGCGTCCACAAGGCGATGGCCCAGTTGACCCCGGAGCTGATGGTCAGCCAGACGGTCCTGCCATTCCATCCGGGTGCGGAGCGCGCCTACAAAGAAGCGGGCCTCCTTAAGTGAGTGTCTCGTTCCTCGCAACGGGTCGGCGGCGCATCTTCAAGGGTGCCCCGCTGACCGTGCTCACCCTCGTCGCTGCGGCCTTCGCATGCTGGGTGATCTACGCGAACATCTTCGTCATTTCCGATCCGCTGGTGCTGGGGATCCTGTTCGTCTCGAGCATCTACACGCTGCTGTTCGTCGTCATCGGCCACTCGCCGCGGGCGCCGAACCGGCCGACCTATCTCGACTGGGCGCTGGCGGCGCTCAGCCTTGCCGCCGGGATCTTCTTCTTCCTCAACGCCAAGGAGATTTCCGACCGGATATCGCTGCTGCAGCCCTTCACCACGGCGCAGTTCTTCTTCGGCTCGGCGCTCCTCTTCCTGACCCTTGAGGCGACGCGGCGCACGACGGGCCTGGGCCTCACCATGGTCGTCGGCCTGTTCCTGATCTACAACCAGTTCGGATATCTGCTGCCGCCGCCCTTCGGGCACGGCATTTCGAGCTTTTCCTACCTGCTCGACATCCTCATCTTCACGACCGACGGGCTGTTCGGCGTCCCGATCCAGGTCGTCGCCAGCTATGTCTTCCTGTTCGTCCTCTTCGGCACGCTGCTGTCGAAGGCGGGCGGCGGAAATTTCTTCTTCAACCTGGCCGCCTCGCTGACCGGCAAGAGCCCGGGCGGGCCGGCCAAGGTCGCCGTCATCTCCTCCGGCCTTTACGGCACCATGTCCGGCAGCCCGACCTCCGACGTCGTCGCCACCGGCTCCATCACCATCCCGATCATGGAACGCCTCGGCTACAAGAAGCGCTTTGCCGGCGCCGTCGAGGTCGCGGCCTCCACGGGCGGCAGCGCCATGCCGCCGATCATGGGCTCGGCCGCGTTTATCCTCGCGGAGTACACCGGAACGCCCTACCGGGAGATCGTCTATGCGGCGATCATCCCCGCCCTCCTCTACTATCTCGGCATCTTCCTGCAGGTCCATTTCCGCTCCGTGCGCCACAATCTGCGCCCCTATGAGGACGACGTGCCGCCGCTCGCCGAGACGATGCGGCAGGGCTGGCCCTATCTGATCCCGATCGGCGTCATCGTCGGCGTGCTGATGGTCGGCTATTCGCCGGTCTTCACCGCGGGCGCCGGCACGCTCGCCGTCATCGTCGCCAGTTTCATGACCTCCGGCACGCGGATGACGCCCTGGCAGATCATCGAGGGCCTCGGCGAAACGACGCTGCGCATTCTTCCGGTCGCCGGCGCCTGCGCCGCCGCAGGCCTCGTCATCGGCGGGTTGTCGATGACCGGCCTCGGCATGAAGGCGGCGAACGTCATCCTGATGGTCACCTCCGGCGTCGACGTGCTGACGCTGGTCATCGCCGCGGTCGTCACCATCATCCTCGGCCTCGGCATGCCGACGCCGTCGGCTTACATCCTCGCCGCCGTCCTCGTCGGCCCGGCGCTCGCCAAGATCGGCTATCCCGACTTCCAGAGCCACATGTTCCTGCTCTATTTCGCGATCCTGTCGGCGCTGACGCCGCCGATCGCCGTTGCCGCGCTGGCGGCGGCCGCGATCGCCCAGGAGGACCCGATCATCATCGCCGTCGATGCCGTCCGGCTTGCCGCCGTCGGCTTCCTGCTGCCCTTCGTGTTCCTGTGGAACCCGGCGATCCTCGGTCTCGCCGACCCGGCCTCGGTGGTGCTGGCGAGCCTCGGCGGGGTCTGCGCGGCCTCGGCCATCGCGGTCTCCCTGGAGTGGGTCTGCTTTCCGGGCGGGGCCGGCATGGCGTGGTTGTTGCGCATCGCGCTCGTTGCGTCGGGTATTGCCGCCGTTGCGCCGGTTGCAGCGGTCTCCCTCCTCGGCATCGCCTCCGTCGGCACGATCCTCAGCATCGTCTACATGCATTCGCGGCGCGTCGCCGCCGCGGGTGACGACAAGGCGGTCGCGGCCAAATAGGCCGCGGCCATCGGCGACGCCGGTAGTGCCGATTGACCTGGATCAACGCCGCAACGGGGCGCCGCACCTATAACTTAGAAATCTAATAAATAGATGGAAGGTAGAGAATGGAGTCGTTTGGTTGGGCCCTGGTCACGATCCTGGTGCTGGCGACAGCCGGATATCTCGTCGTCGACCGGCTGAGGAAACGGATGAAGACCCGGCGCGAGGTGGTGCTCGGCGAAATGATGGACCGGCACGGCCTTGAGATGAAGCGTGTCGTCGATCACGGCCTGGAGGACGAACTCGTCGCCTGCGCCCGCCAGTGCATGAACTGCCAGCACTACGACACCTGCCTGGAGCGCATGGAGACGGAGGAAAAGCCGGCCTATTGCGATATCTGCCCCAACGCCGACTTCCTCGACGGCCTGAAGGGTCAACAGGCCTGAGCGGGATCCCTCACCCGCCGAAAGCCAGCCCCGGCCGCGGCGCCGCGCGCTCCTGCACGACCAGATGCGCGATCGCGGAGAGCACGCCGAGGGCGATCGCCAGGTACCAGACCTGGTCGTAGCTGCCGGTGCGTTCAAAGAACACACCGCCGAGCCAGACCCCGACGAAGCTGCCGAGCTGGTGGGACAGGAACACGAAGCCGAACAGCGTTCCCATCGCCCGCGGCCCGAACATGGTCAGCACCAGCGCGCTGGTCAGCGGCACGGTGGAAAGCCACAACACCCCCATGACGAGCGCAAAGACCATCACCGAGGCCGGCGTCACCGGCAGCGTGATGAAGACGAGGATGACGACGGCCCGCAGCGCATAGATCGCGGCCAGCACATAGGGCTTCGGGAACCGCGTCCCGAGCCGCGAGGCGAACAGCGTGCCGAAGATGTTGGCAAGGCCCGCGAGCGCCAGCGCCCTGAGCCCGAGCGCCCGAAGCTCCGCGGCCGACGCCGTCGACATGCAGAAATTCTGCACATAGTTCGGCAGATGCGCGGTGATGAAGGCGAGATGGAAGCCGCAGACGAAGAAGCCGGCGGCGAGCAGCAGATAGCTTGAATGCCCGAAGGCCTGGCGGACCGTGCGGGTCATCGCCTCCGCATCGGGCGTCGCCGCAGCCGCTGCGCCCGTGCGGACCTTCAGCAGCGGAATGCACAGCGCCATCGGCGCCAGCATCGCCGTGATGAAAACGAGCGTCATCCGCCAGTCGAGGAATTCGATCAGCCAGGCAACCAGGAGCGGCAGCGCGACCTGCCCGGCCGAGCCGATGGCCGACGCAATGCCGAGATAACTCGCGCGCTTTTCCTCCGGCGCCGCCCGGCCGACGACGGCAAGGACGGTGCCGAAGGCCGTGCCCGAAATCCCCATGCCGACGAGGACGCCCGCGCCCATGTGCTGGGCGAGCGGGCTCGTCCCGACGACGCAGATCAGCATCCCGGCCACATAGCAGGCAAAGCCGAGCCACAGTGCCCGCCGGTCGCCGAAGCGGTCGGCGACCATGCCGAAGGCCGGCTGGGCGAGCCCCCAGACGAGGTTCTGGATCGCGATCGACAGGGAAAAGACGTCGATCCGGCCGCCGAAGAGATCGGCCGACAAGGGTTCGACGATGCCGCCGAAAACGGACCTGACGCCAAAGGCGAGCGCCAGCACGATACCGCCCGCAATGACGATGATCAGTGCATCCCGATTGCTGTCGGCCGTTGTCTCCGAAGTCGTCGCCATGTTTCGTCCGTCGCCTTTCGTCCTGCCCGTTGTGGCGCACGGGAACGCCGCTCCGCGGTATTGACCGCAAGGCTAGCAACATCCTAGACTTTCGAATAGCGAAAATGATTGAAGTCACATATTCGGTTTCCTGAAGTGAATTCCACCTTCGACATCGACGCCCTGCGCACCATGGTGGCTGGCCTGGAACTCGGCAGCTTCGCCCGGGCCGCGGTGCGCCTCGGCCGCTCCCAATCGGCCGTCAGCATGCAGTTGAAGAAGCTGGAGCAGCAGGCCGGCACACGGCTGTTCGAGCGCAAGGGACGCGGCCTGGTGCCGACCGAGGCCGGAGAGGCGCTCGCCGCCTATGCACGGCGGATCGTCGCCCTCAACGACGAGGCGGCCCGGGCGCTCGGCGCGGCGACCCTGCCGACGACGGTGCGCCTCGGCCTGCCGCAGGATTTCTTCGACGACGTCATGCCGGCGACGCTGGCGACGTTCTCCGAGCAGCACCCGCAGGTCCATGTGGACGTCCGCGCCGGCCCGAACCATCTGTTGCCGGACGAGGTCCGCGCCGGCCGCCTCGACGGTGCCATCGTCTTCTTCCCCGAGGGGACCGCTGGCGACGGGACGCGTCTCGGGACAATGCCCATGCGCTGGCTCGCCCATAAGAGCTGCGCCCCGACGGACGACCCGGTCCCCCTCGTCCTCTTCGACCATCCGTGCCTGTTCCGCCAGGCGGCACTCGCCGCCCTCGACCGGGCGGAAAGGCGCTGGCGCGCCGCGGTGACGACGCCGAGCCTGCCCGGCATCTGGGGCGCGCTGCGCTCCGGCCTCGGCATCGCCGTGCGCACCGGCCACGGCGTGCCCGCCGACATCGTCTGCCTCGGCGACGATGCCGGCCTGCCGCCACTCCCCGCCATCGACCTGAAGATGCTCCGCTCCGACAACGCGCCCGGGGCCGCCGCCGACCTCTGCGCGCTGCTGAAGACCGAGACGCTGGCGCGGGTCGTTCCTTCCTGACCACGTCGCAAAAGGCCTGAAAACACGCGCATGCCCGACACCACAGACACGACCGCTCACCCCTACCCGATCCCGGCGACGATTGCCGCCGTCTGGCACCAGGACCGCATCCTCCTGGTCCGCCGCGCCAACCCGCCCGACGCCGGCCGCTGGGGCTTTCCCGGCGGCAAGATCGAGGCCGGAGAGCCGATCGAGCGGGCCGCCGTCCGCGAGCTTTTCGAAGAGACCGGGATCGAGGGCCGCACCAGGGATGTCTTCACCGCGGTCGACGCCTTCGACAAGGACGGCGACGGACGGCTGCGCCGCCACTACGTGCTGATCGCCGTCCTGTGCGATTTCGTTGCGGGAACGCCGGTCGCCGGCGACGACGCGCTGGAGGCGCGCTGGTTCCGCCTCGACGAGCTGGAGGACGCCGGCCTCGCCCTCAGCCTCGACGTCGCCGAGGTCGCGCGGCAGGCGGCCGTGCTCGGCGGCCGTTAGGTACTTCACGGCCAGCCCGCGTCGTCAATACAATCGCAACCAGATTGGCCGTCAGACTGTGCGCCTTGCAACGATCTCACGGAGAATCGCACGATGAATTTTTCGACCGCTCGCGTCCTTGCCCTTGCCGCCCTCCTCGGAGGCGCCATTGCCCTGCAGTCCGCCCCGTCCTTTGCCGGCAACAACCGGCAGGTCTTCATGGAGCGCGCCATCCAGCACCTGCTCGAGGCCCGCAGGGAGCTGGAAAAGGCCAGCCGCAACAAGGGCGGCCACCGGGTCAAGGCGATCCAGTTGACCGACATGGCGATCGACGAGGTGAAGCGCGGCATGCGTTTCGCCAAGACCCACTAACGGCGCCACGTTGTGCTGCATCTGCGGGCCGGCGGGACAGCGCCGGCCCGTTTTCATGCCCGGGGGCCGTCGGCGTTCGCCCCGGCGTAGAGCCGGCCGAGAATCAGCGGCGTCAGGTACATGGGGATCTGGTAGCAGCCGATGAAGAGGAGCAGCGGGTCGGTGATCGCCGCCGGAAGCGCGGTCAGAAAGAGCGCGATGTTGCGGTTGCCGGCGACGATGGAAAACGCCACCCGCTCGCGCTTAACGCCGAGCGCGCCGAGGATCACGAAGGCGGCGATCTGAAGCCCGAAATTGGCGGCAAAGGCGAAAGCGAGCGTGGCGGCAAGCCGCAAGGGCTCCTCGCGGAGCGCCGGGCCGACCGCGGCCATCAGGCCGACGACGGCAATGGCGAGCGCCAGGGCGGAGACGCCGTCGACGACCTGCAGCGCCTCCGGCGTCGGATTTTTCAGGATCAGCCGGCGTAGCGCAAAGGCCGCCGCACCCGCCCCGAGGATGAGGACGAGGAGCCTCAAGGCCGCAGCCGCGACGACGCCCGCATCGCCGAGCGCCGGCGTCACCCAGAAGACGGGAACGACCGTCAGCGGCACGGCCGCCGTTCCCATCAGCAGGAGCCTGAGGGCCGGCGCCGGATCGCTGCCGGCAAGCAGCGTCAGGTTCGGGCTGCCGGAAATCGACGGTGCTGCAGCCATCAAAACGAGGCCGGCGGCAAGCGGCGCGGAAACCCCAAGGAACAGAAAACCGAGGGCAAGGCCGAGCGGCAGGAGAAGCTGGTAGAGCCCGACGATGCCGGCGCCGGAACCGAGGTCGCGCAGCTTTCCCGCCGCCTCGCGCGGGCCGATCCGGAACGCGGCGATGAAGAGGAGCGCGGCAACGATCTCCGGCAGGTACGGCTTCATCGCCGCGGCAAGGTCCGGCAGGCCGACGCCGCAGACGAGCCCGGCGACGAGCACCATCCGTCCGTTCGCCGCAAGGAGGCGCAAGAGACGCGCGATCATGGCCGGCCGCGCCGGCGGGCAGCCCCGTTCATGTGCCCTGCCCCCATCGTGCTAGCCGCCCGGCCGCGTGCGCATGTTGTCCGGCAGCCAGGTGGCGAGGTCGGGGAACGCGATCAGCACGAAGACCATCACCACCATGATCAGGAACATCGGAAAGGCGGCGCGGGCAATGACGTTCATCTCGTGGTCGGTCATGCCCTGCAGGACGAAGAGGTTGAAGCCGATCGGCGGCGTGATCTGCGCCATCTCCACGACGACGACGATGAAGATGCCGAACCAGATGACGTCGATGCCGGCCGCCCGGATCATCGGCTCGATGACGGCCATGGTGAGAACGACCGAGGAGATGCCGTCGAGGAAGCAGCCGAGCACGATGTAGAAGACGAGGAGCGCCATCAGGAGCTCGAACCGCGTCAGCTCCATGGAACCGATGAAGGTGGCAAGGCTCCTCGGCAGGCCGGTGAAGCCCATGGAGAGCGACAGGAAGGCGGCACCGGCGAGGATGAGCGCGATCATCGCCGAGGTCCGGGTCGCGCCCATCAGGCTCTCGATGAAGGTGGAAAAGGTCAGCGAGCGCTGGCCGGCGGCGAGTACCAGCGAGCCGATGACGCCGAAGGCGGCCGCTTCGGTCGCCGTCGCAAAGCCCAGATACATGGAGCCGATGACGAGCAGGATGAGGCAGATGACCGGGATCAGGAAGCGCGAGTTCTTCAGCTTCTCCCAGAGGCTCATCTCCGGGTCGGGCGTCGGGTCGAAGTTGCGCGCCACTTTCGAGTAGACCGCCACATAGGTCATGAACATGGCGGCCAGCACGATGCCGGGAAGGACGCCGGCCATGAACAGCTTGGTGACGGATTCGTTGATCGAGACGCCATAGACGATAAGCGTCAGCGACGGCGGGATCATCAGGCCGAGCGTGGCGGCGCCGGCGAGCGTACCGATGATCATGTGTTCGGGATAGTTGCGCTGGCGCAGCTCCGGGATCGACATCTTGCCGACGGTCGTCAGCGTCGCCGCCGACGATCCGGAGACGGCGGCAAACACGGTGCAGCCGACGATGTTGGTGTGGATGAGCCCGCCCGGCAGCCGCGCCATCCAGGGCGACAGGCCGCGGAACATATCCTCGGACAATCGTGTTCGGTAGAGGATCTCGCCCATCCAGATGAACAGCGGCAGCGCCGTCAGCGTCCAGGACGAGGACGACGTCCAGATCGTGGTGATCATGGCATCGCCGGGCCCGCGGCTGGTGAAAAGCTCCATGCCGACGAAGGCGACGCCGAGGAGCGCCAGCCCGACCCAGACCCCGGTGCCGAGCAAGAGGAAAAGAACGAAAAGGAAGATCGCGATCGGCGCAAGCTGTTCCATGGGTTCGCCCCTATTCGCCGTGGCTCTGGTCGACCGTGTCGGCGGTAATGCCGTGCTGGCCGGTGATGAGGAGGCGGATCAGGTGATCCCAGAAGGCGACGGCGAGGAGCACCGTTCCGGCCGCCATGGAGAGCTGCGGGATCCAGACCGGCGTCGCGTCGAGCCCCTGGCTGATGTCGTTCAGCTTGTGCGACCAGTAGGTGCCGCGCACGGCATACCAGGCGAAATAGGTCGCCGCCGCGGCCCCGATGGCAAAGCACCAGATCTCCAGCCAGCGCCGACGCTTGCCGAGCGCGTTGAGGAGGATCGAGACGCGGATATGGGCGCCGTGGTTGAGCGCGTAGGCGAAGGCGAAGAACGACGCCCCGGCCATGCAGTAGCCGGCATAGTCGGTGGCGCCGGGAAAGACGTGGCCGGTCCAGCGCGCCAGCATCTGCAGGACGATGATGACGAGGATGGCGATCATGAAGAGCGCCGCGATGACGCCGCCGCCGAGATAGAGAAGGTCGAGAACGCGCCTCAGCGTCCGGCCGATCGCCGCCATGAAGCCCCCGTCTGGTTCGAGATCCGGTGTCCGCGCGCAAAGGGACCGGCGGCGCGGCGCCGGTCCCCAAAGCAAGCGCGGTTACATGGCCTTGTAGGCGTCGATGACGGCCTTGCCTTCCTCGCCGGCGCTTTCCAGCCATTCGTTGGTCATGGTCTCGCCGATCTCCTTCAGCTCCTTGACCAGCGTGTCGCTCGCCGGGCCGACGGTCATGCCGCCTTCCTTCAGGCCGTTGAGGGTGAACTGGGTGTAGTCCTTGGAGCGCTGCAGGCCGTTGGCCTTGGCGGTGGCGGCGCAATCGCGGAACACGGTCTGCGTCGCCTCGTCGAGCCCGTCCCAGCTATCCTTGTTGACGAAGATGGCGTTGCGCGGCAGCCAGGCGTCGACCTCGTAGAAATGCGACAGGTGCTCCCAGACCTTGCGGTCGTAGCCGGTGGCGCCCGACGAGATGAAGGCCTCGGCAACGCCGGTGGCGAGCGCCTGGCTGAGCTCGGCCGCTTCCACCTGCACCGGCAGCATGCCGGTCAGCTCGGCCATGCGGGCCGTCGCGGTGGAATAGGAGCGGAACTTGATGCCCTTGAGGTCGGCGACGGAGTCCACCGGCTTGTTGACGTAAAGCCCCTGGGGCGGCCACGGCACGGAATAGAGATAGACGAGGTTCTGCTCTTCGAGCGCCTTGGTGACGGTGTCCTGCGCCGCCTTCCAGAGCTTTTCATGGGCATCGAACGAGGTCGCCAGGAACGGGATGGAATCGACGCCGAAGATCGGGTTCTCGTTCTGGTGGGCGGAAAGGAGCCGTTCGCCGATCGGCGCCTGGCCGGTCTGCACGGCGCGCTTGATCTCGTTGCCCTTGAACAGCGAGCCGGACGGATGGGTGACGACCTCGATGGCGCCGTCGGTGCCCTTGGTCACGCAGGCGGCGAATTCGGCGGCGTTTTCGGAATGGAAGTTGGTCGCGGCATAGGCGAGCGGCATATCCCACTTCTCCGCCAGGGCGGACGTGGCGCCGACCGCGACGAGTGCAGTCGTCGCAAGAAGCGTTGCAAGTCGTTTCATCGGTGTTCTCCCTCTATTGGACGGCATACTGGTCCGCCTGATCCTATTGAAATCGCGAAGGTGCATAGGGTGCAAGGTCGATATTCGGCGTCTTGCCGGAAATCATCTGGGAAAGCAGTCGGCCGGTCTTCGGCCCGCCGGTGAGGCCCACATGGTGGTGGCCGTAGCCGAGATAGACGTTCTTGGCGCCCGGCACCGGGCCGATCAGCGGGATGGAGTCCGACGGTGCCGGCCGGTGGCCCATCCATTCCTCGGTCTTTTTCCAGGTGATGCCGGGGATCGCCGCCTTGATGTTGCGCATCAAAAGATCGAACGGCGCGCGCGAGGGCGATGCCTCAAGGCCGCCGAACTCCACGATGCCGGCCAGCCGGAGCCGGCCCTCCATCGGCGTTGCGACGAACTTGCCCGACGCGATCATCGACGGCGATTTCGGCATGACGCTCGGCTCGAAGAGCTCGATGTGATAGCCGCGCTCGCTTTCCAGCGGCACGGTAAGGCCGAGCTTTGCCGTCAGCCCCTTCGACCAGACGCCCGTCGCCAGAACCGCGGCCTCGCACGGGATCGTCTCACCGGCCGCGCGCACGCCCGTTACCTTGCCGTTTTCCCGAACGAAATCGGAGACCTCGGCGGTGATCCGTCTGCCGCCGTTTGCGACGAAATGGGCAGCAAGGTCCTTCACATAGCGCCCCGGATCGGCGATCCGCCCGTGGTTCTTCAGCACCGCGGCAAACCCGATTTCCTTTGCGAACACCGGGTCATAGGCCTGGAATTCAGGCCCCTCCAGCTCATCCCATTCGAAGCGATGGAATTTGCGCACCGACCAGCCGAAGGCGTCTTCCTGGAAATGAGCGCGGTTGCGGTAGAGATAGAGATAGTCGCTCGGCACCAGCCATTTTTCCGCCGGCGTGCCGGCGGCCAGCGCCTGGTGGTCGGCAAGGCTGTCGCCGATGATCGGGCAAAGCGCCTCGGCGATGCGCTTGGTGTCCCTGGCGTTGGCGTGGCTGATATAGCGCAGCAGCCAGGGCATCAGCTTCGGCAGGTACGACCATTTCAGGAACAGCGGCTCGTTCGGGCTGAACAGCATCTTCGGGGCCTTCAGGAACAGCCCCGGCACGGTCACCGGCACGACGGCGCAGGAGGCAAGGATGCCGCCATTGCCGTAGCTCGTACCGTCGCCCGGCTCTCCCCGGTCGATCAGCACCACGTCGTGGCCGTCGCGCTGCAGCCACAGCGCGCTCGCCACGCCGACAATCCCCGCACCGACGACCGCAATTGTCTTGCGGCCGGCCTCCCGGTCTGTTGCACCCTCAGCCATGTTGTTCCCCTGGCGCTTTTGCGCCTATTGCGGTCATCGTATCACCGACGGGTCTTTTAACAAGAAAACATCGATAAATTATCGATGAATACTGTCGCACCGGCTCAGGCCACCCATTCCGAGACCGGCGCCGCCGCCTCGTGCAACGGCTGGGAAATCACGTCGACCAGCGTCGGCCCATCATGGGCAAGCGCTTCTCTCAGCACGCCCGAAAGGTCTTCCGGATCCTCCACCCGCCACGACTTGATGCCGTAGGCGGCCGCCACGGCGGCATGGTCGGTGCGCGAGAAGTCCACATTGTAGAAGCGCTGGCCGAAGCCGGAATTCTGGCCGGCCTTGATCCAGCCGAAGACGGAGTTGGAAAAGACGATCGAGGTGATCGGCATCCGGTGCCGCGTGATCGTCTCGAACTCGCCGACGCAGAAGCCGAAGGAGCCGTCGCCCATCACCGCCACGGTCCTGACGTCCGGCCGCCCCACATGGGCGCCCATGGCGGCCCCGAGGGCGTAGCCCAGCCCGCCATGGCCGCGATTGGTGATGAAGTGGCGCCCGGCCTTGCGCCAGCGATAGTGGGCGGAGAAATAGGGGCACGGCGTTCCCGGATCGGCAACGATGATGGCGTCGTCATCGAGGAGGTCGGAAAGCGCCTGGATGACCCGCTCCGGGCGGATCGGCGTCTCGGCGCTCGCCGCCAGCGGCGCGAACTCGGCGAGCTTCGCCCGCCAGGCGGCCTCTGCCCGCGCGCGCCCGTCCTGGGACTCGGCCGCGCCCATTGCCTCCAGTTCGGCGTTGAGGGCTGCAAGCGCGAGCCGCGCGTCGGCCGCTATGGCGACCTCCGTCGGATAATTGGCGCCAATCACCATCGGATCGCTGTCGATATGGATGACCGGGCGGCCCGGCGGCGGCGAGCGCCAGCGCTCCGTCGTCACCGAACCCGTTCGGCAGCCGATGAAGACGACGAGGTCGGCGGCATCGACGACGGCGCGGGTGGCCGCGACCCCGCCATTGGAGCCGACGACGCCGAGCGCCTGGGGATCGGTCTCCGCGATCGCCCCCTGGCCGGATACCGAGGTCGCGACCGGCAGGTCGAGCCGGTCGGCAAGCGCCTTCAGTTCGGCCGCAGCACCCGAAATCACAGGGCCGCCGCCGCAGACGAGGACGGCGGAGCGCGCATTGGCGAGAAGCTTCGCCGCCTCCCGGATAGCCGCCGGATCGGGCGCGGCGGGTTCCGCCGGAAACGTCCTGTGCCGGTCGTCGACCCAGATCTCTTCGCCGTCGACCGGCGCCTTCTGGGTGTCGAACGGAAACGCCAGATGCGCCGTCCCCGGCCGCCCGGTGGTCATCGCCCGGAACGCGGCCCGGACCATCGCCGGCAGCCGGCCGGCATCGTCCAGCGAGGCGTTCCATTTGGTCAGCGGCCGGAACAGCGCCGTCTGGTCAAGCTCGGTCAGCGCATAGCGGCCGCGCGACGTCGTCGAGACGTCCGTGGTGATGGCAAGGATCGGGATCGAGCTCTCGTTGGCTTCGACGACACCGGGAAGGATGTAGGTCGCCCCGCCCCCCGACGGGCCCTCGCAGACGCCGGGCCGTCCGGTCACGCGCGCATAGCCGTCGGCCATATAGGCCGCGTGCCGTTCGTCGCGGGTCAGGAAATGGGTGATGCCGTGGTCGAGCCGGGAGAGCGCATCGTAGAACGGCAGCGTGGTGTCGCCGCAAAGCCCGAACATGTGCTTGACGCCGTGGCGCTGGAGCATGAGGACCATCGCCTCCGCCCCGGTCAACTGGTTGGAAAAGGCCTGGCCCATGTGACGCTGGAACTCCTTATGCCCTGACCTTTTGGTGGTATCGTTGTCCCGGACCATTAAGAGTAGGCACGGCCTTGGCCATGGGGTCAAGCAACTGAAAGGAGTTCCCATGAGGGTAACGGGTGGCAAATCGATCTATGGCGCTTCCGTCGGCATTCTGATGCTGGATGCCAAGTTTCCGCGCATCCCCGGGGACATGGGCAATGCCGAGACCTGGCCTTTCCCGGTGCTCTACCGGGTGGTGCGCGAAGCCTCGCCGGACCGGGTGGTGCGCAAGCGGGCCGAGGGCCTGCTCGATGCCTTCATCCGGGCGGCCCGCGATCTGGTTGCCGACGGCGTCGACGGCATCACCACCAATTGCGGCTTCCTGTCGCTGTTCCAGCAGGAGCTGGCCGATGCCGTGGAGGTGCCCGTTGCCACCTCGTCCCTGATGCAGGTCAACCTCGTCAACCAGCTCCTGCCGAAGGGCCGGCGCGCCGGCATCCTGACGATTTCCGGCTCGACGCTGACCGAGGAGCACCTGACCAAGGCCAACGTGCCGCTCGACACGCCGATCGGCTCGACCGAACGCGGCCGGGAGTTCAGCCGCGTCGTCCTGTCCGACGAAATGGAAATGGATGTGGAGGCCGCCCGCCGCGACAATGTGGAGGCCGCCCGCGACCTGCAGGCGGGAAATCCCGACCTCGGCGCCATCGTCCTGGAATGCACCAACATGATGCCCTATGCCGACGACATCAGGGTCACCACCGGCCTGCCGGTGTTCTCGATCGAGAGTTTCGTGACCTGGTTCCAGGGTGGGCTCCGGCCGCGCCGCTACCCGCTCAATCACCTGTAACAGCGGCAGTTCATCGAGAGGCCGAGCGGCGGCAACCACCCTCCCCGTCGCCGCATCGGCCGTCACATATCGGGATGGAATGAACGCCGGGGCCCGGCGCGAGGCGTCAGGCCGGCTCTTTCTTCTTGGCGAGGATATAGTCGCGGTACTTCATGTCCTCGGTCATGATGTGGTTGCGCAGCCATTCCACCAGAAAGTCGTTGACCACCTCGCCGACCTGGAACGGGCTTTCCGCGGCCCGCCGGTAGGTCTTCTTGATGGTCTCAAGCCATTCGACGAACGCCTTGTGCTCCTCGATATGGTGCTTGAGGTCGGGGAAGCCCTCCTCGCGCATGTAGATCTCCTCGCGCGCGAAGTGCTCCTCGGCGTAATCCTCCAGCTCGGCGATGATCTCGGCCATGTCGATTTCGCTGCGATCGGCATGCTGCAGCATGTCGATGAGCTCGAACAGGCCCTTGTGATCGTCGTCGATGGCCTCGTCGCCGACGCTGTATTCCTGTGACCATTTGGATTCGATCATATGATGAAATCCTAGAGCAATCCGAGCGCAAGCCAAGGGAAGAGGATGAGAAGACCGAGCCGGACCATGTCGGAAAGGACGAACGGGAAGACGCCCTTGAAGATCTCCCGGATCGGGACCTCAGGCGCAACGGTCTTGATGACGAAGACATTCATGCCGACCGGCGGCGTGATCAGGCCGAGTTCCACGGTGATGACCGAGATGACGCCGAACCAGATCGGATCGAAGCCCGCCGCAATGACGATCGGGTACACCACCGGCACGGTCAGGAGCAGCATGGCGATGCTGTCCATGACGCAGCCGAGCAGCATGTAGAGCAGCAGCACCGCCAGGAGGATGGCGTAGGGCGGCAGGCCGAGCCCGCCGACGAACTCGACCAGCGTGAAGGAGATGCGCGACACCGTCAGGAAGGTGCCGAAGATCTCCGCGCCGATGATCATGAAGAAGATCATGGCCGAGAGGAACAGCGTCTCCTCGATCGCCTCGCGGAACTGGGCCAGCGTCATGCCGCGGAAAAGGGCGATGAAGAAGGTGCCGGCGGCGCCGACGGCGGCGGCCTCGGTCGGCGTGAAAAAGCCGCCATAGATGCCGCCGATGATGAAGGCGAAGATGCCGCCGAACGGGGCAAGGCCCTTCAGGCCGACGATCTTTTCCTTCAGCGTCGTCGGATCGCCGGGCGTTGCAAGGTTCGGCCTGAGGGCGACGAGGATGGCGATCGCCACACAGTAGAGGATAAGCCCGAGGATGCCCGGCATGATGCCGGCGATGAACATCTGGCCGACCGACTGCTCGGTGATCAGCGCATAGAGCAAGAGCGCGATCGACGGCGGGATCATGATGCCGAGCGTGCCGCCGGCGGCGAGCGTTCCCGTCGCCAGCGACGATGCGTAGCCGCGCTTTCGCATCTCCGGCAGGGCGACCCGGGCCATGCTGGCGGCGGTCGCCAGCGACGAGCCGGAAATCGCGGAAAAGACGCCGCATGAGGTGACCGCGGCAAGCGCCATTCCGCCCCGCCAGCCGCCGAACAGCGTCCGCGCCCCGGAGAACAGCTCCGCCGACATCTTCGCCTTGGAGGCGAACACACCCATCAGGATGAACATCGGGATCGGGCTGAAATCGAAATTGGTCAGCGTCTCGAACGGCCCGGTATCGAGGATCGAAAAGGCCGGCGGGAACGCCACGATGAGGCCGAAGCCGATAAAGCCGGTGGCCGCCATGGCCAGCGAGACCGGACAACGGACCGCGATCAGCGCCAGCATGCCGGCGATACAGATATACCCAATCACCGACGCACTCATGAGGTCTTCAGCCCCTTGCCGATTTCATCGATCGCAACGAACAGGCCGCGCAGGCCGAGCATGAAGGTGGCGAACGCGCTGATCGCGTAGATGTAGGTGAGCGGGATCAGCAGGTCCTGGGTGGTCTCGCCGGTCATGGCGACCCGCCCGACGCTCTCGTAGAAGCGGGTGGCCATGGCGAACCCCAGGAAGCTGAAGCCGAGCGTATAGATGCCGGCGAGCAGCATCTTCAGCCGCTCGCTCATGTTCTCGGTGAAAAGGTCGACGATGACCTGGCCGCGGCTGACCGAATAGGGCAGCGCGAACAGCACCATGAACAGGAGGCTGTAGCTGACGATCTCCACGCCGCCGCGGATGGTCAGATCGAGGGCGCCGTCCGTCGCCCCGAACAGGGCGCGGGTGACGACCTCGATCAGCACCGTCACGGCCATGACGATGAGGAGAACGCCGGCCACCATGTGCATGGCGTGCGCGATGCGGCGGACGACGTTCATTGCGAGGCGCACGATCGCTTAACTCCCCTCGTCCGGCGGCCTACAGGCAGCTCTGGGCCAGTTCCAGGGCCCGGTCATAGACCTTCTGGCCGGGCAGGCCCTTGTCCTGAAGCTCCTTGATATAGGCTTCGGTGGCGCCGGTCAGCGCCGGCTTCCAGTCCGGGTTCTCGATGCCGCCCTCGACCTCGATGATCTCGTGGCCGGCCTCCTCGGCCTGCTTGCGGCCCTTGACGTCGAGCGCATCGAAGACGTCGCCGCCCTTGCCGGACCATTCCTTGCCGCTGTTGTCGTCGATGACCTTCTTCAGATCGTCCGGCAGGCCGTCATAGACGCGCTTGTTCATGGTGACGACGAAGGAAAGGGTATAGAGGCCGCCGACCTCGGTGTGGTGCTCGGCGAGCTCGTTGAGGCGGAACGCCAGCGCGCCCTCCCAGGGCAGCGCCACGCCGTCGATGACGCCGCGCTGCATCGACTGGTAGGACGCCGGGGCCGGCATGCCGACCGGCTGGGCGCCGAAGTCTTCCAGGAGCTTGGCGACGACGGTGGTGGGCCGGCGGATGCGCAGGCCGGCCAGATCGCCCGGCACCTTGACGGTCTTTTCCGCGGTATGGATCAGGCCCGGTCCGTGCGTCATCAGGAACAGCGGATGGGTATCGGTGTACTCGTCGGCGAGCAGGCCCTCGTCATAAAGGCCCTGCAGGATGCAGGAGCCGTGCCGGCCGTTCTTGGCAAGGCCCGGCAGTTCCACGATCTGGGTCAGCGGGAAGCGGTTCGCCGAATAGCCCTGGATGGTCATGGTGGCGTCCATGATGCCGGTGGTCACCGCATCATACTGTGCCGGCGGCTTCGCCAGCGTCGAGGACGGATAGATCTCGACCGAGATGCGGCCCTCGGAATCGGCCTCGACCTTCTCGCCCCACTTCACCAGGAGGTCCTTGTGGATGCCGGCGACGGACGGCCACAGATGGCCGAGGCGGATGGTGACGTCGGCGGCACTGGCCGGCACGAAGCTGGCGAGCGCAACGGCCGTCGCCGCTGCGGCAGTCATCAGAATCTTTTTCATTGTGCTCTCCCTTTGGGTTTCCTTAGGTGTCATCCGGACGGTTTTTTTCTTGGCGCGTCCGTCCGGTGGTTGCGGTCGTCAGAGTTCGCTTTCCGCGAACTCCTCCGTATCGATTTCCTGTTGCGTGCCGGCCGGATAGCGCGGGCCGTGCACCGTCTTCTCGTTGATCAGCGCCTCGCAGCGGGCAATCGTCTCCGGCGTCAGCGCGATCTCCGCCGCGCCCGCATTTTCCGCCAGGTGGTCGAGACTGGTGGTGCCGGGCAGCGCGATGATGTGGTCGGCCTTGGCGAGCACCCAGGCAAGCGCCAGCTCGGCCATGGAACAGCCGGTGTCCCTGGCGATTTCGGCAAAGCCGTCGAGGAGCGCAAGGTTTTTGGCATAGGTGTCCGGCTGGAACCGCGGCATGCCCTTGCGCAGGTCCTTGTCCTCCAGGACGGCGACGTCCCGCAGCGTGCCGGTGAGAAACTTGCGGGCGAGCGGCGAGAAGGCGACGAAGGCCGCGCCGATCTCCGCGCAGGCCTCGATGACGCCAATCTCCGGGTTGCGCGTCCACAGCGAATATTCCGACTGCACCGCCGTCACGGGGTGGACGGCGTGCGCCTTCTTGACGGTGGCGGCCGAGACCTCCGACAGGCCGATCGTGCGGAGCTTGCCTTCCTGGACCATATCGGCAAGCGCGCCGATGCTCTCCTCGATCGGCACCCTCTTGTCCCAGCGGTGCAGGTAGCACAGGTCGAGGACGTCGGTGTTGAGATTCCTCAGCGAGTTCTCCACCGTGCGGCGCATGACCTCCGGCCGGCCGTTGATCTCACGCTTGCCCTCGTCGTTCCTGTCCATGCCGCACTTACTGGCGAGCAGGAACTCGTCGCGCCGCGCCGACAGCGTCCTGCCGACCAGCTTCTCGTTCGCGCCGAAGCCGTAGAGCGCGGCCGTGTCGAACAGGGTGTAGCCGCGGTCGAGCGCCTTCAGGAGCAGCTCCGACCCGGCCTCCTCGCCCGGCGGCGTGCCGTAGGCGTGGGACAGGTTCATGCAGCCGACGGCGACCGCGGAACTGTCGAAGGGGCCGAGTTTGCGCTGCTGCAAGACTGTCTCCGCTGATATCGCCAAGGACTGGCTGGCTTAGGACTGGCCCATCTAGGACTGAAATGACTTCTCGATCTTGTCGAGAGTTTCCATCGCCGGCAGGCACTGCGCAACCGATCCGTTCGGCTCACGGCCTTCCCCGATGGCCGAGACGAACTCCCGGTCGATCAGCTCGATGCCGTTGTTGGAGACGGCGACGCCGGAAAGATCGATCTGTTCTTCCTTGCCGTCGAAGAGGTCGTCGTAGCGGGCGATGTAGGTTCCGTTGTCGCAGATATAGCGGAAATAGGTGCCGAGCGGGCCGTCATTGTTGAAGGAAAGCGACAGGGTGCAGAGCGCCCCCGACGGCACCTTCATGACGATGCCCATGTCCATGGTGATGCCCAGCTCCGGATGCACGGGCCCTTGCACGCCCATCGCCTCCGACGCCGCCTCGCCGGTCTGGTACTGGAAGAGGTCGACCGTGTGGCAGGCGTGGTGCCACAGGAGATGGTCGGTCCAGGTGCGCGGCTCGCCGAGCGCATTGAGGTTGGAGCGGCGGAAGAAATAGGTCTGCACGTCCATCTGCAGCACCTTGATCTCGCCGGCCTTGATCTTGTTGTGGATCCACTGGTGGCTCGGGTTGAAGCGCCGAACATGGCCGGCCATGGCGGTCTTGCCCGTCTCCTGCTGGACCTTCACGACTTCCCGGGAATCCGCCAGATTGTCGGCCATCGGGATCTCGACCAGCACATGCTTGCCGGCCTTCATGCACTGGATCGCCTGGGCGGCATGGATCTGGGTCGGGGTGGCAAGGATCACCGCCTCCACGTCGTCGCGGGCAAGGCTCTCGGCGAGGTCCTTGGTGGCGTGCGGGATACCGCGCTCGGCCGCAAAGGCGTCGATGTCGTCCGGTCCGCCGCCGACGACGGAGGTCACCTCGACCTCGTCGATCTTGGCGAGCGCATCGAGATGCTTTCGCCCGAAGGCTCCGGCGGCGCCAGCAACACAGATTTTCATCGATAGAGCTCCAATTGAATTTCTGGAGGGCATGCCGCGGTCGACGATCGTCGCGCCACATGCCCCATTCGGTCGGTTTGCGGCGCGGCCCCGTTCGGTCGCGCACGCTGCAAGGTCATTTCGGCTCCAGCACCAGGTGCCCGACGGCCGTATTGGAGGCCGGGACGTGGTAGTGCCGGTGCAGTTCGGTCACGTTATCGCCGAGCGCGCCGCGCATCACCAGCCACATGACCAGTTCGATGCCCTCCGAGCCGGCATCGCGTAGATAGTCCACATGGGGGATCGCCGCCGCGGCCGCCGGATCGTGCACCAGGAGGTCGAGGAACTTCTGGTCGAATTCCGGATTGATCAGCCCGGCGCGCTGGGCCTGGAGCTGGTGCGACATGCCGCCGGTGCCGAAGACGACCACCCGCATGTCGTGCGGGAAGCTCTCGATCGCCTTTCGGATCGCCTTGCCGAACTGCAGGCAGCGATTGCCCGTCGGGGGCGGGTACTGCACCACGTTGACGGCCAGCGGAATGACCGCGCAGGGCCAGGCATGCGGCTGGCCGAAGGCGAGCGACAGCGGCACGGTGAGGCCGTGGTCGACCTCCATGTCGTTGACGATGGTGATGTCGAACTCATCGAGGATCACCGACTGGGCGATGTGCCAGGCAAGTTCCGGATGGCCGTGCACCGTCGGCACCGGCCGCGCGCCCCAGCCTTCGTCGGCGGGCTGGTATTCCGCCGCGCAGCCGAGCGCAAAGGTCGGGATCAGTTCCAGCGAGAACGCCGTCGCATGGTCGTTGTAGACGACGAAGGCAACGTCCGGCTTCAGCTCCTCGATCCACTTCCTCGACCATTCGTAGCCGGAGAACACCGGCTGCCAGTAGGGCTCCTCGGTCTTGCCCTGGTCGATGGCAACGCCGATCGCCGGCACATGGGAGGTGGCGTATCCGCCGACAATCTTAGCCATTGTCCCAGTCTCCCTTGGTCCGGTTGCCCTCGATCGGCCGGCCGCCCGCGACCATCATCTGGCGATAGGCGTCGCGGTCCATGCCGGTCATGATCGCGGCAAGGTCCTGGAAGGTGATGCCGTCGGTCGCCGCCAGCTTCGAGGTGTAATAGATGTTGCCGCCGAGCCGCAGCATCTCGTTCCAGTCGCGGCTCAGCACCGCCTGGCGCTGTTCCGCCGACATCGGATATCGGTCGAGATAGGCCGCCTCGTCGGCAAGGAACGCCTCGCGGTTCTTTGCCTGCCGCAGCGACATGCAGAACATGTTGAGGTGATAGCCCTGCCGGGACTGCTCGGCGTCGAAGACGAAGGTCCCCGGGATGTCGTGGTAGTCGTTGCCGCTCATGCCGCGTCCTCCCTGGATATCAGCTTGGCGATCAGCGCATCGGCGAGCGCCTGGTAGTCCCCCTCCCCGTCGGTCCCGAAGTCGGCCTTGATCTTGAGATCGCCGATCTGCTGTTGCCAGTCGACGGTCGCCCGGGCCATCCGTCCGGTCAGCCCCAATTCGTCGACGGTCACCGCCACTTCGCGCATTTCCGCTGCCCGGCGAAGCCCGTGCGTCGCCGACCGCTCCAGCATGTAGGCGGCGCGGCGCGCGAACCCGAAATCGGGGAAGGTGTCATCGAGCGAGGCCAGAACCACCTCGTCGACGCCTGCACGCCGGCCGGAAAGCACGCATTCCAGGAACAGCGCCTCCAGCCCCTTCATCATGACCGAGCGGATCATCTTGATCGACGAGGCCGCCCCGACGGCGCCTTCGACGATGGTCGCGGACATGCCAAGGCTCGAAAGCGCCTCAAGGCCCGCCTCGGCGTGCGGGCCGCTGATCAGCATCGGCGCCTTGTGGCGCTTGGGATAGACCGGTGCCACCACCGCCGTGTCCACATAGCGGCCGCCGGCCGCCTCGATCGCCTCGGCCGCCTTCCTCTTGGCGCCCGGCGAGCAGGAATTGCAGTCGAAATAGAGCGCGCCCTTCGCGATATTCGCCGCAGCGCCCTCCGCCACGATCCGCGCCTGGTCGGCGGTGACGGTGGAAAAGACGAGCGCCGCACCCGAGAGCGCGTCGGCCGCGCTGTCGCATCCGATGATGCCGACGCGGGCATAGTCGGCGCGCTTGCCTTCGGCGATGGCCGCATCATCGCTGTCGGTCTTGATGTCATAGGCGCGGACGGCGCCCGCATCGACGCCCTCCTCCGCGAGCCAGCCCGAGGCGATGGCCTCGCCGGCTTCGCCGAACCCGATGAACGCCGCTGGATGATCTGTCGTCGGAGCCTGTCGCACCGTTTTCTCTCTGGTTGTGGAACGTGATCTCCCCGAGGAACCTTCTGGAACTTTCCGGGACGTTCCTGTCAGTCTTTTAGCATTCAAACTTTCAAGACCGAAATTGATTAGGCTTCATCGCTATTCAAATTTTGAATAGAGAAAATGTTATCTGCCGTATCTTTTTGCAGCCCCTTGCGGGCTTTGGCAACCCTCACGCGGCCTCCCCTCCGGCGCTGAGACGACCAGCCTCGCGCAGGCAGTCGAGGAACCGGTTCTGGGTGACGGTCGGCCGCCAGCCGCGGCGGAGCGTGATGCCGATCGGCCGCCACATGCCCTCCGGCAGGTCGACATCGAGCGGCGCCAGAAGCCCCATGTTGCGCTCGTGGCGGATCTGGTGCGCCGAGGTCAGCGTCAGCCGGTCGCTCTTCAAAAGGAGCTCGCGGATCAGCACCATGGAGCTCGACTCCACGATCGATGCCGGCATCGGCCGGCCGGAGAACAGCCGGTCGAAATAGGCCCTGGTCGGCGTGTTTTCCCGCGGCACGGCCCAGGGATAGGCGGCGAGATCGTCGAGCGTAATCCGCGCCTTGCCCGCCAGCGGATGGTCGGTGCGGGCGACCACCAGCAGCGGGTCGGAAAAGAGCGTTTCCTGGGAGACGTCGTCGATCGGCACGGGATCGCGCAAGGCCCCGACGAGGAGGTCGATCTCGCCGTGGCGGAGATCGTGGAAGAGGTCGTTATAGGGCCCGTCGACGACACTTACCCGCACCTCCGGCCGCTCGCGCGTCAGAAGGTTGATCGCCGCTGGCAGCACATAGGCGCGCGGCAGCGGCAGGGCGCCGACGACGATCGTCGCCGCATCGATGCCGAGCGTTTCCTCGATTTCCGAAAACCCCTGCTCCAGCTCGGCGAAGGCGAGCTTGACCGCCTGGGAGAGCGCGACGGCCGCCGGCGTCAGCTCGATGCCCTGGCTGGTCTTGGAGAACAGCGCTAGACCCGAGAGCCGCTCCAGGTCCCGCGCCGCCCGGTGCAGCGTCGGCTGGGATATCCCCACATTGCGCGCGGCGAGGCTGAAATTACCGGCCCGCGACACCGCGACGAGCGCGCGAAGCTGCGCCGTCGTCAGCAACTGGTCGAAATTGGCAAAGCCGCGGCCGCCCTTCTTTGCGCCGATTCTGACGGCCTCGCGTGCGCCGCTACGAATGAAACCGAGCGCCCGCTCCGAGCGCTCCAGGAACATCAGCCCCGTCTCGGTCGGGATCATGCCATCGCTGCGCCGCTCGAAGAGGGCCGTGCCGAGCTGTTCCTCGAGCTTGGCGATCGCCTGGGTGATCGCCGGCTGGGAGAGGTGCACCCGTCCCGCCGCGCCGCTGACGCTTCTGGTGGCGGCAACCTCGCGAAACGCGCGCAGGTGCCGGAAATTGGGAACCCTCATATTCATTTTTTCTTGAGTGCCTAAAAACTGCCAGCTCCGTATTCACTCGTATATAGCAGTTTCTTATAGCGGATGAAAAACAATCAAATAGCTTTTCCGCCCCGATTGCGGATGATAGCGATCGCACTAATCCCCGGCCACACGCACCCCCAGGGATAAATGCAGGAACGATCCCGGCCCTGCCCCGCAAAACATGAAGAGGCGTCGATGACCGACACAAAAACCGCCCTCGTAATCAGTGCCCATGCCGCCGACTTCGTCTGGCGCTGCGGCGGCGCGATCGCGCTCCACCAGGAAAAAGGCTACGAGGTCACCATCGCCTGCCTCTCCTTCGGCGAGCGCGGCGAGTCGGCAAAGCTGTGGAAGCAGGACGGCATGACGCTGGAAAAGGTGAAGGCCGCCCGCAAGGGCGAGGCCGAAGCCGCCGCCGCCGCCCTCGGCGCCCATGACATCCAGTTCCTCGATGCCGGCGACTATCCGCTGGCCCTGGACCGCGACCAGAAGTTCCAGCTCGTCGACCTGATCCGCAAGGTCCAGCCGGCCTTCATGATGAGCCACTCGCTCTACGATCCCTATAACACCGACCACATGTACGCGACCAACGTCGCCATGGAGTGCCGGATGATCGCCCAGGCCTGGGGCCATAATCCGGGCGAGAAGGTGCTGGGCGCCCCGCAGCTCTACCTGTTCGAGCCGCACCAGACCGAGCAGATGGGCTGGAAGCCCGACGTCTTCCTCGACATCACCCCGGTCTGGGACAAGAAGCGTGCGGCCATCGAATGCATGCAGGGCCAGGAGCATTTGTGGACCTACTACACCAACGTGGCGGAAAACCGCGGCAACCACTTCCGCCGCAATTCCGGCGGCCAGGCCGGCGGCCGGGCGGCGAAATATGCCGAGGGCTTCCAGTCGATCTATCCCCGCACCGTGGATGAACTGTGATGGGAGGCGTTGTCGTTCGGAACGTCGCCCGCGCGCCCCGCGAGATCGTCGAGGCGCTCGGCAAATGCGGTGTCGCCACCGTCCATGAGGCGCAGGGGCGAAAGGGGCTGCTTGCCCCCTACATGACGCCGATCTATTCCGGCGCCCGCCTCGGCGCCTCGGCCGTCACCATCTCCGCGCCTCCCGGCGACAACTGGATGGTCCATGTGGCGATCGAGCAGGTCAAGGACGGCGATATCCTCGTCCTTGCCCCCACGTCCCCCTGCGAGGACGGCTATTTCGGCGATCTTCTCGCCACCTCCATGCGCGCCCGCGGCGGCCTCGGTCTCGTCATCGATGCCGGCGTCCGCGACGTGCGCGACCTCACCGAGATGGGCTTTCCCGTCTGGTCGAAGGCGGTCCATGCGCAAGGCACGGTCAAGGAAACCGTCGGCTCGGTCAATATCCCCGTCGTCTGCGCCGGTGCGCTGGTCAATCCCGGCGACATCATCGTCGCCGATGACGACGGCGTCTGCGTCGTTGCCCTTGCCGAGGCCGAGGAGGTCCTGAAGAAGGCCCAGGACCGCGAGGCCAAGGAAGAGGACAAGCGCAAGCGCTTAACGGCCGGCGAACTCGGCCTCGACATCTACGGCATGCGCGAACGGCTCGCGGAAAAGGGCCTCAAATATGTCTGATGGCATTCGCTGCATGTGGATGCGGGGCGGCACCTCCAAGGGCGGCTATTTCTTAGCCAACGAACTACCCGCCGACCTTGCCGCCCGCGATGCGTTCCTGCTCGGCGTCATGGGATCGCCCGACCCGCGCCAGATCGACGGCATGGGCGGCGCCGACCCGCTCACCTCCAAGGTCGGCGTGGTGAAAAAATCGGAGCGCGACGGCGTCGACGTCGACTATCTGTTCCTGCAGGTCTTCGTCGACCAGGCCATCGTCACCGACACCCAGAACTGCGGCAACATCCTTGCCGGCATCGCCCCCTTCGCCATCGAGCGCGGCCTCGTCGCCGCCAAGGACGGCGAGACGCCGGTGACCATCTATATGGAGAACACCGGCCAGATCGCCGTCGCAAGGGTCCAGACGCCCGGCGGCACCGTCACCTACCGGGGCGATGCCTGCATCGACGGCGTGCCGGGAACGGCGGCCCCCGTTCCGGTCAGCTTCCGGGACACGGCCGGCTCCACCTGCGGCGCACTGCTGCCGACCGGCAATGCGGTCGATGTCGTGGAGGGCGTCGAGGTCACCATGATCGACAACGGCATGCCCGTCGTCGTCATGCGCGCCTCGGACCTCGGGATAACGGGAACGGAAAGCCGCGCGAAGCTCGACGAGGACGAGGCCCTGAAGGCGCGGCTGGAAAAAATCCGCCTTGCTGCCGGGCATCTGATGAACCTCGGCGACGTGACGGAAAAATCCGTGCCGAAGATGACGATGGTCTCCAAGGCGACCAAGGGCGGGGTGCTATCGACCCGCACCTTCATCCCCCACCGCTGCCACGCGTCCATCGGCGTCCTCGGCGCCGTCAGCGTCGCCACCGCCTGCATGCTGCCGGGCAGCCCCGCGGCCGAGATCGCCGAGATCCCGGAGGGCACGCGCAAGACGCTTGAGATCGAACACCCCATCGGCGCCATGTCCGTGGTGGTGGAGGTCGACGGCGACGGCGCCGTCCTCGATGCGGCGATCCTGCGCACCGCGCGCAAGCTGTTCGACGGAATTGTCTTTGCGCCCTGAGCGCAACGGAGTTTTTGATGAGCTACATGCCCTTTCACCCGAACCCGTCGAAGCCGGCCTTCACGCCGCCGGTCGGCGCGGTCGATGCCCATTGCCACGTCTTCGGACCGGCGGACAAATTCCCCTTCGCACCCGAGCGCAAATACACGCCGTGCGATGCCTCCAAGGAGCAGCTTTTTGCGCTGCGCGACCACCTCGGCTTTTCGCGCAACGTCATCGTCCAGGCGACCTGCCACGGCAAGGACAACCGCGCCCTTGTCGATGCCTTGAAGACCGCCGGCGACCTTGCCCGCGGCGTCGCCTCGGTCGGCCCGGACGTCAGCGATGCGGACCTTGAAGAGATGAATGCGGCCGGCGTCCGCGGCGTGCGCTTCAATTTCGTCAAGCGCCTCGTCGATGCCACGCCCAAAGAGGTGTTCTTGGGGATCGCTTCCCGCGTCGCCGAGCTCGGCTGGCACGTGGTGGTCTATTTCGAGGCCGAGGATCTGGAAGAGCTGATCCCGTTCCTGAAAGAAATCCCGACCACCATCGTCGTCGACCATATGGGCCGCCCGGATGTCGCAAAGGGCGTCGACCACCCCGACTTCCAGCGCTTCGTCGACCTGATGGCCGACGAAGAAAAGGTTTGGACCAAGGTGAGCTGCCCGGAGCGGCTCAGCGTCGAGGGGCCGCCCGACTACAGCGATGTCGTGCCGTTCTCAAGGCTCCTGGTCGGGCGCTTCACCGACCGGGTGCTCTGGGGCACCGACTGGCCGCACCCGAACATGAAGAGCCACATGCCGGACGACGGCAAGCTCGTCGACGTCATCCCGAAGATTGCGCCGGAAAAAGACCAACAACAGGCGCTGCTCGTCGACAACCCCCTGCGCCTTTACTGGAGCTGACAAGGACTTAACGGAGAGGAACCGCCATGCCGCACCACAAGGAGCCGATCCCGGGCACCGTCATGTTCGACGGGACCCAGGCGATGAAGGGCTATGCCCTCAACAAGATGTGCTACTCGTTCAACAACAAGGAAAACCGCGAGGAATTCCTCGCCGACGAGGAGGCCTACATGGACAAGTACGGCCTCAACGACCAGCAGAAGCAGGCGGTCCGCGACAAGGTCGTGCTCGACCTCATCGCCGCCGGCGGCAACATCTATTACCTCGCCAAATTCGCCGGCATCTACGGCCTCAACGTCCAGGACGTCGGGGCCCAGCAGACCGGCATGTCGGTCGAGGAATTCAAGGAAAAACTGCGGCGCGCAGGGGAGTAGCGACCATGGCACGTATCGTCGGTGGACTGACCACCTCACACATTCCGGCAATCGGCAACGCCATTGCCCGCAAGATGTTCGAAGACCCGTACTGGAAGCCGTTCTTCGACGGCTATCCGCCGGTGCGCGACTGGCTCGACGAGGTCAAGCCGGACGTCGCCGTCGTCATCTACAACGACCACGGCCTCAACTTCTTCCTCGACAAGCAGCCGACCTTCGCCATCGGCGCGGCACCCGAATACAAAAATGCCGACGAGGGCTGGGGCATCCCGACCATAGCTCCCTTCAAGGGCGACCCGGCCTTCTCCTGGCACCTGATCGACAACCTCGTCCATGACGATTTCGACCTGGTGACCTGCCAGGAAATGCTGGTCGACCATGGTTTTGCCGTGCCGATGCAGCTGTTCTGGCCGAACTATGCCGATATAGGCATCAAGACGGTGCCGCTGGTCATCAACACCGTGCAGCACCCCCTGCCCTCGCCGCGCCGCTGCTACAATCTCGGCAAGTCGCTCGGCAAGGCGATCGAGTCCTATCCGGAGGATCTGAAGGTCGTGATCCTCGGCACCGGCGGACTGTCGCACCAGCTCGACGGCCAGCGGGCCGGCTTCATCAACAAGGCCTTCGACCAGATGTGCATGGAAAAGATCGTCGACGATCCCGAGCACTTCCTCGACATGTCGATCCGCGACCTGGTCCTGGAGGCCGGCGCGCAAGGGGCCGAGTTCATCCTGTGGCTCGCCATGCGCGGCGCGCTGACCGGGAAGGTCACGACCCGGCACAGCAACTACCACATCCCGATCTCCAACACGGCGTCCGGCCTTCTTTGCCTGGAAAACGCCGCCTGAGCGGACCCTTTCCACGCACCACTCCGCCGGGCAGTCCACAACGGACACGCCCGGCGTTCTCGTTTTGAGAGAATTCTTTTGGGGGAAACCGCGATGTCCGATCGCAGCCACATGGTCGAGAGCCTGACGCTTGAGGCCGCCCAGACACTGGCCGACACGGCCCTCGACGTCGCCCTGGAAAAGAGCCTCAAGATCCACGTCACCGTCGTCGATGCGGCCGGCCACGTGCTCGTCTACCAGCGCATGATCGGTGCGCCCTTCCCGGCCCGGGAGTTTTCCGAGAAGAAGGCCTATACCGCCGTCAGCTTCAAAAAGCCGACAGCTGGCTGGAAGGGCCGGCTCAACGACAACCCGCACCTCGCCGCCGGCCTCTCCCAGCACCCGAAGGTCGCGATGATCGGCGGCGGCGCGCCGGTGCTCTACGACGGCGCCTGCATCGGCGCCATCGGCATCGCCGGCGGGCTGGAGGGCGACGACATCGAGGTCGTCACCGAAACCCTGAAGCGGGCCGGCTACGAGGTCTGAGCGCCCGGCCCCACCCCTGAGCTCTCCTCACCCCGCCAAGGCGAGGCCTTGTCCGCAACCTGGCGCCGCTAATTGTTTTTCTGAACGCAGTCCCAGACGCCAAGCAGCGCATTCTTCATGGCGCCATTGGGAAATTTCCAGGTCATCGTCCGCTTGCCCTGCTTGATCCGTATCGCCCTCTTGGTGTTCAGAAAAGCCGAGGTCTCCTTGTCGAACGGGACCCTCGTCAGCTTCTCGTCATTGAACATCATCGGCACGGAGTGCTGGCGAAACACCAGGCGCTGCTTGCCATCGAGGATCACGGTGACCGGGAAGCGAGCGACCTTGGCAAAAGACGTGTTCCCCATTCGCTTCGGGCTCTTGAAATGGAAGCTCTTGCTGCCCGACGTCTGCAGTTGAAAGCGCAGTTGACCGGACTTTGAGCGGATCGTTGCGCTGCATCCGGCAAAGCTGTCTCCCAGGAAGTCCCTGTTGACCTTAAAGGGGCCAAAGGACTTGTAGAAAAGGTGGCCGACCTGGGCGCTCGCCGTCGTGGCGGCAAGTGAGCCCGCAAGAAAGCCGAGTAGCACGACGCATTTCTTGAACATGGAATTTTACCCCCCTACAGCGCCCCTCCGGCCGAACGCTCGCGGACGGGAAGGAGGCAGGCGCACGTGAAAAAGCATCCGCATTTCGCCGGACGGGCCGGAGAAACGAGCTGATTTTTATTGGGAGCGCGTCTTGCTGGGAACGCGCTCAGATGAACGGGCGTGGCAGGCAGATGTGGAAGGCGGAATGTGGATGGTCATCCTCGAGAACTGGGAGTCATCCCGGAACATATGGGCCGGAAATTTCGACCGCCACGACCAAGCCATGGAAGCCTAGGTGCGCGGGAAGCTTTTCACAAGTGGAATTGTAATAATACCAAATCCTGCCGACACCGCCCCAAAGGGGTCTCAACACACTACCTCGAACATCAGCCCTGCCCTTCCGCCCGCCGCGCGACGGGTCCGTCGAGGTCGGGCGTCGAAGGAGCGCCGGTGCAGACGGCATGCACGAGGTCGCGAAGCCAGCGATGGGCCGGATCGCCATCGAGCCGCGGATGCCAGAGCATCGATACCGTGAATTCCTCCGATCCGACCGGCAACGGAAAGCATGCCGTCCCGGTGCGGAGCGTCTCGGTATGGCGCTCCGGCACGCAGGCGACGAGGTCGGTTTCCCGCGCCAGGGTGATGGCGGTGGCAAAGCTGCCGACGATGACGGCAACCTCGCGGGCAAGGCCGAGGGCCTCCAGATCGGTGTCTATGGTGGCCGTCTTGCGCCGTTGACGGGCGACGAGGATATGCCCGGCGGCAGCGAAGCGCTCCGGCGTCACGACGCCCGAAGCGAGCGGATGGCCGCTTCTGACGACGCCGACGAAACGGTCGCGAAGGAGCGCCTTCGCGCGCAGTTCCGGGCCCATGTCGGCGCCGACGACGCCGATCTCCAGATCGATCGTGCCCTCGCGCAAGGCTGCGCTGTCCTTGTCCGGCTTCGGCAGGAACCACAGGCGCACGCCAGGGGCCTCAAGGGCGATGCGGGCGATGAGTGCCGGCCCGAAGGTCTCGGTGAACCCCTCCCGGCTGCGAATGCTGAAGGTGCGCTCCAGCCGCGCCGGATCGAGCGTTTCGGCCGGCCTGAGCGCGGCCAGCGCCGCCTCGACCAGCGGCCCGACCTCCTCGCGCAGCTCCAGCGCCCGGGGCGTCGGCACAAGGCCGCGCCCCGCCCGCACCAGCAGCGGGTCTCCGGTCGTCGCGCGAAGCCGGGCGAGCGCGCGGCTCATGGCCGACGGGCTGAGCCGCAGCCGCCGTGCCGCGCCGGCGACGCTGCCCTCGGCGAGCAGGGCATCGAGCGTGACGAGCAGATTGAGATCGGGATGGTCCATGGCGCGAGATTACCACGACCTCCCGCAAATAACATGGCGCTCGATGCACTGATTGAATGCAAATGATGTGTCTTCCGCAATCGATGCCTCCTCCCTAGCTTTCGGGAAAACCCGACGCGCGAGAGAATGGAGGCGCATCTTGAACATCCGAACGGCCGATCCCGCCGCAACCACGAGCCCCGGCGCGACGCGATGGGCGCTCGCCAGTCTGGCGCTTGCCATGCTGATGTCGTCGCTCAGCATCAGCAGCGCCAATGTCGCCCTGCCGACCATCGCCCATGCCTTCGCGGCCCCCTTCGGCACCGTGCAATGGGTGGTCCTCGCCTATCTCCTGGCGGTCACCGTGTTCAGCGTCGGTGCCGGCCGGCTCGCCGATATCGTCGGCCCGCGGCGGGTGCTCGTTGTGGGCATCCTCGTCTTCACGGCGGCGTCGGTCGTCTGCGCAGCCGCGCCCGACCTTCTTGTGCTCGTGATCGCGCGCGGCATCCAGGGCCTCGGCGGGGCGGCCGTCCTGGCGCTGACGGTGGCGATGGTCCGCGCCGCAGTGCCGAGCCATCGCACCGGCAGCGCCATGGGTCTGCTCGGGACGATGTCGGCGGTCGGCACCGCGCTTGGCCCCTCCCTCGGCGGCGCCCTCATCGCCGGCGCCGGATGGCGGTCCATCTTCCTCGTCATGGTGGTGATGGGGATCACGGCGGCCGCCCTCGCCTTGCGGCATCTGCCCGGCGACCGGCAGGCGGGACGGCCGGAGCTGCGGGCCTTCGACATCGCCGGCACCCTCGTTCTGACGCTGGCGCTCGGCGCCTACGCCCTGGCAACAACCGCCGGGGAGACCACAGGCGCCGGGACCGCCGTCCTCGTCGTTGCGGCGATCGCCGGTATCCTCCTGTTCCTGCACATCGAGGCCCGCGCGGCCGCACCGCTGATCGACCTGAACGCCTTTGCCGACCGCTTCCTTCGCTCTGGCCTTGTAACCAATCTGCTGGTCGCGTCGGTGATGATGGCAACGTTCCTGGTCGGGCCGTTCTACCTCTCCCGCAGCCTTGGGCTCGGCGAGGCCATGGTCGGCCTCGTCATGTCGGTCGGCCCGGTGGTCTCGGCGCTGACCGGCATTCCGGCCGGGCGCATCGTCGATCGCTTCGGCGCACCGCGGGTGGCCGTCTTCGGGCTTGTGGAGATGGCAATCGGCGCCCTGTTACTGGCCCTGTTGCCGGGGATCGCGGGCGTTGCCGGCTACGTCGCCGCGCTTGCCGTCCTCACCCCCGGTTACCAGCTCTTCCTCGCCGCCAACAACACCGCGGTCATGACCGGCGTTGCCGACGACCGGCGCGGCGTCGTCTCCGGCATGCTCTCGCTGTCGCGCAATCTCGGCTTCATCACCGGCGCCTCGGTCATGGGCGCCGTCTTCGCCTTCGGGGCGGCGGCTCCGGTCGCCACGGCCTCGGGAGCTGCCGTCGCGGCCGGCATGCGGCTGACATTCCTCGTCGCAGCCGGCCTTATGGTTCTCGCGGTGGTGCTTGCGCGTCGCGGCGGCAGTGGGGACCGCTGAGAGACCCCTGCGCCGGAAGACGCGTGATCGCGGCCGGCGGCCGGTCCGTCAGCTCTGCTCCTCCGGCAGGCGGACGACGAGGCCGTCGAGATCCGCCGTCATCTTGATCTGGCAGCCGAGGCGGGAGTTTGCCTCGCGCTCGGCCACGGTGCAGTCGAGCATCTCGTCTTCCGCCTCGGCGATCTCCGGCAGGCGGTCGACGAAGGCCTCGTCCACATAGAGATGGCAGGTGGCGCAGCCGCAGGAGCCGCCGCATTCGCCCTCAATGCCGGTGACACCGTTGAGGAGCGCCCCCTGCATCAGGCTCCAGCCCTCCGGCAGGTCGACCTCGAACCGGCGGCCGTCATGTTCAATATAGGTTACCTTCGGCATCAAATCGGTCTCCGAAATGCGCGGACCGGTCCGGGCGACAAAGTCCGTCGCCCGGCGCCTTGATCCGTCGTCGCGGCCTCAGGCGGCGGTGAGTTCCAGCTTCATCGGGCTGCGGAAGTTGGAAGACGGCACCCATTTCGTGGTCTCGCCGACGCGCTCGAACTCCGGATAGCGGCCGAGGAACTCCTCGAACGCGATCTTCGTCGCCAGCCGCGCCAAGGCCCCGCCGAGGCAGGCATGCACCCCGCCGCCGAAGCCGAGATGGCCGCGGGGCTTGCGCGCGATGTCGAAGACGTCGGGGTTCTGAAAGCGCCGCGCGTCGCGGTTGCCCGAGCCGTAGACCAGCATGATGAAGTCGCCCTCTTTCATGAGCTGGCCGTGGTTCTCCACGTCCCGCGTCAGACAGCGGCGGAAGCGCTGGGCCGACGTGTTGAAGCGCAGCGACTCTTCGATGGCGTCGGGGATCAGCGACGGGTCGGCGACGAGCGCCCGGCGCGCATCGTGCTGTTCCGCCAGATTGTAGGCCATCATGCTGAGGAAGCCGGAGAGCGACTCCACACCGGCCATGATCAGCGTCGTCACCGTCATCTGGATTTCCCGATCGGCAAGGCTCTCGCCGTCGATTTCCGAGGTGATGAAGTTGGAAAGGAGATCTTCCCCCGGCGCCTTCTTGCGTTCCGCGATCAGCTCGTTGGCGTAGTTCGCCATCCACTCATAGGCGGCGATGTGCTCCGGCCCCTTCTGGCGGGTGACCGGATCGGTCTGCACCATCAGGACGGCGTTGTCGCGCACGGTCTGGCGGCCGGATTCCGGCATCGCAAAGAGGTCGAACAGGAGGTCGACCGTCACCTTGGAGGAGTATTCCGCAACGAAGTCGAAGCTCTTGCGGCCGTCGAGGGCATCGAGGTGCTTCTTGCACATTCCCCGCGTCGGCTCGACAATGACGTCGAGGGCGCGCTTGGTCATCGCCTTCTGGATCAGGGCGCGCAGCCGGTCGTGGCGCGGCGGATCGGTGGTGCCGAGCGTGGCGCCGGCCCGGTTCGGCAACTCGTCGACGAGATTGCCCTTGGCCGAGGAATAGGTCTGCCAGTCGTTCAGCGCCGAGACGATGTCGTCATAGCGCGAATAGACCCACATGCCGGCCTCCTCGCACCAGAACGCCGGATACTCGTCGCGCAGCGTCTTGTAGGCGTCGAACGGGTCGGCATCGTTTGCCGGAGAATAGGGATCGAAGCGGAACACGCGTGTTTCCTCCCGGGATCATTGTGCAATTTGTTCTTGTTCCACCTTGAACTGTATGGACGGAGGAGCCGCCGTGGAATGGACGAAATGGAATATGTCTTGTACTTTTTGCACGTTTCAGAAGAAAGCGATCCGCCATGGCCCGACACGATCCGGCGCTTCAGACGATTTCCCACTATGTGCTTTTCGGCGACGAGCAGCCGGACGACGACCCCCAGTTCATCCATATCGAGGATATCCGCACCCGCTCGCGGCTCTATGAATGGCAGATCACGCCGCACACCCACCGGCGGATGTTCCAGATCGTCTATCTGACGACCGGATCGGCCTCGGTCTGGATCGACGACCGCACCATGAGGGCCGATGCACCCGCCGTCGTCTGCGTCCCCGCCGGCGTCGTCCACGGCTTTTCCTTCGAGCCGGAAACGGTCGGCTGGGTGCTGACCATGTCGGAACTATTGCTGATCGACGCCCGTTACCGGCGCAGCCGCAAGCTCTTCGAGCCGCTGTTCGGCGAGCCGACGATCCTCTCCTTTGCCGACAACGCGGACGGCGCAAGGCTGATCGCGACCACCCTCGACGAGATGCTGCGCGAGTTCCAGTGGCCGCAACTCGGCCGCGGCTCCATGTTCGAATGGATGGTGCGCATCGTCCTGATGGCAATCCGGCGCGAGCACGACCGCCAGCAGCCCCTGCGCCAGCCGGTGGAGGAGCGGCGCGAGCTCTTCACCCGCTTCCGCCACCTTCTGGAGGACAACTACAAGCACCACTGGTCCGTCGCCGGCTACGCCTCTTCCCTCGGCGTCAGCCAGGCCCGGCTCAACCGGATGTGCAGGTCGTTCGCCGGCAAAGGGCCGAGCGAGCTGATCCAGGACCGCCTGGTGCTGGAGGCCCAGAGGCACCTGATCTACACCTCGGCAACGGCCTCCATGATCGCCTACGAACTCGGTTTCCAGGATCCGGCCTATTTTTCAAGGCTGTTCAAGCGGCGCACCGGGCTCGCGCCCGGTCGGTTCCGCGAAGAGAAGATGGCCGAGCCTTTCCCGCACTGAGAAACGGACCTGTCGGGAGCGGCGGGCCTACCAGCCCTCAAAACCCTTCAGCTTGGCGTCGTCGACCCGCCCGGCCGCCGCATCGGAAATCGCGTCGGAGATGATCGCCACGGCCTCGTCGGCCTCCGCCGCCGACAGCGTCAACGGCGGCGTCAGCTCCAAGACGTTGGAGTTCATGCCCACATAGTAGACGACGAGTCCGAGCTCGAAGGCCCGGTAGACGACCTTGGCGGCGAGCTTTTTCGCCGGTTCCTTGGTCTCCCGGTCGGTGACGAGTTCGACGCCGATGGCGAGCCCCCGCCCTCGAACCTCGCCGATCTCGGCGTGTTTTTCTTTCAAGGATTCCAGAGAGTTGAGCAGATGTCCGCCGACCGTGGCGGCATTGTCGATCAGCTTTTCGGTCTCGATGGTGTCGAGCACCGCATGGGACGCGCCGCAGGAAATGGCGTTGCCGTGCAGCGTCTGCATGGAAAAGCAGACGGCAAAGTCGAGGATGCTTGCAGGCCCGATCACCGCGGAAATCGGCACGCCGCCGCCCAGCCCCTTGCCGCAGACGACGATGTCAGGCGTGAAGTCCTCATGCATGTAGCAGTGTAGCCGCCCGGTCCGGCCCATGCCGACCTTGACCTCGTCGCTGACGGTCAGGATGCCGTAGCGCGCGCAGATTTCCGCCAGCCGCTTGAAGAAGCCGGGCGGCGGCACGATCAACCCGCCGTCCGACTGGATCGGCTCGATGAAGAACGCCGCCGTCTCCTCGCCGGGACAGGGACCGGCCAGCAGTTCCTCGATCTGGTCGAGCAGCGCCGCCCCCGTCGGATCGTCGGCGAACGGTCGGTACGGATCGGGATAGGGAACGAGGCTGAGGCCCTCCGCCTTGTCGGAGCCTTCCTGCGCCGAGTGACCCGAAACCGCCATGGAGCCTGCCGTGCCGCCGTGATAGGCGCCGGTGAAGGCGATCAGCCGCTTGCGGCCGGTGGCGGCAACGACGGCGCGCGCCACGGTCTCGTTGGCGTCGGACCCGGAATGGCCGAGCCAGACCCGGCGCTCGCCGGTGCCCGGCGTCAGCGCAAGCAGCCGCTCGCCGAGCCGGATCGCCGGCGCGCTCGCCGCCGACAGGATGCTGGCGCCGGCGGGGTTGGCCGCCGCCGCGGTGATTGCCGCCACAAAGGCCGGATGGCCATGCCCCAGGCTCGCCGCGCCCCAGGAGGCGGAAAGGTCGAGCAGCTTGCGGCCGTCCTCGGCGATCACATAGGAGCCGTTGCCGCCGGTGACGGCGAGCGGGAAGAAGCGAAGGTTCTGCAGCTTGGAGAGCGTTTTCTGGTCTTTTTCGTAGAGCGGGAAGGCCATTCCTAGTAGACCTCCTCGTACGCCGCACAGACGTCGTCCTCCTTGCGGCCCTTGAGGAAGTCGATCTCGCCCTTCTTGTGCTTGGCGTAGACTTCGGCGAACCGGCCCGGGAACCATCCGGTGACCGTTTCATCGCCCGAAAATCGTTCAAGTGCTTCTTCAAGAGATTGCGGCAACCGTATGAAACCACGCTTGTTAAGCTCTTCCATGGAAAGAAGCGACAGGTCCTCTTCCGTGGCCGCCGGCGGGGTCAGCCCCTCCTCGATGCCCTGCGTTCCGGCATGGACGATGGCGGCCAGTGCCAGATAGGGGCTCGCCGCAGCATCGCCGGCCCGGAACTCGAAATTGAACTGCTCTGCCGTGGCGATATCGCTCATGCCGGAGACGGGACAGATGCGTACCGAGGCCTCCCGGTCGCGGTAGCCGAGATTGTTGAAGGCAGCGCTCCAGCGATGCGGCGTCAGCCGCGTATAGGAGATGACGCTCGGCGCGGTAACGGCGACGATGCGGTCGAGATAGGCGAGCACGCCGGCGACGAACTGGCCGGCGACCTTGGAGAGCCCGTGCGGGCCGTCCGGATCGTAGGTGGCCGGCGTGCCGTCGGCGTGGCGCATGCTCATATGGATGTGGACGCCGTTGCCGACGCCGGCGGGGCTGCGCAGAGGCGTAAAGCTCGCCTCGCGGCCGACGCGGCCGGCGGTGATCCGCACCAGTTCGCGCAGGATCACGGCATGGTCGGCCCCGGCAATGCCGGCCGCCGGCTTCATGGTCACCTCATACTGGTCGACGCCGTACTCCTTCATAATGGTGTCCGGGCCGAGATGGGCGGTGCGCATGACGGCGGTCAGTGCCTCTGCGAAATCCCGCTCGGCGCGAAAGCCGGAGGCGCTGTAGGCCGAGCCGAGCGGACAGTTACCGCCCTTGAAGTGAAACTCGTGCTCGAAGGCCGAGACCAGCGTGACGCCGGCGACCCGCTCCAAACGCTCCAGCGCGCCCTTCAGGATCGAGCGGGTGCAGCACTCCCATGCCTCGCCCGTCGTCTCATGGATATCGCCGAGGACGAAACGCTCGGGCGGGCGCTCGTCCATATAGTCGGCGACCACCATGGTGTCGGGATCGGGGATCATGACGAGGTCACCGAGCGCGCCATAGGGGCTGTCGGCGATCGCATCGAAGCAGGTGATCTGCACATTGGTCGGCGTCCAGCCGATGCCGCGCTTCAGGCGCTTTTCGAAATCGCTTTCGGGAAACGCCTTGCCGCGCACCTTGCCGGCGATGTCGCTGGTGCACAGAAAAACCAGGGATTCCTGCTTCACGGATCAATCTCCTCAATGTCCATGTCCGGTCCGGACCGCCCGAGCGTGATGCGGGCGTCGTCCCATTGTTCGATGCGTTTGCGGGTCGCCTCCCAGTCGCGCTCCGAAATCGAGACGATCATCGCCTCGATCAGGGTCACGGCGGCGGCCTGGCCGTCCCAGGCCGTTCCGGTTTCGGTCGGCACGACGAGGACGTGGCCGGCATGGCGGGAGGCGGGCGCCAGCCACTTGTCGGTGACGACAACGACCTGCGCCTGGCGGCGCTCCGAGACGAGCCGGGCAAGCTCGGTCAGGCTTGGCTGGTAGCGGCGGAAGTCGAAAAGGATAAAGACGTCCTGGCGGCGGATACGCAGGACGTAGTCCGGCCAGATCTCCGGGTCGAGCGGCAGATGGTGGATGCGCCCGCGGATCTGCCTGAGATGCATGGAGAGCATCCGGGCGATGGTGTCGGAGATACGCCCGCCGATGAGGAAGATGTTGCGCGAGGGATCGGCGATGAGGTCGCAGACGGCGTCGAACTGCTGCTGCGGGATCGCCGCCGCCATCTCCTTGATGAGGGTCGCCAGGCGATCGGCATAGTCGGCGAGGAACCGGTCCGGCGTCGCCGGGTTTTCCTCCGGTTTCAGATCGACCGGCGAGCGATGGCTCTCCTTCAGCTCCGCGATCAGCCCGCGCTGGAACGCCTGGTAGCCATGGTAGCCGAGCTTGGCGACGAAGCGCGTGATCGACGGCGCGGAGACCTTTGCGCGGTCGGCGAGTTCCTGGATGGTCTGCAGCCCGGCGAACGGATAATCCGCCAGAATGACGGTCGCCACCTTCCGCTCGCTGGAGGTCAATTCGGGGACCATTTCCTCGATCCTGCCGCGCACACTCACCAACATCTACCCTCCCCGATGCCGTTTTTCATCGTGTTTTTAAGCGTTTCGCACCGTCGCACTGCATTATTGAAAATGAAAATTTTTTGTCAATGCGCACTAAACTATTGACTTTGAAATTTTCCTTTTGCTGAAATGTGACGGTAATTCCGGCGGTCTGACGCCCCCTCCCAGGCGAAACGGCGAGCCCAAGAGATGATGGCCAACGAGATGGTGGCATGACGGTACTCCCCTGGCGCTTTCTGGCGATCGCCGTCTTCGTGCCGGTCCTCCTGGTGATCGCGGCCGCAATGGTCGGCGCCAATGTCGGCGGCGGCGTCGAGCGCACCCTGATCGTCTTCTTCATCAACCTGGCCGCTGTTGCCGGCATGGGGCTCTACTGCGGCAATTCCGGCATTCTCAGCTTCGGCCACCTGTCTTTCATGGGCATTGCGGCCTACACCTCGGCGATCCTGTCGCTGCCGGTGGCGATGAAGAACATGACGCTGCCGAACCTGCCGCCGGTCCTCGCCGCCATCCACCTCGATTTCGTGCTGGCCCTCCTCGTCGCCGTCGCCTTCTCCATGCTCGTCGCTTATGTCGCCGGCCTGGTCATCGCCCGGCTCGAAGGCGCGGCGGCAACCATCGCGACCCTTGCGCTCCTCATCATCGTCCACGGCGTCATCATCGGCGCGCGCGACATCACGAGGGGCAGCCAGTCCTTCTTCGGCGTGCCGCGCGAGACCGATATCTGGGTCGCCGCCGCCGTCTGCGCCGTCGCCCTTGTCATCGTCCGCCTGTTCCGGGATTCCGTGCCCGGCCTGAAGCTGAGGGCCGCCCGCGAGGACCTGATCGCGGCCAAGGCCAACGGCATCGGCGTCAAGCACGAGCGGATGCTCGCCTGGGTGCTGAGCGCCGGCCTCGTTGCGCTCGCCGGCGTCGCGCTGGGGCACTTCCTCGGCGCCTTCTCGCCGAAGAAATTCTATTTCCACGACACCTTCGCGCTCCTTGCCATGCTCATCGTCGGCGGCATGACGACGATGACCGGTGCCGTCGTCGGCGCCGTCTCCATCACGCTGGTCTCTGAGATCCTGCGGCGCCTGGAAGGCGGCATCGACCTCTTCGGCTACCAGCTCCCGGAGGTCTTCGGCACCACCCAGATCGGCATCGGCCTCATCATCCTCCTCGTCATGTTCCGCCGCTCCGACGGCCTTGCCGGCCTCGACGAATGGGACGAACGGCTGCTGCCGTGGCTGTTCCGACGAAAGGTGCCGGAAGGCGACGACGCGCCAAAACTGGCGGCAACGACAAACGACGCGACGCTGACCGCCGAGACTGTCACCAAACGCTTTGCCGGCCTTATCGCCGTGGACAAGGTGTCCCTGTCGCTCGCCCCCGGCGAGATCGTCGGCCTGATCGGCCCCAACGGTTCCGGCAAGACCACGCTCCTCAACCTCATCTCCGGCGTCCTGCCGGCGACCGAAGGCGTTGTGAAAAAGGGCGAAACCGTCATCACCGAAATGCCGGCGCACAGGATCGCCGGCCTCGGCATCGCCCGCACCTTCCAGAATATCCGCCTGTTCCGGACCCTGAGCGTGCGCCAGAACGTGCTCGCCGCCGCCCTCAACGCCTGGCCGAAGCGCAGCGTTGCCGAGGCCGAAGCCGCAAGCGCCGCGGCGCTCGACTGGATGGGCATCGCCGACAAGGCCGAATTCAAGGCCAACACGCTGTCCTATGGCGACCAGCGCCGGGTGGAGATCGCCCGCGCCCTCGCCCTGGAGCCCGACTTCCTGTTCCTCGACGAGCCGGCCGCCGGCATGAACCGCGAAGAGACCGATGCGCTGATGGAGACCCTGCGCAAGCTCCGCGACACGCTCGGCCTCGGCCTTCTCGTCGTCGACCACGACCTGCCGCTGATCGTGCGGCTGTGCGACCGCGTCGTCGTCCTCAACGAGGGCAAGCTCATCGCCGAGGGCGCTCCCGGCGACGTGCAGAAGAACCCCGATGTGATCACTGCCTATCTGGGCCGCAAACGCCAGGACGACATCGCGGCCTGACCGGAAAAGAGACACCACCTCCGCCCAAAAGAAGGGAACCGACATGAAGAAGTTTCTGACACCGCTCATCCTCGGCACGGCGCTGGCGCTGCCCGCGTTCGGTGCCGCTTCGGCTGCCGATGACACGCTGACCATCGGCGTCGCCACCGCCCAGACCGGCAGCCTCGCCCCGTTCGACGGCCCGGTCATCGAGGGCTTCAAGATCGCCGTCGACGAGATCAACGAGGCCGGCGGCATCGACGGCAAGATCAAGATCGAGACCATCGACAAGGATGTGCGGTCCGACGCCGCCCAGACCTCGATCGCCACCCAGGAACTGGTCGATGCCGGCGTCGACGTGCTGGTGCTGCCCTGCGACGCCGATCCGGCCTTCGCCGCCGCCTCGATTTCCGGCGCCGCCCAGATCCCGGCCTTTTCCACCTGCGCCTCCTCGCCGACCCTGCCGGTGATGGGCGGCGACTACATGTTCGCCAACTTCCCCGGCGACAACGTCCAGGCGACCGTCTCGGCCAAATGGGCCTTCGACCAGGGCCACCGCTCCGCCTACCTGCTCTATTCGCCGGACACCCAGTACACCACGCTGCCGCTCTATTTCGGCGACGTCTTCGAGGCGCTCGGCGGAAAGATCCTCGGCAAGGCCACCTACAAGCTCGACCAACAGGATTTCTCCGCCGAGGTCACCAAGATCAAGGCGCTCGATCCCCAGCCGGACGTCATCATGACGTCGGCCTATGAGCCGAACTTCCCGGCCTTCATCAAGCAGCTCCGCGCCGCCGGCGTCACCTCCCAGGTGATCGGCTCCGACGGCATCGACTCGCCCACCACCTTCTCGCTCGGCGAAGCGGCCGAGGGCGTCGTCTTCTCCACCGCCGGCCACCCGACCGCGGGCAGCCCGCTGGAGAAGTTCAACAAGCTCTACGAGGAGAAGATGGGCAAGAAGTCCGAGACCGTCTTCAACGCCATCGGCTACGACCTCGTCCAGGTGATCGCCGCCGCCGTCAAGGAAGCCGGCACCACGGATTCCGTCGCGCTCCGCGATGCCATCGCCAATCTTGAGAACGTCCAGGGCGCGACCAGCCTGATCACCTACAAGGGCACCATGGGCATGCCCGTGCGGGAAGTCTCCCTCGTGCGCGTCAAGGGCGGCGAGCGCGAACTCGTCGGCCAGCCCTCGCCGGATGCGGACCTCATCCCCGCCCCCCGGATGCAGTAAGCGACAACGGAAAGTTCCCGGCATGCCGCTCCTGACCGTCTCCGATCTGAAAGTCCGCTACGGCCCCGTCGAAGCGGTCAGGGGCGTATCGCTCAACGTCGAGGAAGGCGAACTCGTCGCCCTCCTCGGCGCCAACGGCGCCGGCAAGTCGTCGACGCTGAACGCCATCGTCAGCCTGGTGCCGGCAGCGGAAGGATCGATTTCCTTTCGCGGCAACGACGTCACCAAGCTGCCGACGGAAATGCTGGTGCGCCGCGGCATCACGCTCTGCCCGGAAGGCCGGCGCGTCTTTTCCGGCCTGACGGTGGCGGAAAATCTCAGGCTCGGCTCCTACGGCCGCGCCGACACCTCGACGCTATCCGACAGCTACGACCAGGTCTTTCAGCTGTTCCCGATCCTGAAGGAACGCGAGCACCAGTTCGCCGGCACGCTTTCCGGCGGCCAGCAGCAGATGCTGGCGATCGCCCGCGCGCTGATGATCGATCCGAAGCTCCTGCTCCTCGACGAGCCGTCGCTCGGCCTTGCCCCGCAGATCGTGGAATCCATCTTCGAGCTGATCGCCAAGCTGCGGGCCCAAGGCATCACCATCCTCCTCGTGGAACAGAACGTCGCCATGTCGCTCGACATCATTGACCGGGGCTACCTGGTCGCCGGCGGCGCCATCGTCGCCTCCGGCACGGCGGAGGAGCTGAAGTCCTCCAACATCGTCGAAGAAGCCTATCTGGGAGCCCACTGACCCCATGGAACTGTTCCTGCAGCAGACGGTCAACGCGGTGGCGCTCGGCGGCACATACGCGCTTCTCGCCCTCGGCCTTGCCATCGTCTTTTCCGTCATGGGGATGATCAACTTCGCCCACGGCGAGCTGATGACCATTTCCGGCTACACGCTGATGTATTGCGGCATCGCGGGCGTGCCCTTCGTCATCTCCGTGCCGCTGGCGATCCTTGCCGCGATCCTCGCCGCCGTCCTGATGGAGCGCATCGCGTTCCGGCCGGTGCGCAACGCCTCCGGCGCGACCATGCTGGTCACCAGCTTTGCCGTCGCCACGATCCTGCAGATCCTGTTCCAGAACCTCATCGCCACGCGCTCCAAGCCGGTGGCGCTGCCGGAAGGGCTTGCCCAGAGCGTTGCCTTCGGCGACTTCCTCATCGGCGTCAACAAGCTGGCCGCGATCGGCGCGACCATCGTCATGCTGATCTTCCTCAACTGGTTCCTGAAGCGGACCTCCGTCGGCATCGCCATGCGCGCCGCGGCCGAGGATTTCCCCGTCGCCCGGCTGATGGGCGTCAGGGCCAATGCGGTCATCGCCGGCGCCTTCGCCCTTTCCGGCCTGCTTGCCGGCGTCGCCTCGGTGCTCTGGGTCTCCCAGCGCGCCTCGGTCGACCCGCTGATGGGGTTCGTGCCGGTGCTGAAGGCGTTCATCGCCTCCATCCTCGGCGGTCTCGGCTCGCTGACCGGTGCCGTCGCCGGCGGTTTCCTCCTCGGCTTCATCGAGATCTATTCCACGGCCTTCCTGCCGGAGAGCCTGCAGGAGTTCAAGGAGCCGATCGGCCTTGCCGTCGTCGTGCTGGTGCTGCTGTGGCGACCGAACGGCCTCATTCCCTCTGCCAATTTCGGCACGGAAAAGGTCTGACCCATGGCAGAAGCTTCGCGGAACGCCGGCGCGGTCGCCACCGCGCCCCTTCTCGGCCCTGACGAGCCGAAGCCCTTCGAGGTCGCCAACCGGGCCGGATCATCGCCGGTGTTTCTCACCTGCGAGCATGCCGGGCGCCGCATCCCGCGCGCCCTCGGCGATCTTGGTGTCCCAGGCCACGAGATGGACCGGCACATCGCCTACGACATCGGCGCAGAGGACCTCGCGCGGCGGCTCTCGGCCCGGCTCGACGCCCCGCTCGTCCTGCAGCCCTACAGCCGCCTCGTCGTCGACTGCAACCGCCCGCCGGAAAGTCCGCAATGCGTGCCGGAGATTAGCGACGGCACCGCGATCCCGGCCAACCGGGGTATCTCGCCCCTCGCCCACCGCCAGCGCGTGGAGGATATTCACACGCCGTTCCACGGCACGGTCGCGGGGCTTCTCGACGCGCGGCAGACGGCCGGACAGCCGGCCCTCCTCGTCGCCGTCCACTCCTTCACCGCCGAGCTTGCCGCCAGGCCCGAGCCGCGCCCCTGGCATGTCGGCCTCCTCTACAATCGCGACGACCGGCTGGCGCGCCACCTGATGGCCGGCCTTGAGGTCCACGCCTCGTCGTATCTGTCGACCTTCAACGAGCCCTACACGGTCGAGGACGACAGCGACTTCACGATCCCCGTCCATGGCGAGAAGCGCGGCATCCCGCATGTGCTCCTGGAAGTCCGCAACGACGAACTCGCCACACCGGCAGGCCGCGAGACCTGGACCGGGATCCTTGCCGTCGTCATCGACCACGTGCTTGCCAATCAGGAAGGACTGCTATGACCGCTGCCGAAGGCCTGACCCGCGAGGTCCCGCTCGTTCCCGCACAATCCGCATTGCTCTTCATCGACGTCCAGAACTTCGCCGTGAAACGCGAGGGCGCTGAGTTCAAGGACATCCCCGACGAGGAGATCGCGACCAAATACGCCTATTACTTCGAGCGCCTGAAGACGCTCGCAATCCCCAACATGCAAAAGCTCCAGGCGGCGTTCCGAAAGGCCGGCATCGAAGTCCTCTACACCACCATCGAGAGCCTGACCAAGGACGGCCGCGACCGCAGCCTCGACTACAAAATCTCGGGCTTCAACGTGCCGAAGGGTTCTTGGGACGGCAAGGTGATCGACGAACTGGCGCCGACCGACGACGAGATCTGGCTGCCGAAGAGCTCGTCCTCCGTCTTCGTCTCCACCCACATCGACTACATCCTGCGCAATCTCGGCGTGAAGCAACTCGTCATCGCGGGCCTCGTCACCGACCAGTGCGTGGAAAGCGCGATCCGCGACGCCTGCGACCTCGGCTATCTGGTCACGGAAGTGACCGACGCCTGCGCGACCTATACTGAGGAGCGCCATGACTTCTCGCTCCGCGCCATCAAAGGCTATTGCCGCCAGGTGACGACCGAAGAGTTGATTGCGGAGATTTCGTGAGGCGCCGGGCTTTCCGGGTCTCTGCACGCAATCCTCGGCCGAACCGCCCTATGGATTGCCGCGTCGGCCTGTCGGCCTCCTCGCAATGACGAATCTCCCACGCTCGTCATTGCGAGCGCAGCGAAGCAATCCAGTTCGGCCTTTCAGATCAATCCTTTAGAAAAACGGGACACGCAGCCCAGCCTGCGAACGGCACGATCGGGCCGGGCCCCCTCAAAACCGGATCACCCGCGGATCGTCCGAATAGAGCACATCGACGAGGTCGGCGCGGTTGTCGATGGCGGCGCGCTGGTTGATGTAGCCCTTGTCGGTGATCTCGTTCCGGTCGATCGATGGCGGCGTTGTCATGATAAGCGCCCGGGCGATCCGGAAGCTGGAGCCGGCGTGGTGCTGGTTGTAGCCACCGATGCCACGGCGCAGCTTGTCGCGGACCGCCTCCGCGACGACCAGTTCCTCAAGCGGGGCGCCCGCATCGCGGCCTGAAAGCTTGGCGCAGCCGGCGACATTGGGAAAAACGAGGATGCCGACCTCGTCCCGGTCGTGGCCGGTGACGACGCAGTCCTGGATCACCGGCGCGCCGGCGGCAATCGCCGCGACGCGGATGTTGCCGACGCTGACCCACGACCCGGACATCAGCTTGAAGTCCTCCGCCACCCGCCCGTCGAAGACGACGCCCGCCGCCGGATTGTCCGGGTCGGCCAGCCGGCCGGCATCGCCGATCCGATAAAAGCCGTCATCGTCGAAGGCCGCCTTCGTCAGGTCGTCGCGCAAATAGTAGCCCGGCGTCACCAGCGGCCCGCGCACGCGCATTTCCAGCTTGTCGCCGTTCGGCGTGAATTTGAGGTCGACGCCCGGCAGCGGCAGACCGATCACCCCGGCCCGCTCGATCGGGAAATGGGCGTTGGTGACGGCCGGCGCCGTCTCTGTCGCGCCCCAGGACGAGGTCATCGGGATTTTCGAGCCACGCGCGGCGACGGAGAGCTGTTCCAGCCGCTCCCACAGGTTCTGCGGCAGGGCGGCCGCGGCATAGAAGATGAGATCGAGCTCGGAGAAGAAATAGTCGCGCAGCCGCTCGTCTTCCTCCAGGTACGGCAGCACCATGTCGAAGCCGCGCGGCACGTTGAAATAGAGGGTTGGGGCGACGTCGCTGAGATTGGCGATGGTGCGGTCGATCAGCCCCGGCACCGGCTTGCCGTGGTCGATGAACAGCGTGCCGCCATTGTAGAGCATCATGTTGAAGTTGTGGTTGCCGCCGAAGGTGTGGTGCCACGGCAGCCAGTCGAGGATGACCGGCGGCCGGCGCTCCAGGAACGGCCAGACCTGCAGCATCATCTGCTGGTTGGAGACCATCATCCGGTGCGTATTGATGACGCCCTTGGGCTGCCCGGTCGATCCCGACGTGAAGAGGATTTTGGTCGGCGTGTCCGGTCCGGCGGACCGGTAGGCCGCATCGACGGCAGCGCCCGGCACGGCCTCCAGGAGCTCCGAGAAGTGCGTTGCCGGCCGCGCCTCGTTGGCGGCGATGACGAGTTCCACGCCGGTCAGATCGAGGCTCGACAGCGCCTTTTCGAAGCGCGCGCCGTCGGCGGCAAAGATCAGCTTCGGCCCGACCAGGTCATAGATATATTTGAGCTTTTCGTGGTCCTCCGACATCAGCGAATAGGCCGGAGAGACCGGCGTCGCCGGAATGCCGGCATAGATCGATCCGAGCTGCAGGAGGCCGTTTTCGATGGAATTGTCGGAGAGCAGCATCACCGGATTGTCGGCGGTGATGCCGCGGCCAAGGAGCGCGGCCGCGATCGCCCGGACGCTCTGCAGCGCCTCGGCATAGCTCACCCGCCGCCAGGCGCCCTCGCCGTCCCGTTCGGCAAGGAAGGTGCGGTCCGGGACCCTGTCGGCCCAATGGTGCAGGCAGGCGCAGATGTGGTCGGGATAGGACGCGAGCGGCATCGGCGAGGCGAGCACGAAGCCGCCGTCGGCAAGCTCGGTGCGCTCGACCCGCGCGGGCGCAAACTCCAGGCTCCCCCGCTCAACGATTGCCATTCTTGGTCCCCTCAAATGCCCGATCGGCGCACCCTTCGGCGGCTATCCCGGTCGGCGTTGCGGGCAACTATGGCAAGCCGAACCGGCCCTGTGAAGGGGCTGGATACAATCGCCGGTGCACGACTCGTCGTCTGCCGAAAAGAGCCGGAAAGGCCGTTTGCGACGGGCAACTCAGCGGCTCTCCACCTTGAGGACGACGGCCATCGCCGTATCACCCGCCGCACAGCCCTCAAAGAGCCCGTAGCCGCCGCCCCGGATCACCAGTTCCTCGATCAGCTCGATGATGGAGCGCAGCCCCGTCGGCGCCTGGGGATGGCCCCAGATCAGCGACGAGCCGTAATTGTTCATGGCGGAAAGGTCGCACCCGGTCTCGCGGGCAAAGACGATGTCGTTGACCGCAAACGGGTTGTGCGACTTGATCGCCACCATCTGCGAGATCTCGAGCCCGGCCTGGTCGAGCGCCCGCCGAGCTGCCGGGATCGTCGCCTCGGGCATGTGGGCGAGTTCCGTGCGCGCCTGGCCGAAACCGCAAAGCGAAATCCGGATCGCAGCATCGCGCGACAGCTCGCGCGCCTTATCAGGGGTTGCGACAACCATGGCAACGGATCCGTCCGCCGGATGGGTCTGGCCGCCGAAGGTGACCGTGCCGCCGGGAACCACGGGCTTCAGGCGCGAGAGCCCCTCCGCCGTCGTTGCCGTGATCCCCTCGTCGCCGTCGATGGTCGTGGCGATCTTCCTGAAGTTCGGTGTCGGCACCTCGAAGGGCAGCGTCATGTAGCGGCGCTGGAAGGCCCGGTCGTCCGCGGTCGCCATCTGGTACTGCGCGTGGCGACGGAGCACGACCTCATGCTGCTCCTCCGTTGAAATCCCGTGCTTTTTCGCAACGTTCTCCGCAGTCGTCACCATGGCGTGGCCGCCGAGCGGATCGCAGCCGAAATTGTCCATGACCCAGTCTTCCGACGCCCCCGTGCCACCGGGCCCGCGCGGATTCGGATAGTAGAGGTGCGGGCCGTTGGAAGTGCGGTCGCAGGTGGCGATGAGGCTGACGCCGGCCATGCCGGAACCGATCTCCTGGGTGCCGGACAGCAACGCCCGCGCGCCGGTGGCGCAGGCCTGCATCACCGTCGGCCCGCCCACATGGCCGGCCCCGATCAGCCCCATGAACCAGGGCGCGCCATAGAAGGAATGGTGCTGCGGCACGCTGATGCCCAGCACCGCATGGTCGAAGACGCCTGGGTCGACCGCGCGCTTCGCCAATTCCTGCCGCGCCACATGGGCGGCGAATTCGACGCTGTTGAGGGACGCGAACGCCCCCTGCCACTTGGCGAACGGAGTCGACCAGTAAAGGCCGTAGGGAATTTCTGCGAGCGCGGTCACCGGGGCGCCTCCTCAAAACGCGATACCTGCAATCGGCCGCCACTGTGCCGGGGCCGGCGGGACAGCGCAACAGGGAGAAGTGCCCAAATGAAAACGGGCCGCCCCGATCGGAACGACCCGTTTTCGCAGGTAGCAAGGACCCGGCTCCGCCGCGGCCGATGAGGCCGCGCGGATCGGGCGCCAATGGGGTCAGCCGTTGACGGAATCCTTGAGGCCCTTGCCGGCCTTGAACTTCGGCGTCTTGGATGCCGGGATCTTGATGGTCTCGCCGGTGCGCGGGTTGCGTCCCTCGGTGGCGGCACGCTGGGTGACCGAGAAGTTGCCGAAACCGATGATGCGGACCTCGTCGCCCTTCTTCAGGGCATCGGTCACCGCAGCGAAGGTCGCGTCGACGGCTTCGCCGGCAGCGGCCTTCGTCAGCCCCGTGCGCTCGGCGACGTCGGCGATGAGTTCATTCTTGTTCATCAGAAATCCTTTCGTGTCTTGCGGGCTGCCTGATTCGCCGCTTGCCCGCCAAGGTTCATACTTCTGGGGAAAAGCCGCCGAAAGCAAGGCTGTTTCTCGCAGAAATCCGCGGTTTTTCACCATTTTCAATAAAAAACCCCCGGCCAGACGGCCGGGGGGACGTTTGTGTTGCAGCTTTGTCGCTTAATGCGCCGTTAAAGCGGCGCTGTCGTCGTCGGAAACGGCGGGTTTCTGCTCCTCGTCCGCCGCGTCCCATTCGATCGGTTCCAGCTCGCCCGCAAGGGCATTGGCCAGCACCTCGTCCATGCGACCGACCGGGATGATATCCAGCGCGTTCTTCACGTTGTCCGGAATCTCGGTCAGGTCCTTGGCGTTCTCTTCCGGGATCAGCACCGTCTTGATGCCGCCGCGCAGCGCCGCAAGGAGCTTCTCCTTCAGCCCGCCGATCGGCAGCACCCGTCCGCGCAGCGTGATCTCGCCGGTCATGGCGACGCTCTTCTTGACCGGAACCCCGGTCATCACCGAGACGATCGCGGTGACCATGGCAACGCCCGCCGACGGACCGTCCTTCGGGGTGGCGCCTTCCGGCACGTGGACGTGGATGTCCCGCCGGTCGAAGAGGCTCGGCTTGATGCCGAAATCGACCGACCGCGAACGGACGTAGGACGCCGCCGCCGAGATCGATTCCTTCATCACGTCGCGCAGATTGCCGGTCACGGTCATCTTGCCCTTGCCGGGCATGTCGACGCCTTCGATCGTCAGCAGCTCGCCGCCGACTTCGGTCCAGGCAAGGCCGGTGACGACGCCGACCCGGTCCTCGTCCTCCGCTTCGCCGTAGCGATAGCGCGGCGCGCCGAGATACTCCTCGAGCTTCTTCGGCGTGACCTTGATGCTCTTCTTCCTAGACGTCAGCAGCTCCTTGATGGCTTTCCGCGACAGGGTCGCGATCTCGCGCTCAAGGTTCCTGACGCCCGCCTCGCGGGTGTAGCGCCGGATCAGCATCCGGAGCGCCGGCTCCGTGATGGCGAACTCGCCATCGTCAAGGCCGTGGTCTTTCTGCGTCTTCGGCATCAGGTGGCGCTTGGCGATCTCGACCTTCTCGTCCTCGGTGTAGCCGGCGATGCGGATGATCTCCATGCGGTCCATCAGCGGCGCCGGGATGTTGAGGGTGTTGGCCGTCGTCACGAACATCACGTTGGAGAGGTCGTACTCGACCTCCAGATAGTGGTCCATGAACGAGGAGTTCTGCTCCGGATCGAGCACCTCAAGCAGCGCCGACGACGGATCGCCGCGGAAATCCATGCCCATCTTGTCGATCTCGTCGAGAAGGAACAGCGGGTTGGATTTCTTGGCCTTCTTCATCGACTGGATGACCTTGCCGGGCATCGAGCCGATATAGGTCCGCCGGTGGCCGCGGATTTCCGCCTCGTCGCGCACGCCGCCCAGCGACATGCGCACGAATTCGCGGCCCGTGGCCCGCGCGATCGACTTGCCGAGCGAGGTCTTGCCGACGCCCGGAGGCCCGACGAGGCAGAGGATCGGCCCCTTCAGCTTGTTGGCCCGGCTCTGCACGGCGAGATATTCGATGATCCGCTCCTTGACCTTTTCCAGGCCATAGTGGTCGGCGTCGAGCACCTCTTCGGCATAGCCGAGATCGTTCTTGACCTTGGAGCTCCTGGACCACGGAATGCCGAGCAGCCAGTCGAGGTAGTTGCGCACCACCGTCGCCTCGGCCGACATCGGGCTCATCTGGCGCAGCTTCTTGATCTCGCCGAGGGCCTTTTCCTTGGCTTCCTTGCTGAGCTTGGTCTTGGCGATCTTGTCTTCCAGTTCCTGGATCTCGTCGCGCCCGTCCTCCGAGTCGCCGAGCTCCTTCTGGATCGCCTTCATCTGCTCGTTGAGATAGTACTCGCGCTGGGTCTTCTCCATCTGGCGCTTGACCCGGCTGCGGATGCGCTTTTCGACCTGCAGCACGGAGATCTCACTCTCCATCAGGCCGAGGATGCGCTCCAGCCGGCCGCCGACGGAGACGATCGACAGGATTTCCTGCTTCTCCGGGATCTTGATCGCCAGGTGCGAGGCGATGGTGTCGGCGAGCTTGGAATAGTCGTCGATCTGCCCGATGGCGCCGAGCACCTCCGGTGACACCTTTTTGTTCAATTTGACGTAATTTTCGAACTCGTTGACCACGGAACGGGCAAGCGCTTCGGCCTCGACCTCGTCGCCCTCGTCCTCCGGCAGCACCTCGATGCGCGCCTCGAACAGGTCGTCGCGGTCGCTGAATTCGACGATCTCGGCCCGGTCGCCGCCTTCCACCAGCACCTTCACGGTGCCGTCCGGCAGCTTCAGGAGCTGCAGCACGGTGGCTAGCGTGCCGACCTCGTAGATCTGGTCGGTCGAGGGGTCGTCGTCGGAGCTGTTCTTCTGGGTCGCAAGCAGAATCTGGGTGTCGCCCTGCATCACTTCCTCAAGGGCGCGGATGGATTTCTCGCGGCCGACGAAGAGCGGGACGATCATGTGCGGGAAGACGACGATGTCGCGCAGCGGCAGAACCGGGAACACGTTTTCGTCTTGCTTCTTTTCCGGAGAGCTCGAATCAATGGCGGACATCGGGTCATCCTTTTCCTGAACGGTGCCGAACGTTGCACGAGGCGTGCCAACGGTCCGCGCACCTGCGGCAATGGAAGCGGTGTCGGGAGGAAATCGGCAGGCGCCGAACACCCCAAAACGGGCGCATCCGGCGTCTCCGGCACTGCCGCTTGTCCGTATTAGGTGGCGCTCGGCCCTATGGGTGTCAAGGCACGTGAACGGCGATGCCTTGACCTATCCCCGAAAGTTACGCGGACGTGGCGGAATTCTCCGCACGATCCTCGTAAATGTAGAGCGGACGCGCCTTGCCATCGACGACCTCGGCGGAGATCACGACCTCCTTGACGCCCTCAAGGCTCGGCAGCTCGAACATGGTGTCGAGCAGAATCGTCTCCATGATGGAGCGCAGGCCGCGGGCGCCGGTCTTGCGCTCGATCGCCTTGCGGGCGATCGCACGAAGCGCCTCTTCCTGGAAGGTGAGTTCCACCGATTCCATCTCGAACAGCCGCTGGTACTGCTTGACCAGGGCGTTCTTTGGCTCGCCGAGGATTTCCACCAGCGCCGCCTCGTCGAGGTCTTCCAGCGTGGCGATGACCGGCAGGCGGCCGACGAATTCCGGAATGAGGCCGAACTTCAGAAGGTCCTCCGGCTCCACGTCGCGGAACAATTCGCCCGTCTTGCGGTCTTCCGGCGCCAGCACCTGGGCCTTGAAGCCGATGGAGGTCGACCGGCCGCGGTCGGAGATGATCTTTTCAAGGCCGGCGAAGGCACCGCCGACGATGAACAGGATGTTGGTGGTGTCGACCTGCAGGAATTCCTGCTGCGGGTGCTTGCGGCCGCCCTGCGGGGGAACGCTCGCCACCGTGCCTTCCATGATCTTCAACAGCGCCTGCTGGACGCCCTCGCCCGACACGTCGCGGGTGATCGAGGGGTTGTCCGACTTGCGGCTGATCTTGTCGACCTCGTCGATATAGACGATGCCGCGCTGCGCGCGCTCGACATTGTAGTCGGCGGACTGCAGCAGCTTCAGGATGATGTTCTCGACATCCTCGCCGACATAGCCGGCCTCGGTCAGCGTCGTCGCGTCGGCCATGGTGAACGGCACGTCGAGGATGCGCGCCAGCGTCTGCGCGAGCAGCGTCTTGCCGCAGCCGGTCGGGCCGATCAGGAGGATGTTGGACTTGGCCAGCTCCACGTCGTTGTTCTTGGACGCGTGGTTGAGGCGCTTGTAGTGGTTGTGCACGGCCACCGACAGCACCTTCTTGGCATGGCTCTGGCCGATCACATAATCGTTCAGGACCGTCGCGATCTCGTCCGGACTCGGGATGCCGTCGCGCGACTTCACCAGCGAGGTCTTGTTCTCCTCGCGAATGATGTCCATGCACAGCTCCACGCATTCATCGCAGATGAAAACCGTCGGACCCGCGATCAGCTTGCGCACCTCATGCTGACTCTTTCCGCAGAAAGAACAGTAGAGCGTGTTCTTGTTGTCGCCGCTGACCTTGCTCATTCAATCATCCTCACGTCGCGGGAAGGCAACGCGCCTTCCTTGTCGGAATGGAAAGCCGGACCGGGAGGCGATCCTGCTCCTGTCGTGCCATCCCACACGTCTTCGAACGTCCGCCGTCGTCAAACGCATGATGCGATGACATCATGTTAGACGGCCAACACTCAAGAGAAACTTAATGGCCCTTACGCTAAAGAATAGAGGGCTGCGGCACAACATCCGAGATTTTCCGTAAGGTGCGCCCGCAAGGGCACACTTCGCGGCAACTCTCCCGGACGTACCAGGCGCCCCCTTGCGACCCGGCTCGGCCGTCAGCTTTCCGCGCCGCCGGAGATCATGTCGCGGTCGGAAATCACCTGGTCGACGATGCCGAACTCCTGCGCCTTCTCCGCCGTCATGAAATTGTCGCGCTCCAGCGCCGCCTCGATCTTGTCGAGCTCCTGGCCGGTGTGCTTGCCGTAGATCTCGTTGAGGCGCTTCTTCAGCGCCAGGATCTCCTGGGCGTGCAACATGATATCGCTGGCCTGGCCGCGGAAGCCGCCGGACGGCTGGTGCACCATGATGCGCGCGTTCGGCAGCGCAAAGCGCATGTCCTTCTCGCCGGCCGCCAGCAGCAGCGAGCCCATCGAGGCGGCCTGGCCGAAGCACAGGGTCGAGACCGCCGGGCGGATGAACTGCATGGTGTCGTAGATGGCAAGGCCGGACGAGACGATGCCGCCGGGCGAATTGATATAGAGCGCGATTTCCTTCTTCGGGTTTTCCGATTCCAGGAACAAAAGCTGGGCGCAGACCAGCGTCGCCACCGTGTCCTCGATCGGCCCGGTGATGAAAATGATGCGCTCCTTCAGGAGCCGGGAAAAAATGTCGTAGGCCCGCTCGCCGCGGTTGGTCTGCTCGACCACCATGGGGACCAGGGAATTGACGGTGTAATCGACGGGATCGCGGTCGGCCATAAACAGTCCTTGTCGTCGTCGCGGCGGGGCGGTCCCCGCCTTGCGCGGTGCGATCGGGGGGCGGCCCCGATTCGGATCGGTGTCTGGTCCTATTTAGTCAAACGCCGCCCGATAAAAAAGCGTCATTCGACCGCCGTGGTTAGCGGCCCGGCCGCGCGGCACCGGAAGAGCCGGAAAGGGCGCCCGGGCAAAAGCCGTTCGGGGCGCCCTCCCAATGGCGGTCACTTCTTGGTGTCGTCCTCGGCAAAGAGCTCGTCCTTGGTGACGGTCTTTTCCTCCACCTCGGCGAGCTCCAGCAGATAGTCGATGACCTTGTCCTCATAGATCGGTGCGCGCAGGCTCGCCATCGCCGTCGGGTTCTGCTGGTAGTACTCCACCACCTGCTTTTCCTGGCCCGGGAACTGGCTGACCTTCTCATAGAGGGCCCGCTGCATTTCCTCTTCGGTGACCTTGATCTCGTTGCGCTCGCCGATCTCCGACAGGACGAGACCGAGGCGGACCCGGCGCTCCGCGATGGTCATATACTCCTCGCGCGCCTTCTCCTCGGTGGTGTCCTCGTCCTCGAAGCTGTGCTTGGCCTGCTCCATGTTGTTGGTGAGCTGGCCCCAGATCTGCTCGAACTCGCTCTGCAGCAGGGTCGGCGGCAGCTCGAACTTGTGCAGCTCGTCGAGCTTGTCGAGGAGCTGGCGCTTGACCTTCTGGCGGCTTTCGCCGGCGAACTCGTTCTCGATCTGCTGCTTGACGGTCTCGTTGAGCTTGTCCATCGATTCGATGCCGAAGCGCGAGGCGAAGGCATCGTCCAGCACGACCTCTTCCGGCGCCGCCACTTCCTTGATGACGATGTCGAACTCGGTCTCCTTGCCGGCCAGATGCTCGGCCGGATAGTCCTCCGGGAAGGTCACCTTGATGGTCTTCTCGTCGCCGACCTTGACGCCGACGATCTGCTCCTCAAAGCCCGGGATGAAGCGGCCGGAGCCGAGCACGATCTGCCCGTTCTCGTCGCTGCCGCCCTCAAAGGCCTCGCCGTCGAGCTTGCCGACATAGGAAAGGGTCACCCGGTCGCCGTCCTCGGCGGCAGCGCCCTCTTCGCGCGGCGCGTAGCTCTGGTTGCCTTCGGCAATCTGGCGGACCCGCGCCTCGACCTCCTCGTCGGTGACCTCGGCCACCGGGCGCTCGATGCTGATCGACTTGAAGTCGCCGAGCTCGAATTCCGGCAGGACCTCGTACTTGATCTTGAAGGTCAGGTCGCCGTCGCCATTGAGAACCCCTTCAAGGGTCTCGTTCTCCACGTCGACATCCGGCTGGAAGGCCGGCTTCTCGTCCTTGCCGTCGATCGAGGAGCGGATGGTTTCGGTGATCGTCTCGTTGACGATCTCCTTCATGGCCTCGGTGCCGTAGACGCGCTTCAGATGGGCGAGCGGAACCTTGCCCGGGCGGAAGCCCGGCAGCCGGACGCGGTCCTTCACGTCCTCCAGGTATTTGACAAGACGGCTGTCCAGCTCGTCGGCGGGAACGACGACGGAAAGCTCCCGCTTCAGCCCCTCGTTCAGGGTCTCGTTGATCTGCATTACGTGCTCTGTCCTTACGTATCGCGCGTCTGAATGTTCGCCGAACCGCCCGACCGGCCCTCAGGGGCCGTGGGGTTCGCTCGGGAGCAGCTTTGGGGGTACCGGCGGAAAGCTTGGTGCGGGCGGAGGGATTTGAACCCCCACGGCTTGCGCCACCAGGACCTAAACCTGGCGTGTCTACCAATTCCACCACGCCCGCAACGGGCGCCCGAACCGACCGAAGCCGAGGCGCCGCCTCTATATCACCCGATGTTCGGCCATCAAAGGAAAAACGGCGCTTTTCCATCACAAAAGGGCCGCAGGGCCGCCGCGCGGGGCGCGGCAGCGGGGCTCATGGGGCGCCGTTTCGAACGCAAGGCGTTCGCAAGCCCGAACGGGAGCCGGCCGGCCAGGCCGCCCCATCGCAGCGGCGGGCGAAGCGAACGCGCGTGAGATCAATAAAAAACGGCGCCTCAGATTTTGGCCAACGCCCAGATGACACCTGTGGTCGCAACCGCGAACCAGACAAGGGTCATCGGCAGCCGGTCGACGTCGAAGCCGGCTTGATAAAACAGCACCGCGCCGATGGCGACGGCGATCGCTGCAAAGATTTTCATGGGTCCTCGTGCCTCCCGTTCGAAAACGGAACACTTCGTTGCTGATGCCGGCAAAGCTGCAATGCGTGCGCCATGTGCGTCGCCCACGACAGGCGCGTTGGGGAAAGGCCAAACGAAGCGTTGACGGAATTCTCGAAAGGCGCGGTAGCCGTTTAATCGCCCGGCTCGAGGAGGTCGGCGAACACCGCCGGGAGCGCCGGAGCGAGGTCCTCGGCGATCATGCCGGGCCCGAAGCAAGCGGCGGCTTTTCCGTGCATCCAGACCGCCATGGCGGCCGCCTCGAAGGCCGGCATCTTCTGGGCGAGGAGGCCCGCAACGATGCCGGTGAGCACATCCCCTGCCCCCGCCGTCGCCAGCCAGGGCGGGGCGCTGGCATTGATCGCAGCCCGTCCGTCCGGCGCGGCAATGACCGTATCGGGTCCTTTCAGGACGACGACGGCGCCGCTCCGCGCGGCCGCTTGGCGCGCCCTGTCCGGTTTCGAGACAACGGCCGTCTCCGGATTGGCAACGCCGAGATCGGGGAACAGCCGGGAAAACTCCCCTTCATGCGGGGTCATCACCACGCCCGCCCCGGAGTGTGCCGCAATGGCACCGAACAGTCCTTGTGGCTCATTCTGGTATGCCGTCAGCGCATCGGCATCGAGGACGACGGACCGGTCACCGTCGAGGCAGGCAGCGACGAGGTCGCAGGTTTCGGGTCCGATCCCGACGCCCGGACCGATGGCGACCGCGTTGAGGCGCGTGTCCGACAGCAGCTCCGACAGCCCCTCCGCGCCGCGGCAGGACTTCACCATGACCGCCGTCAGATGGGCCGCGTTGACGAGGACGGCGCCCGGCGGCGAGGCGAGCGAGACGAGCCCCGCCCCGGCCCGCAGCGCCGCCATGGCGGCAAGGCGCGCGGCGCCCGTCGCCGATGCCGGCCCGGAGACGACGACGGCATGGCCGCGGGCGTATTTGTGGCCCTCGACGACCGGCGGGTGCCAGTGGTCGCGCCACAGGGCCGGCTCGTTGGCAAAGGTTTTCGGAGCGATATCGCCAAGGACGCCGGAGGGAATGCCGATGTCATGGACGTCGACGGGCCCGCAAAGGCCGCGCCCCGGATAGAGCAGATGCCCGGGCTTCCTACGGAAGAAGGTGACGGTGGCATCGGCCCGGATCGCAGCGCCTTGGGCCAGTCCCGTCTCGCCGGAAACGCCGCTCGGCAGGTCGACGGCCAGGACGGAAGCCGGGTCGGCGTTGACGGCCTCGATGAGATCGGCGGCCGCCCCCGTCACCGGCCGGGCGAGCCCGGCGCCGAACAGCGCATCGATGATGAGGTCGTGGCCGGGAACGCACGCCGGCGTGGCCGCGCCGATGTCGCCACCCCACGCCTCGGCGGCAAGCCTGGCATCGCCCTTCAGCTTTGCCGGATCGCCGAACTGGCAGAGCGCGACGGCGCAGCCGCGCCCGGCCAGAAGACGCGCCACCACATAGCCGTCGCCGCCATTGTTGCCGGGGCCGGCAAGGACGAGGACGCGGCGGGCATCGGCGAAGCGGTCGCGGACGGTCTCGGCGATCGCCTTTCCCGCCGCCTCCATCAGCGTGATGCCCGGCGTTCCCGCGGCGATCGTCGCCGCGTCGGCCCGCCCCATTTCCTCCGGCGTCAACAGCTCGATCACAACAGAGCCCTTCAAAGGTCCAAACGAAACGCGGCCATTGTCGGAGGCATCGCCGGCCTGTCAAGGCGGCTACCGGTCCGATGGACAGGACAAAAAGACAAAAAAATGGGCCGGAGCGCTTGCGCTCCGGCCCGGCTTTCCCCTCTGACGGCGCCAGTCGTTGCTGGCGCCGGAAATGCGGTGCTTAGACCGAGTAGTAGAGGTCGAACTCGATCGGATGCGGGGTCATCTCGTAGGCGAGGACCTCTTCCATCTTCAGCTCGACATAGGCATCGATCTGGTCGTCGTCGAAGACGCCGCCGGCCTTCAGGAACTCGCGGTCGGCATCGAGGCACTCGATGGCTTCGCGCAGGCTGCCGCAGACGGTCGGGATGTCCTTCAGCTCCTCCGGCGGCAGGTCATAGAGGTTCTTATCCATGGCGTCGCCCGGATGAATCTTGTTCTTGATGCCGTCGAGGCCGGCCATCAGCATGGCGGCGAAGGCCAGATACGGGTTGGCAGCCGGATCCGGGAAGCGGACCTCGATGCGCTTCGCCTTCGGCGAGGTCGCGAACGGAATGCGGCAGGAGGCCGAGCGGTTGCGGGCCGAATAGGCCAAGAGCACCGGCGCCTCATAGCCCGGGACCAGACGCTTGTAGGAGTTGGTCGACGGGTTGGTGAAGGCGTTGAGCGCCTTGGCGTGCTTCAGGATGCCGCCGATGTAGAACAGGCAATCCTCGGAGAGGTCGGCATACTGGTTGCCGGCGAACACCGGGGCGCCGTCCTTCCAGATCGACTGGTGGCAGTGCATGCCCGTGCCGTTGTCGCCGAACACCGGCTTCGGCATGAAGGTCGCGGTCTTGCCGTAGGCATGGGCGACCTGATGCACGACGTATTTGTACATCTGCATCTTGTCGGCGTTCATGGTCAGCGTGTCGAACATGATGCCGAGCTCGTGCTGGGCGGCACCGACCTCGTGGTGGTGCTTTTCGGTCTTGATGCCCATGTCGGCCATCACCGAGATCATCTCGGAGCGCATGTCCTGGGCGCTGTCGACCGGCGGCACCGGGAAGTAGCCGCCCTTGGTGCGCGGACGGTGGCCGAGGTTGCCGGCGTCGTATTCGGTGCCGGAGTTGATCGGCAGCTCGCCGGAATCGATGATGAAGCCGGTGTCATAGGGATCGCGCGAGAAGCGGACGTCGTCAAAGACGAAGAACTCGGCTTCCGGGCCGAAGAAGACGGTGTCGCCGATGCCGGTGGACTTCAGGTAGGCCTCGGCCTTCTTGGCCGTGGAGCGCGGATCGCGGTTGTAGTCCTCGCCGGTGGACGGCTCCAGGATGTCGCAGAAGATAGCGAGCGTCGACTGGCCGAAGAAGGGATCCATATGCGCGGTGGCCGGATCCGGCATCAGGCACATGTCGGACTCGTTGATGGCCTTCCAGCCGGCGATCGACGACCCGTCGAACATGGTGCCGTCGGCGAACATGTCTTCGTCGACCATGCCCGAATCGATGGTCAGGTGCTGCATCTTGCCGCGCGGATCGGAGAACCGCAGGTCAACAAATTTGATGTCTTCGTCCTTGATCTTCTTAAGGACGTCGCTGGCAGTGCTCATCTGCTACATTCCTTCACGTGTTGGATTGGTCTTGTCTGGTCCCGTGCAAAAATTGTCGGCGGGGACCGGTCAGTTGAGAAAACAGGCGGGTGGCGCGAGCGGTATCCTAGACCGCTTCGAGGCCGGTTTCACCTGTTCTGATGCGGATAGCCTGTTCGACCTGCGAGACGAAAATCTTGCCGTCACCGATCCGCCCGGTCTGGGCGGCGCCGCGAATGGCCTCGACGGCCTTGTCCACCAGATCGTCGGCAAGGACGATCTCCACCTTCACCTTCGGCAGGAAGTCCACCACATATTCCGCGCCCCGGTAGAGCTCGGTGTGGCCCTTCTGCCGGCCAAACCCCTTGGCCTCGATTACCGTGATGCCCTGCAGGCCGACATCCTGCAGCGCTTCCTTCACCTCGTCGAGCTTGAAGGGTTTGATAATTGCTTCGATCTTCTTCATCGCCTCCGCCTTTTCCCACATCCCTTAATCGTCGCCGCGGCCGTGAGTGGGGAAACCCCGGCGCGATCGCCCCCGTCCTAGCACGCGGCATGCCAATTCGAAAAACCCTGCCTACGCAAAAAACCCCCGGCAATCCGCCGCATTGAGCGGCGTTCCGGTACCGGAGGGAGCACTGCTGATGGCCAAATTTGTTGCAGTTGCCGAATTGTTAGTCAAACCCATTCGGCAGCGCGGTGAAGCCGACGGTACGCGCGCCAGCATGGAGCCCGCGACAGGCATGACCGCGGCTTCGTCAAAGGCAATGCCGATGGCGCCATGGCCAACAATGAAAGAAAAAAACGGGACTGCCGGACCGGCGCAGTGCCGGTCCAGTCTTTGCCGCCTATTGTGGTTATAGCCCGTCCTAAAAACGCGGAACCGGCTTACACAGCAGGCAGCTATGCAGGCGCGGTCAGGAACGACGGCACGCGGCCGATGACCACCTTGCCTCAGTTGTTCTCCGGATCGGTCTCGGCTTGAAAAGCCAGAATGGTGGCCTTGACCATGCCGTAGAGGCTCGGAACTCCGACCAGGATACCTAGGGCTATCGTCGGCACCATCGCCAGCCCGAAGAGGCTAGATATCCCCCAAACCACAGCGGCAGCGACAACGGCAATCTCGGTGGCTAGGAAGGCAGAGACGGAGATGAAGCCCAATAGGCTCCAGAAATTGATGACACGTTTCATTGGAAATCCTGTGCGCCCCATCGGGCGCAATGAGAACGGCGGCCATACAGACAGCCGAACAGGCAGGCGCGCAGAGCATTAGGTGCGCCAATTGCTTTTTCCGATGATGTCGGGTCTTCAGGCAAACAGCGGCGGCGGTCTCGCCCGGTGACGGGAAGAAGCGCTGGAAGAAATGCGCTTTTCGGGAAATGCGGGTGCACGCGTCGATTTCGACAGCTGCGTCGACGGAACGAACGACCCTACGGGAGGCGTTACCGCACTTCCCAAGCCGTTTTCGCTTGCCGCATCCCCGTCGCGGGGCAATGCCTCGACGTGAATGACTGCTTGCCGGAGGATCGCAAAAACCTCGTGCGGTCCTTCCTGGGCAAGATTGGCTTCGTCGAGGGCCGATACATTCGGCGGACAATAGTGAGCGTCCAACCCTAGCCAGAAAGCTGCCAAGAGCAGGAAGCAGGCTCGCTCGAATGAGACCGACTTCATTGAAGACTGATCCGCGAAATGTCGCCGATTTCTACAACGGATCAAGGTGTGTGGCGAGATGAATTATCTTGCTTACGACGCCTCTCGACGAACGCCATTTCGATGAGGTCGATGCTGAAAGGGCTTCGTCCGAGGCTCTCAAAACCCCCCAGCGAAGATCCCTTTTTCAATGCTCATCCCGTTCCAAAGTCTCCTCTGTCGGAGACGTCGAATCGGACACGCAGCCGACCGTCGCTTCACAATCGATTTATCGATCTTCGATGTGCTCTATGGCCCCAGTCGACCCCGCGCCTCGGCCATCTTGGCGCGAAGCTGGACGAATTCCTCGCGCTTTTCGCGCTCGCCCTCGACCACCTCTTCCGGCGCCTTGGCCAGGAACTGCTCGTTGCCGAGCTTCTTGTCGATGCGGGTGATATCGCCGTCGATCTTCTTCAGTTCCTTGTCGAGCCGGGCCCGCTCCGCATTGAGGTCGACGACGCCGGCAAGCGGCAGGCAGAGCGTCGCCGCGCCGATGACGATCTGCGCGGACTCTTCCGGCGCGGTATCGGCAAAGGTCAGGTCGTCGACGCGCGCGAGCCGCTCGATCGCCGGCAGATGGGTGTCGAACCGGGCCTTGAGTGCCTCATCCGCGCCGAGCACCACCAGCGACGTCCGGGCGCCGGCGGGCACGTTCATTTCCGCCCGCACCGAGCGCACGGCCGAGATCACGTCGACCAGCCAGTTGAGCTCGTCGGCGGCGTCCGCATCGGCAAAGTCGAGGTGGGGCCAGGCCGTATGGATCAGCATGCCGTCCCGCGCCGGGCCGTCCTCGCCGGTGCGTTGCCACAGCTCTTCCGTCACGAACGGCATGAACGGATGCAAGAGCACCAGGATACGGTCGATGGCCCAGGCGGCGGTCGCCCGGACCTCGTCCTTGGCCGCCCCGTCGGGGCCCGTCAGGATCGGCTTGGCGAGCTCCAGATACCAGTCGCAGAAGGTGTTCCAGACGAAGCGGTAGAGCGAGCCGGCCGCCTCGTTGAACTTGTAGGTCTCAAGCCCGTCGCGAACAGCACCGGCGCAGCGCGCCGTTTCGGTCGCGATCCAGCGGTTGACCGGCTCCCTGGCCGTCGCCGGATCGAAGCCGGGCACCCGGACGCAGCCGTTCATTTCCGCAAAGCGGGTGGCGTTCCACAGCTTGGTGGCGAAGTTGCGATAGCCGGCGACCCGCGTCGGTGCCAGCTTGATGTCGCGCCCTTGCGCGGCCATCGCGGCGAGCGTGAAGCGCAGGGCGTCGGCACCGTATTCGTCGATCAGCTCGAGCGGATCGATGACGTTGCCCTTCGACTTCGACATCTTCTGACCCTTCTCGTCGCGGACCAGGGCGTGGATGTAGACGGTGTGGAAGGGTTCTTCATCCATAAAGTGAAGACCCATCATCATCATCCTGGCAACCCAGAAGAAAATGATGTCGAAGGCAGTGATCAGAACGTCTGTCTGGTAGTAGCGCTGCAGCTCCGGCGTCTGGTCCGGCCAGCCGAGCGTTGAGAACGGCCAGAGCGCGGAGGAGAACCAGGTGTCGAGCACGTCCTCGTCACGGGTGAGTTCCACGTCCTTGCCGTAGTGCGCGCGGGCGGCAGTGAGCGCCGCCTCCTCGCTCTCTTCCACGAAGGTGGCGCCGTCCGGCCCGTACCAGGCCGGGATCTGGTGGCCCCACCAGAGCTGGCGCGAGATGCACCAGGGCTGGATGTTCTCCATCCACTCGAAATAGGTCTTTTCCCAGGTCTTCGGGACGAACTCCGTGCGCCCCTCGCGGACCGAGGCGATGGCGGGCTTGGCGAGCGTTGCCGCGTCCACATACCACTGGTCGGTCAGATACGGCTCGATCGGCACGCCGCCGCGATCGCCATGCGGAACCATATGCGTGTGGTCCTCGATGTGGTCGAGGAGACCGGCGGCGTCCATGCGCTCGACGATGACCTTGCGGGCATTGAAGCGGTCGACGCCGTGCAGCTTCAGTGTTTCAGCAAGCTCGGCGCTCTCTTCCAGTCCGGCGAGGAAATCGTCGTTGCCCTCAAGCGCCAGATTGGCCTCGATGTCGAGGATGTTGATCTGGGCCAGGTCGTGGCGCTTGCCGACCTCGAAGTCGTTGAAATCGTGCGCCGGCGTGATCTTGACCGCGCCGGAGCCCGCCTCCGGGTCGGCATGGTGGTCGCCAACGATCGGAATGCGCCGGCCGGTGAGCGGCAGGATCGCGTTCCTGCCGATCAGATCCTTGTAGCGCGGGTCCTCCGGGTGGACGGCAACGGCCGTGTCGCCGAGCATGGTCTCCGGCCGGGTCGTCGCCACGACGATGTAGTCGCGGGTCTCGAAGGCGGTCGGGGCGCCCTCCTCGTTCCAGGCGACCGGCGCCTCGTAGGTGGCGCCGCCCTCCAGCGGATAGCGCAGGTGCCAGAGATGGCCCTTCATCTCGATCTGCTGGACTTCCAGGTCCGAGATCGCCGTGTGCAGCTTCGGGTCCCAGTTGACCAGCCGCTTGTCCTTGTAGATGAGGCCGTCCTTGTAGAGCGCGACGAACACCTTGAGGACGGCCTTCGACAGGCCCACGTCCATGGTGAAGCGCTCGCGGCTCCAGTCGCAGGAGGCACCGAGGCGTTTTAGCTGGTTGATGATGGTGCCGCCGGAATGGGCCTTCCATTCCCAGACCCGCTCCACGAATTTCTCGCGGCCGAGGCTGCGGCGGTCCGGCTCCTGGCGCTCCAAGAGCTGGCGCTCGACCACCATCTGGGTGGCGATGCCGGCATGGTCGGTGCCCGGCTGCCACAAGACGTCCTTGCCGCGCATGCGCTCAAAGCGGATCAGCACGTCCTGGAGGGTGTTGTTGAGGGCGTGGCCCATATGCAGCGAGCCGGTGACGTTCGGCGGCGGAATGACGATGCAATAGGTGTCGTCCTTGCCCCGCGGTCCGGCGCCGGCGCGAAAGGCGCCCGTGTCTTCCCAGAGGTCGTAGATGCGCGACTCGATCGAGGCCGCGTCATAGGTTTTGTCGAGCATGAAATCCGGTCCGCGAAGAAGGTCCCTTGCCGCAAGGCCCTGACATTGCCGCAAGGCACTGGCATTGCTGCAAGTCGCTGGTAAAGCGAATGGGCGGGGCGAAGTCAACCGCCCCGCCCATGCGTTCGCGTCGCGGCAGGCCTTCACGTGGCAAACCGCAGCACCAATCCATGCGGGCACGGCCCGCCGGAATGCGCCGGATCAGCGGCCGCGCGAGACCCGTTCGATCTCCTGGCGCACGAGCCGCTCGACCAGCGCCGGCAGATTGTCGTCGAGCCAGGTCTTCAGCATCGGCCGCAGCATCTCGCCGACCAGATCCTCCAGCGTGCGGGCATTGTTGGACAGGATCGTGTGGGCCAGGTTGCCGAAGGCGGCGGAAACCGCCGCATCGGAGGTCGGCGACAGCAGCGGCTCGTCCGGCGCCTCGGCGCGCGCGGCAGAGGCGAAGGCCGCAAGGTCCGGCTGCGGTTCCGGCTCGGGTTCCGGTTCCGGCTCGACCTCAGGCTCCGGCTCTTCCTCGGCCTCGAACTCGGCGAATTCCACGTCGAAGCCGCCGTCGTCCGTCTCCACCAGGTCCTCGGTCAGGTCGAGGACATCGGTTTCCGGCTCAGGTTCGGGCTCCGGCTCAGGTTCCGGTTCGGGCTCCGGCTCTGGTTCAGGTGTCGTGGGGGCATCGAACAGCGCGTCGAGATCGTCCTGGGAAAGCTCGGTCTCCGGCTCCGGCTCTGGTTCCGGCTCGGGCTCCGGTTCCGGAGTGGGCGTGTCGAACAGGGCGTCGAGGTCATCCTGGGAAAGGTCGGCGTCGGGCTCCAGGTCGGGCTCCGGCGGCGGTGCCTCGGCAACGGGCGCGTCGCCGGGCGCAGGAGCGCTCTCGTCGTCGGAAATGATCCGGCGTATCGACGCCAGGATCTCCTCCATCGACGGCTCTTGGTCCTGATTGACTTTGGCCATATGCCCGCTCGCTCCCGCGTTACTCTTTCCACTTACCCACCGATGCTTTCGGCGATTCGGTCAACCCACACTATAGACGCCGCACCGGCGGTAAGGAATCCCGCCGGCCGGACGGCCCACATGTATTCACCGGAATTCTTTGTTGTGGAAAAGCGCCCTTTACGGGCCCCGCGGCGGGCTCAGCGGCCGTCCGGGGTGCGCAGGCCGAACCACTTGTCCTCGACCTTTTCGAAGTGCGCCTCGGGATTGTAGGCCGTGACCTGGAGGCCGAGGCTTTCCGCCTTGAGGCGGCCGATCGTCGACAGCAGCGTGTAGGCGGCGACCACCTTGTTGCGCTCCGCGGTGACCAGCGAGACGCGGGCGTTGATCAGCTCGCGCTGGGCGTCGAGCACGTCGAGCGTCGTGCGCTGGCCCACTTTCTGCTCCTCGATGACGCCGTCAAGGGCGAGCTGGTTGGCCGCGACCGCCGCCCGGCCGGCGATGATGGAGGCCATGGCCGCCTGCAACTGGCCCCAGGAGGCGATGATGTTGGACTGCACGAGGTCGCGGTTGACGTCGAGCTGGATACGGGCAACGCCGAGCTCTTCCTTGGCCTGGCGCACCCGCGCCGAAACGCCGCCGCCCTGGTAGAGCGGCACCCGGACGCGGGCGTAGACGGAGGCGGTGTCGACGCGGCCGTCGAAGCTGGAGGACGGCTGCCACTGGCGGCTGAGATTGCCCTCCAGCGTCATCGTCGGCAGCATTTCCGCCTCGACCACCTTCACCGCATAGAGCGCGGCATCGATGTTCATCTCGCTGGCGCGGATCGCCGGATGCTCGGCGCGGCCGATCTGCACCGCGCCGTCGACGGACCTCGGCAGCGTGCCGTAGACCTTGGTGCGGCCGACGAGCCGCTGCGGCTTGATGCCGATGATCTGCTGGAACACCGCCCGGCTGGTGGTCAGGTTGGCGCGCGCAAGGTTCAGCTCCGAGCGGGCGCTGGCGGCGCGGGCCTGCGCCTGGGAGACGTCGGTGCGGGTGCCCTCGCCGACCTCGAAGCGGTCGCGCGAGGCCCCGACCTGCTCGTCGAGGAATTCCAGGTCGCGCTCGCGAAGCTGCACGATGGCGCCGTCGCGGATGACGTCCATATAGGCGGTGACCGCGTCCAGCAGCACCTGCTGCTCGGTGTTCTTCAGCGACTCGCGCTGGGCCAGCACCGCCGCCTCGGCCTGCTTGACGCTGTTGCGGGTGCGAAAGCCCTGGAAGATCGGCTGCACGATCTGCAGCGCCACGGTCGAGGGATTGTAGTGCGAGGAATAGTGCGGCAGGCCGTTGCCCGGCGACGTCGACCAGCTCGACACATGGCCGCGTTCCAGCGACGCGGTCGCCGTCGGCCGGCCCGTCGACTTGGCGATCGGCACGCCCTCGTCGGTGACCCGGAGCTGGGCCCGCGCCTGGTTCAACGTCGGATTGTTGTTATAGGCCTCCGCCAGCGCCTGCATCAGGGTCTGGGCCCGCGCGCCCTGGCCGACGCAAATTGCGACGCCAAGGGTCAGAACCAATGTCAGGGTGGCCGTTTTTACGCGCAACACGGAAGCGAACCTCACGCAGACTCATTCAGCCGGGGCAAAAGCACCGCCTTCTGCCCCTTCGTCTGTCTTCGAAAGCACAATAATGAAAAGCCGCAGTACCCGAAACAGGCACCTTAAGGGCATCTTAAGAAATCGTCAGCTGTGCGGCTAAAGGGCAACAGGTCGATTCGCCACGGGCCACAACCGGGCGTCCCGGCAGCGTTCGGCCTGTGGAAAGGCCGGGAAAACCGCCAATAGCGGCGCCGGTCCGGCTCAGAACGTGAATTCCGGCTCTTTCTCGAACCCCGGCAGCGACCGCAACGCCAGATTGAACCCGAGCCGGCCGCTGACGTCGTCGTCGGAGCGGGTATAGACGATCGCCTTGCCGGCAAGGCCATGGCCCTCCACGGCGACGAGCCGGCCGTCATCCTTCAACTGGTCGAGCAATCCGTCGGGCAGTTTTTCCACGGCGCCGTCGACCAGGATGACGTCATAGGGCCCCTCGCCCGGCCATCCGGCCTGGAGCGGCCCGACGACGACGGCGGCATTGTCGATGCCGAGCTCGTCCAGCGTCTTGCCGGCCTCTTTCGCCAGTTCCTCGTCGCATTCCAGCGCGACGACGGCGCTGACCATCTTCGCCAGCACGGCAGCGCCATAGCCGCCGCCGGCACCGACCAGAAGCGCGACGTCGTCGGCCCCGGGCGCAACGAGCTGCACCAGCCGGGCGAACGGCGCCGGCCGCGTCAGATAGCGCGCCGGCTCGCCGGCATCGGCGTCCTTCAGAAGGATGTCTTCGTCGATATAGGCGAGCGAGCGCTGGGCCGCCGGCACGAAATCCTCGCGCGGCACCTCGCCCATCGCCGCCAGCACCCCGTAATGGGTGACGTTGCTGGTACGAAGCTGGCTGTCGACCATCTTCCTGCGCGCTGTGGTGAAATCGACCATCTCGGGTCCCCGCCGCTTGCCGGAGCCGCCGGCCCTGTCGGCCGTCTCCGTCGCCTCAACCGACCGCCCGGAGGAAAAGATGCCGCAGCGCCCCGTTCCGGCGATCCGGCCGTTGCCGGCCGTGCCCGATTGATTAGCCCCGCCAACGGCCGCTGGCAAGAAGAAGCCGCAATCGCGCCGGCGACGATGCCGTCCGGCCATTTGCCGCATCGCCCGCAACGGACGCGTTTCGTCACCTTGTGAGTTTTTGCGATTGAGGTCGGACGGAAGCTTTGATAATGACGCTGCTACCATTGCTGTTTCACGAACGTGTGAACGCGACGGCCACGTGGCGGAGTGGTGACGCAGCGGACTGCAAATCCGTATACCCCGGTTCGATTCCGGGCGTGGCCTCCAAATTTCCCTTCCGATTGTTCCAGACCCTGTCCGATTGCCCGGCGCTGATGACGCGCGCATCCGGACTGCGGGTTTTTCCGCTTTTGCCAAACCTGCCGATGCTCTAACCAAGGCGCCGTGACGTCAGCTTCGGCCCAGAAATCCCGATGTTTCCGGAAACCCTCGCAGCCCTTCTCCTTGCCCTCATCATCGATGCGCTGGTCGGCGATCCCGATCCGGTGTGGCGCCGACTGTCCCATCCGGTCGTGCTGTTCGGCCACCTGATCGATGTTCTGGACCGCAAGCTCAACCTGGAAGACGCCGCAGACGGTCGCCG
>NZ_JAOQNS010000003.1:372500-536350 GCF_025961475.1 Rhodobium gokarnense | reverse complement strand
TCAGGCCCCACCAGGCGATCGGAAACATCCCCCCAAAGGCCTTCGCCGATCAAAAGAAAACCGAAAACCCATCACCGAATTCGTGAACTTGCACAGCAATGACGTTTCGATGTCATTGCGAGCGCAGCGAAGCAATCCAGAGCTGAGGGAGCGCCATCCTGTCCGCTTTGCTGCTTCGCGCAGCCGACATGTCATCTTGCTCAGGAGAAATAAAAAGGGACCCGCCGACTACCGTGCGCCCTTGCCCCAGCCGAAGACGACGGCGGGCAGGCACGACTGGCCGACCATCTCGGCGCTACGGCGGACCTCGGTGCCGCCGAGGGCGGCGTAGAAGCCGGTGGCCAGCACGTTGTCGGCGAGCGCGCGGACCGCAAGGCTGCGGAAGCCGCTGCCGGCGAGCTTTGCGCGGGAGGCATCGAACAGGGCGCGGCCGAAGCCGAGGCCGTGATATTCCGGCGCCAGGTAAAGCTCGTAGATCTCGGAGGTGTAGGGCAGGTCCTTCAGGCGGCTCGGGCCGAAGGTCGAATAGGCGATGATCTTGCCGTCGAACTCGGTGACCAGCATGCCGCCGCGCCGGCGCACGACGCCGTCCCACCAGACGCTGCCGCGGCGGTTGATCATCTTTTCCAGATGGGTGCCTTCGATGATGCCGCTATAGGCATAGCGCCAGGAATCGGCGTGCACCCTGGCAACGCCGTCCGCGTCTCCCTGCCTTGCCGGCCGTATTTCAGAGGTCTTGAGCGACATAGGCGAATCCTATGCCAGCGGGACCTTGAGGGGAAGCCCCGGCGGAGATTTTCCTCAAGCGAGATTACCGCCGGAGCGGACGCAGGCGGTCAGGCCGCGTCGCTGCCCTTGGCGCGCTCGGCCCGCTTCCGCTCGTGCGGGTCGAGATGGGCCTTGCGCAGGCGGATCGACTTCGGCGTCACCTCGACCAGCTCGTCGTCGTTGATGTAGGAGAGCGCCTTTTCCAGCGTCAGCTTGATCGGCGTCGTCAGGGCGACCGCCTCGTCCTTGCCGGCGGAGCGGATGTTGGTGAGCTGTTTGCCCTTCAGGACGTTGACCGCAAGGTCGTTGCCGCGGGTGTGCTCGCCGACGATCATGCCCTCATAGACCTTGACGCCGGGCTCGATCAGCATCGGGCCGCGGTCCTCCAGCTTCCACAGCGCATAGGCGACGGAATCGCCGTCGCCATTGGAAATCAGGACGCCGGTGTGGCGGCTGGAAATCTCGCCCTTGTGCGGCCCGTATTCGAAGAACAGCCGGTTGAAGATGGCGGTGCCGCGGGTGTCGGACATCAGCTCCGACTGGTAGCCGATGAGGCCTCTGGTCGGGGCGTGGAAGACGAGGCGGGTGCGGCCGTGGCCGGAGGGGCGCATCTCGATCAGGTCGGCGCGGCGCTCCTGCAGCTTCTGCACGACGTTGCCGGAATACTCGTCGTCGACGTCGATGATGACTTCCTCGATCGGCTCGTGCCTGTCGCCGTTCTCGTCGACCTGGTAGACGACGTGCGGGCGCCCGACCGTGAGCTCGAAGCCCTCGCGGCGCATGGTCTCGATCAGGATCGCAAGCTGCAGTTCGCCGCGGCCGGAGACCTCGAAGCTGTCGGCGTCCTCGGTCTCGCGCACCTGCAGGGCGACGTTGCCCTCGGCCTCCTTCAGCAGCCGGGCGCGGATGACGCGGCTCTGCACCTTGTCGCCGTCCTGGCCGGCGAGCGGGCCGTCATTGACCCGGAACGTCATGGAGAGCGTCGGCGGGTCGATCGGCTGGGCGGCGATCGGCTCGGTGACGGAGGGATCGGCCAGGGTGTCGGCGACGGTCGCCTCCTGCAGGCCGGCGAGCGAGACGATGTCGCCGGCCTCGCCGACGTCGATCGCCTGGCGCTCCAGGCCGCGGAAGGCGAGCACCTTGGAGATGCGGCCGCGCTCGATCACCTTGCCGTCGCGGGAAAGCGCGTGGACGCTCATGTTCGGCGTCACGGTGCCGGAGGCGATGCGGCCGGTGAGGATGCGGCCGAGGAACGGATCTGCCTGGATGGTGGTGGCGAGCAGCCGGAACGGGCCGGGCCGGACCGTCGGGGCCGAGACGTGTTCGACGACGAGGTCGAGCAGCGGGCCGACGCTCTCCTTCGGACCGGTCGGCTCCATCGCCATCCAGCCCTGCTTGGCCGAGCCGTAGAGTACGGGAAAGTCGAGCTGCTCGTGGTTGGCCTCAAGGGCGCTGAACAGGTCGAAGACCTCGTTGAGGACGTCGTCGTGGCGTTCTTCCGGCTTGTCGATCTTGTTGATGGCGACGATCGGCTTGAGGCCGATCTTCAGCGCCTTCGACAGCACGAACTTGGTCTGCGGCATCGGCCCTTCGGCGGCATCGACGAGGATGATGGCGCCGTCGACCATGTGCAGGATGCGCTCCACCTCGCCGCCGAAATCGGCATGGCCCGGGGTGTCGACGATGTTGATGCGGGTGTCCTTCCAGACCAGGGACGTCACCTTGGCGAGGATGGTGATGCCGCGCTCGCGCTCCAGGTCATTGGAGTCCATCATCCGTTCCTCGGTCCGCTGGTTGTCGCGGAACGAGCCGGATTGCTTCAGGAGCACGTCGATCAGCGTGGTCTTGCCGTGGTCGACATGGGCGATGATGGCGATATTGCGGAGCTTCATTGGGACGTCCTTACCGGCGCCGGTGCGGCCGGGGGGCCGTTCCTGCTTTCGATCGTGTCTCGGATCGATCTGGATTTGGGGCTCTATTGGTCCCCAATTGTGTCAGGGCGACGACGGAATCAAGCAAAATCGTACGGTTGCGGCCGAGTTGGCCGGCTGAATGGTAAAAAAACGGGTCCGGACCGCGTTTTTTCGGGGTCCTAGTCGGCGGCCGGCCCCTGTTCCTTCAGCCGCTTCAGGATGTCGATGCCGCGCACGATCCCGCGATTGTTGGTGAGGTCCGCATCGTCATTGCGCGAATCCTGGTCGCTGCGCTTTTCCACGTCGTAGACGAGCTTGCATTCGAAGCTCGACGGAAAGGCCTCGTCCACCGCCCAGTCCTTGATCCATTTGTGGAGCTTCAATTCCTCGCCGGCATCGAGGTCGGAAAAGCGCCGGTAGCGCAGGCGGTGGCCCTCGCTCTCGCCGTGGCGGATCTCGTAAAGGGCGATGCCCTGGCCGCGCCTGGTGGAGGCAAAGGCCGCGTCGCCGAGGTTCTGCACCCGGCAGGCGATCTCGAAATCGAGGCGGCCGGAGCCGTCGGCCCGGACGTCGCTGACGCGGAAATCGACGACGGCCGGATCGGGACCGGACCCGGCGGCGCGGGCGCCGGCGGCAGACATCAGGCAGAAGACGGCAAGCCCGGCGGCGCGGGCGAATCGGTACGTCGTGTCGCCACCCATGGCGTATCCCCCGTTGAAAGCGTCCTGCCGGCAATCGTTCATTGCGCCGGTCGGGACTTCCGGCCTACCATCGCGCTGCGGCAGGTCGCGGCATTTGCGGCATGAGGGTATCATTTTTCGCTTTTCCGGCAAAAAATGACGACATGTCACATGAGCATTATTGCAAATGCGTCCTTTTCGCACATATTGGTTCGGCTCAATGCTGATATGAGTTATTCTTGGGGCTGAATAAGTATACGGGAGATAGTTTCGGGTGCGCGTTCGCGTTCGGTCGGCATTCTCCGTTCGGGACAAAGAACGTCGTCCCGGGATGGCTTCTTTCGGGGGTGTTTTTCCGGTGTTTTCGGGCCGACGCGGGCGGTCACATAACTTTTTCGTCCTGCAACCGCGCTTTTTCTGCGCGCCGCGGCCTCCCTGCGGGCGCATTTAGTTAAACCGATGACCGTGATGAATGCTTATGTGAGGCTGATTTCCGACACCGACATCGATGCGCTCGCCGCGCAGGCGCGGGACTGGCAGTTCGAAGTGGTGCCGCTCGAAATGGGGGTCGGCGTCAATCGCCTGCTCCAGGTCCGCGGGCAGATTGCCGGTTTCGACGCCGTGCGGTTCGAAAAACGCCTGCACCAGATCGGCGTCGCTCCCAAGGGCGTGTTCACGTTCGGCTTTGCTCCCGATCCGACGCAGACCTTGTTCTGGTGCGGTCGCGAAGTATCCGGCGCCGAGGTCACCGTTCACCGGAGCGGCAATGACTGGGAGAACGTGACCCGTGGTCCGCTCGACCGCATCACCATCTCGCTGGGCCGCGAACTCATCGAAATGATTGCCGAAGATCTCGGCGTGCCCCAGGTGATCGACCTGATCGAGCGCAACGAGACGCTGGTGCCGCCGTTCTACGAACTCCAGCAACTGCGCATGCGCCTCCTGGAGGCGCGCCAGAGCATTCTGGAACGACCCTCCGACGAACTCGGGCCGGGCCTTTTCCAGATGATCGACGAGGATCTGCCGCGGGCGGTGGTGCGCACGCTTGCCTTTGCGACGACGCCGAGGACGCGTGTCAGCGCGCGCGAACGGGACCGGGCGCTGCAGCGGGTCGTCGACTTCCAGCGCGCCCATCCGCACCGGCTGTTGCGCAACGCCGATCTCTGCCGGATCGCGGAGGTTTCGGAACGGACGGTGAACTACGCCTTCAAGGAGCGCTTCGGGGTTTCGCCCAAGGCCTATCTGAAGGCCTACCGGCTGGCCCAGTGCCGGCGCGAGCTGGTCAAGGCGAAGACTCCGCTGACGGTGCGCGGCATTGCCGAGCGCTGGGGTTTTTCCCACCTCGGACAGTTCGCCTCCGACTACCGGGCGATGTTCAGCGAACTGCCGTCCGAGACGCTGGCCCGATAGGGCGCCTCACCCCTTTCAGACACGCTTGGGCCTGCGGTTCTCGCAGGCTCAATCGGCCGCGTCGGTTTTCAGGCGGGCGGCGATCGCCTCCAGCCGCTTACGGTTGGCGCCGAGGTCGCTGCGTCCGAGGAGCGAGCGCGAATAGAGCCGGAGCGCGGTCTTTCCCTCCTCGATCGCTTCGGCTTCGGCATCGAGCGTGTCGGGGAACCGCATCAGCGTGGTGCGGAAGACATAGCGGCGATAGTCCGGCCGGGCACCGCCGTCGACCCGGTCGACCGGACGGAGATCGAGGGCGATGGAGTCGAGCCGGCGCAACAGGGCCTCCGGCTCAGGGGCATAGAAGGGAAGCTCGATGTCGACTTTGATGGCACAGGCGCCCGGCGAGCAGGCGAGCGCATCGTTCGGCGACGATCGCCGCGTCAGTTTCGCGAATGCCGCCGGGCCCTGGTCGGCCGGTCCGGCAATGCGCTCCCAGAGGCGATCGAGGAGCGGCGCCCGGTTTTTTCGAAGAACGGGACTGCCTGTCCCGTGCATCCGTTGTCCTTCGAGACGTATCATGGCCGGTTCCTTTCGCCGGGGGCGGAACGATGTGCGATTGCAGAGGCAAAACGGGTCGAAAGTGCGGCGGTTCCGGGTCCGCCTTGGCTATTGCGCCGTTTCGGGTTGCCTGGTCGTGATCTGTTTTCTCTCCTCGACCGCCGTTCGGCTGCCGTCGATCTCGGCGCGGCGCTGGTCGATGCCGATGCGCACCGAATCCCATAGGAAGGCGAAGGACTGAAAGCCCTCCTCGGTGACGTCGTCGGTGTCGAGGGCAACGACGACGGATTCGCGGATCTCGTGCAGGCTGTCGCGGCACTTGTCGAGGGTCTCCACGCTCTCCGCGTCGCGCGCCTCGTTGGCGAGCGCCAGGAGCTGGTAATTGTAGGAGTCGGCCCTGTTCTTGCGGTTGGCCACCAGCCGGGCGCGCAGCGCGAAGCCGGCCGACATCACCATGGCGATGACGGTGACGAGGAGTGCCAGCGGCTCCGCGTTCTCCTGGATGAAGGAGGGCTCGTCGCGGCGATAATAGGCGTCGGCGCCGTCATGGAGCGGCACGGCAAGGCCGATCGCGGCATTGGGGATGGCGATCTCGTCGGCGAGCGGCGTCCTGACGATGAGGTCGAGGCGTTGCTCGAAGAGGATGCCGGTGAGTTCGCGGATCGCCATCGGGTCGAGGTCGGCGCGGGCGACCAGGAGCCGCTCGATGGTCGGCGCCTGGATGTCGGTGGCGGGCAGCGGCGGGTCGCCGTCGAAGGCGCCCTTGACGATGGTCGAGGCATCGAGGAAGGGCCGGTTGATGGCGATCGCCCGCGTCTGGTCGATGGGGACATAGGCGAGCCGGGTGCCGACGAGGTCGGCGTTGGAGATCAGGTGCAGGATCAGCCGGTCGTGCAGGGAGCGCAGGGCAAAGACGGCATCGACCTGGTTCCTGGCGATGGCCTCGGTGGCTCGCGGAAGGCTCATCGCCTTCCAGCGGAAATCGTCGACCGCAAGATTGTAGTGGCGGGCGAGCATCCAGAACGCCCGGAACTCGTCGGTGCCGAAGGGCGGCAGGGCGATGCGCTTGCCGACGAGGTCGCGGATGCTGGAAATGCCGGCCTCGGAGCGGGCGATGAGCTGGAAATAGTCCTTGTAGAGATGGCTGACGAGGCGGATGACGTTGACCGCCGGGGTGTCGGCATGGACGGCGGCGAGGTCGACGGTGCCGGCGCGGATCATGCCGACATTTTCGCTGGAACCGCCGCTTTCGCGCACGGTCAGCCGCAGCGTCTCGGAATGGCGCTCGACGACCTCGGCGATCTCGCTGAGGAGCTGGTAGGCGTCGCTGCCACGCGGGCCGGCGGCAACGGTCAGGTGCTGATAGGGTTCCTTCTTGCCGAAGGGAACGGCAACCAGAACCACGGCCGTGCCGATGGCAAGGCCGATCAGCGCGGCAAAGGCAAGGCGCCTTGAAAACCCCTCTCTTTCCCCCGCCATCCGTTTCTCCGCCCCGCTGGCCCTCTCTTTTTTCAAGAGTTGCACAGCAGGGGCGGAATCAGAAGCCCGTTCGCGTCGGGACGCTTCAGCCCTTGCGGCGGCGCATGGCAAGCGTCCGAAGGCGCAGGGCGTTGAGGCGGATGAAGCCTTCGGCGTCCTTCTGGTCGTAGGCGCCGCGGTCGTCCTCGAAGGTGACCAGTTCGTCGGAATAGAGCGACTTGTCGCTCTTGCGGCCGACGACGATGGCGCTGCCCTTGTAGAGTTTCAGGCGGACCGTTCCCTCGACATGCTCCTGGCTCTTGTCGATGAGCGCCTGCAGCATCTCGCGCTCCGGGGCGAACCAGAAGCCGTAATAGACGAGCTCGGAATAGCGCGGCATGAGCTGGTCCTTGAGGTGCATGGCCTCGCGGTCGAGCGTCAGGGATTCCATCGCCCGGTGGGCGACGGTGAGGATGGTGCCGCCGGGGGTCTCGTAGATGCCGCGGCTCTTCATGCCGACGAAGCGGTTTTCCACGAGGTCGACACGGCCGATGCCGTTGTCGCGGCCGAGGTCGTTGAGGCGGGCGAGCATGGTCGCCGGCGACAGCTTCTCGCCGTCGAGCGTGACGGCGTCGCCCTTCTCAAAGCCGATCTCGATATAGGTCGGGGTGTCGGGCGCCTCTTCCGGGGCGATGGTGCGCTGGAACACGTAGGCCGGCGGCTCCTCGTTCGGGTCCTCCAGCACCTTGCCCTCGGAGGAGGAGTGCAACAGGTTGGCGTCGACGGAGAACGGCGCCTCGCCGCGCTTGTCCTTCGGCACCTGGATCTGGTGCTTTTCGGCGAACTCGATGAGGTCAGTGCGGCTCTTGAAGTCCCATTCGCGCCAGGGGGCGATGATCTTGATGTCCGGGTCGAGGGCATAGGCGGCGAGCTCGAAGCGCACCTGGTCGTTGCCCTTGCCGGTGGCGCCGTGGGCGATGGCGTCGGCGCCGGTCTCGTGGGCGATCTCGATCAGGCGCTTGGAGATCAGCGGCCGGGCGATCGAGGTGCCGAGCAGGTAGACGCCCTCATAGAGCGCGTTGGCGCGCATCATCGGATAGACGAAATCGCCGACGAACTCCTCGCGCAGATCGTCGATATAGATCTCCTTGATGCCGGCGCGCTCGGCGTTGCGCCGGGCCGGCTCCAGCTCCTCGCCCTGGCCGAGATCGGCGGTGAAGGTGACCACCTCGCAGCCATAGGTCACTTGCAGCCATTTCAGGATGATCGAGGTGTCGAGGCCGCCCGAATAGGCAAGAACCACCTTCTTGATGTCGCTCACCGGTCTTCTCCGAGAATAGGAATGTCTTTGGGCCGGGCGGTTTCGCCCGGGGGTCGGCGGCACTTTAGTGCGAACGCGTTGGCGCGCAAGGGGGCGCCGGGCCGTTGGCCGGCAAAAGATCGCGGCGTTTTCTCGCAAAAGCGGCCGGCCACCGGCGCCGTGTCAGCGCAGCAGGTCGCGGCTGTGCGCCCGAAGCCGCCCTGCGCCGCGGGCGATCCGCCGGGCAAGCGCGGCGGTCGCTGCGGCAAGGCGGGCGAAGGCGGCCTCCAGCCGCGGCTTTTGCAGCCATTGCGGCGGCTTCTTGTAGAGCAGCTTGTAGGCGGTCAGCGTGACGGCAAGGGTCAGCGTCCAGGACAGCAGGACGTCGGAGAGGAAATGGGCGCCGAAGGCGACGCGGTTGATCGACAGGGCGGCGGCAAGGGCGCCGACCGTGGCGGTCGCCGGCAGACGCCAGCAGGCCGGCGCCAGGAAGACGACGACGAGGAGAAACGCCGCGGTGGAGGCCTCGCCGGAGGTGAAGGAGCAATTGGTGTGGCAGTAGTCGACGATCTCCCAGACGGGGGAGAACGGATGGTCGCCGCCGAAGACATCGACGTTTTTCGGCCGGGCGCGGCCCCAGTTGCCCTTCAGCATGACGTTGACGAGGAGGCCCGGCGCCAGCGCCATCGACGTCAGGACGAAGACCGGCGCGCGGATATCGATATGGCGCCGCAACCGCTCCACCAGCATCCAGGCAAGGAGTGCGGCGGCCGCGGACAGGCCGAGCAGCCAGGACAGGAACGGGTTGAGGTCACGCAATCGCCGGAGGAACGGGTCGTGGTGGAGCGGAAATCCGACGCCGGGCTCGTAGAAGACGCCGGAGACCGCGATGTCCACGTCCGGGAAGACGTTGAAGAACAGGGAGAGCGCCGCGGTGACGATCAGGATGGCGGCAATGGGCCGGTAGCGGGCCGTGGTCGTCGCTGTGGCGACGATGCCGCGCCGGGAGGCGTTCTGAAAATCGATGCTGTGCAAAGGAAAGAACCACCGTCTAAAAATATGGTCGGATGGCCCTGCGGCCATCCGGTCGTGTTGCCGTTATCGCGTCTACATTGCACGCAGATGTCGGAAAATGGCAATTTTGAAACGGCAGGGGCGATCTGGTCCGCGCCGCCCTTGAAGCTCCGGGGAGACGTCCGAGATGGCCAAACCGACGGTCGATTTCTGGTACGAATTCGCCTCCACCTATTCCTATCCGGCGGCGTTCCGGGTCGAGGCGGTCGCGGCGCGGTTCGGCGTTGCCGTGCGCTGGCGGGTGTTCGCGCTCGGCCCGCTGTTCAAGGCCGAGGGCCTGCCGGCGGACTCGCCGTTCAACTGGCAGGCGGCAAAAGGACGCTACATGTGGCGGGACGTCGCCCGGCTCTGCGCGGACCTCGACCTCGCCTTCGCGCCGCCCGATCCGTTTCCGCAGCCGAGCCTCCTTGCCGCCCGCGTCGCCCTCCTCGGCGAGGATGCGGGCTGGGACGCGGCCTTTGCCAAGGCGGTCTTTGCGGCCGAGTTCGCCGACGGGGCGCCGATCGGCGAGCGCGGCGTGATCGCCGGGATACTTACGGATCTCGGGCTCGATGCGGACGCCATCCTGGAGGCGGCGACGAGCGCCGACAACAAGGCGCGGCTGCGGACCGTCACGGGAGAGGCGCACGGGCTCGGTATCTTCGGCGCGCCCGATTTCGTCACGCCAGACGGCGAACTCTTCTGGGGCAATGACCGCATGGAGGCGGCATTCCGCTGGGCGCTCGCCCATGCGGAACGTGTGCCCGGGGGTGCGCCCGGCGGCTGATCCTCCCGGCGCTGTCATTGAGGCGTCGGGTGGGGCGCGGTATAAATCCCGCACTGCCGATCCGATACGACAAGGCGTGACATCCGATGTTCTTCCTGCCCGACCCCGCAGCGCTTGCCGCGTTCAGCCTTGCCACCGTCGTCCTGGCGCTGACGCCCGGGCCGGACATGACGTTCTTCCTCGGCAAGGCGATCGTCGCCGGCCGGCGCACCGGCTTCGTCGCCTTCGGCGGGGCGATCACCGGCATCCTCGTCCACACGCTGTTCGTCGCCGTTGGCCTTTCCGCCCTGCTGGCGGCGTCCGCCACCGCCTTCACCGTGCTGAAGGTGGTCGGCGCGGCCTACCTTCTGTGGCTTGCCGTCGATGCGATCCGCAACGGCAGCGGCTTCGACCCGGCGCTCGCCGACGGCAAGCGCCAGAGCCTTCGCCGCGTGTTCCTGTCCGGTCTCGGCATCAACATCCTCAACCCGAAGATCATCCTCTTCTTCGTGACGTTCCTGCCGCAGTTCGTCTCGGCCGGCGACCCGGACGCGGCGGCCAAGCTCGTCTTCCTCGGCGGCTGGTTCATCGTCGTCGCCGCGGCGATCATCCTGCCGATGATCACTTTTGCCGACCTGATCGCGGCGCGGCTGCGCCGCTCGCCCCGGATCCTCAGGGCCATCGACTGGCTGTTCGCCGGCGTCATGGCCGGCTTCGCCGTGCGCCTGGCGCTGGCCCGGGCGAACTGACCGCTCCGTGCAGGGCCGGAGCGCCACCGTTGCAGTTGTGTTGCATTCGGACGCCCTCCTACCAATATTTCGCTCGTATCTCCTGATTTTTCGTAAGTATTAACACGGCCCGCTCCGTATTTTACCGCGGTTTAATACTTCGATAACCAAATTGCCCAAGCATCAGGATATTTCCAGAGGGGAAAATTATAGGGGGAGAGCTCGATGGCTCGCCGTGCAACAGACTCCACGACTACCGCCGCGGGCGATGACCTGACGGCGACGATTTCCGATTTCCTGGAAATGAACGGTGCGTCTGCCGGCAACGGCAAGGCGCTGTGGCGCGCGCTGTCGCCGCGCATGCCGGCGATCCTGGAAACCTTCTACGGCGCCCTGGCCGACCGGCCCGAGCTTGCCGCAAAGCTCGGCGCCAATTGCGGCCGGGTCGAGGAACTGAAGGCGACCCAGCAGCGGCACATGGAGTTCCTGCTCAATCGCGGCCCGGGGCCCGAGCTGGAAGAGCAGGCGCGCAAGATCGGCGAGGCCCATGTGCGGGCCGAGATCACGCCGCTCTGGTACCTCGCCGCCTATGGCCGGCTGTTCCACGACATGATCCCGGCGCTCGTTGCCGGCAACCGGCTGTCGCCGAAAAAGCAGACGCGGATGCTGCAGACGGCGGTCTCGCACATCTTCCTCGACATGGTTCTCGCCTATGACGCCTACCAGACCAGCCTGATGGCTGCGACGGTGGAGAAGAAGGAGCGGGAAAAGGACGTCCACAGCTTGCGCAAGCTCGCCCAGACCGTCCGCAACATCAACGACGTGACGCTGAACATGGCGTATCTGTCCAACAACATCCGCGCGGCCAGCGACGGCGGACAGGCGATTTCGTCGGCCTCGGCGGAATTGGTCGCATCGATCCAGCAGATCGCGGCGACCAGCGACGGCACGGCGCAGGAGGCCGACACCACCCATACGGCGATCGCCGACGGCCTGAAGTCGATGCAGGCGGTGTCGACGACCATCAAGGACATCGCCGCAAGCTCGCAGCGGAGCGCCGACGACCTCACCGAGCTGCACGAGGCCTCCGACCAGATCAGCGAGTTCCTGACCGTCATCGAGAGCATCGCGGCGCAGACCAACCTCCTGGCGCTGAACGCGACCATCGAAGCCGCCCGTGCGGGCGAGGCGGGCAAGGGCTTTGCGGTCGTTGCCGCCGAGGTCAAGGAACTGGCGACCCAGACCGCCAAGGCGACGGAGGACATCGCCCAGCGCATCGAAGCGCTGAAGGGCGGCATGATGACCATCCGCGCGTCCATCGAAAGCTCGCAGAACGCAGTGGAAAAGGGCGAGGAGACGATCACCGGCGCCAATGCGCTGATGGAGACGGTCGGCACCCAGATCGGCGACGTGTCCCACAAGATGCAGGAGATCTCCTCGATCCTGCAGCAGCAGCACGGCGCCAGTCAGGAGATCGCCGAAAGCATCACCCGCGTTGCCGACCTTGCCAACGAGAACGAGCGGCGCCTCAGCGAGATGTCCGGCTCGCTCGACCACGCCAACGGCGCCTTCCTTGAGGACGCCAAGGCCTGGTTCGATGCCGGTTCCGCCCGCTCGCTCTGCGAGATGGCCAAGATCGACCATGTGATGTTCAAGAAGCGCATCGTCGATACCGTGACCGGCCGCGACCAGTGGCGGGCCGGCGAGGTGCCGGACCACCACACCTGCCGGCTCGGCAAGTGGTACGACGCGATCACCGACGAGCGCATCCGCTCCCATCCGTCCTTCGTGGCGATGCGCGAGCCGCACCGGACCGTCCATGCGGCGGCGCGCGAGACGCTGGAAGCCTGTGACCGCGGCGACAAGGAGGGGGTCGGCGCCGGCCTCGACCGGCTGGAAGCGGCGAGCATCGCGGTCATCGAGGCGCTCGATGCCTTCTCCGTCGCACTCGACGGGGACCTGCAAAAGGCGGGCTGAGCCGCCGCAGATCGGCACCTGCAAAAGAAAACGGGCGAAGAAATCTCCGCCCGCTTCCGTTTTCGTAAGCGTTATCTTGCGCGATTTACTTGAAATCGCGGATGTCGACGAAATGGCCGGCGATTGCGGCCGCTGCGGCCATGGCCGGCGACACCAGATGGGTGCGGCCCTTGAAGCCCTGGCGGCCCTCGAAGTTGCGGTTCGAGGTCGAGGCGCAGCGCTCGCCCGGCGCCAGCTTGTCGGCATTCATGGCCAGGCACATGGAGCAGCCCGGCTCGCGCCATTCGAAGCCGGCCTCGATGAAGATCTTGTCGAGGCCTTCCGCTTCGGCCTGTTCCTTGACGAGGCCGGAGCCCGGCACGATCAGGGCGTTGACGTGGTCGGCGACCTTGCGGCCCTTGGCGACAGCGGCGGCGGCGCGGAGATCCTCGATGCGGCCGTTGGTGCAGGAGCCGACGAAGGCGCGGTCGATGGCGATGTCGGTCATCTTGGTGCCGGCCTCAAGGCCCATATAGGCGAGGGCACGCTCCACGGCGCCCCGCTTCACCGGGTCCTCGATCTTTGCCGGATCCGGCACGTTGCCGGTGATGGCGACGACGTTCTCCGGGCTGGTGCCCCAGGTGATGAGCGGCGGCAGGTTGGCGGCGTCGAGGCGGACCTCGGCGTCGAACGCCGCGCCCTCGTCGGTGACCAGCGTCTTCCAATAGTCGACGGCCATCTCCCAGGCCGTGCCCTTCGGCGACTTCGGCCGCCCCTTCAGATATTCGAAGGTCTTTTCGTCCGGCGCGACCATGCCGGCGCGGGCACCGGCTTCCACCGTCATGTTGCAGACCGTCATGCGGCCTTCCATGGAAAGCGCGCGGATCGCCTCGCCGGCATATTCGATGACGTGGCCGGTGCCGCCGCCGGTGCCGATCTCGCCGATGATGGCCAGCACGATGTCCTTGGCGGTGACGCCGTCGGGCAGCGTGCCGTCGACGGTGACGCGCATGTTCTTGGCCTTGGACTGGATCAGCGTCTGGGTGGCGAGCACGTGCTCGACCTCGGAGGTGCCGATGCCATGGGCCAGCGCACCGAAGGCGCCGTGGGTCGAGGTGTGGCTGTCGCCGCAGACGATCGTCGTGCCGGGCAGGGTGAAGCCCTGCTCCGGTCCGATGATGTGGACGACGCCCTGGCGAACGTCGTGCTCGTCGTAATATTCCAGGCCGAACTCGGCGGCGTTCCTGGCCAGCGTCTCGATCTGCAGGGCCGATTCCGGATCGTCGACGCCCTTGGAGCGGTCGGTGGTCGGAATGTTGTGGTCGACGACGGCGAGCGTCTTTTCCGGCGCCCGCGCCTTGCGGCCGCTCATGCGCAGTCCCTCGAAGGCCTGCGGGCTCGTCACCTCGTGGACCAGATGCCGGTCGATGTAAATGAGAGAGGAGCCGTCGTCCTGCGTTTCGACCAGGTGGTCGTCCCAGATTTTGTCGTAGAGGGTTCTCGGGGCGGACATTTTCTTTCTCTCCAGATTCAAACGCCGGAACATGTTGGGCCGGCCGTTCTTAAAGAACGCGGACCGGCACGGTCAAGATGGATCGCATGCGGGGCGCGGCCGGATCGGGGCTGCGGGGACGGGTTCCGAAGCCTTCGGCCGCTGCAGTGAGATATGGGGCGGGGCGGGCGTTTCGTCATTGGCGGACAAAAAAACCGGCCCCGAGGGGCCGGCTGGGTGGTGTTCGCTTGTGACCACGCGGCGGCCTATTCGGAAGCGGTGTCGCCCGCCTCGGCCTCGGCGGCGGCAGCGGCTTCCGCCGCAGCGGCGGCTTCGGCGGCGGCGGCCCGTGCTGCGGCCTTCTCGGCCTCCACGGCGGCCTTGGCGTCGGCGGCGGCGCGCTTCTCGGCGTCGACCAGGCGGCGGGTGCGCACGTTGGTCGCCTCGGAGATGCGGGCGGACTTGCCGCGGCGGCCGCGCAGGTAATAGAGCTTGGCGCGGCGGACCTTGCCGCGGCGCACGACGTCGATGGACTCAATCAGCGGCGAGAACAGCGGGAAGACACGCTCCACGCCCTCGCCGTAGGAAATCTTGCGGACCGTGAAGCTCTCGTTGAGGCCGCCGCCGGAGCGCGAGATGCAGACGCCCTCATAGGCCTGCACGCGGGTGCGGTTGCCTTCGGTGACGCGCACGTTGACGCGCAGCGTATCGCCGGCCGAGAAGTCCGGGAGCTTGCGGCTTTCTTCGATCGCCGCCATCTGCTCGGTTTCGAGTTCCTGGATGATGTTCACGGCTCAACCCTTCTCATACAGTCGGCACGGCCAAGGCCGCGCTCTTGATGCGCCGGCCGCGACCGTGCTCCATATCCTGGAAAATCAAGCGTCGTCCATACACCGATCGATTCGGTTTGTCGATTCCCTGATCGCGGCGGCATCGCGGTTTTTTCAATTTTTCGCATCGACCTGCCGTGCCGGACGACGCTGCGACCGCTTCCGCCGCGTCGCCGGGCGTGGCCGCAAGATGGCGAACGGACGGTCTGCCCTATATTCGAAAAAACAAATATACTGGGCTCGACAGACATCCAGGGGGAGACACCATGAACGCACCCGCCGGTCCCGGCAGCCTTACCGCCGACATCATCGAAGCGACGCGGGCGCCGCTCGACACGCACCCGGTCTACGGCGCGATCAACAGCCGCGCGCGGCTCTGCCGGTTCATGGAGCACCATGTCTTCTCGGTCTGGGATTTCATGTCGCTGATCAAGTACCTGCAGGCGCGGGTGGCGCCGACCAACGTGCCCTGGGCGCCGGTCGGCGACGGCAGCGTCCGGCGCTTCATCAACGAGCTGGTGCTGGAGGAGGAGACCGACGAACTTCCGGGCAACGGCGTTGGCGCTCCGGCCTTTGCCAGCCATTTCGAGCTCTATTGTACGGCGATGCGCGAGGTCGGGGCCGATCCCACCGCGGTGCTTGCCTTCGTCGAGACGGCGGTGACGGAAGGTATCGAGGCGGCGCTTGCCACCGGCCTTGCGCCGGCGCCGTCCGCGACCTTCACCCGCACCACCTTCGGCTTCATCAATTCGGGCCGGCCGCATCAGGTGGCGGCGGCGCTGGCGCTCGGGCGCGAGCACATCATCCCGGCGATGTTCCGCCGGTTCCTCTCCGACATGGAGATCGGTCCGGACGAGGCGCCGGTGTTCCACTTCTATCTCAACCGGCACATCCATCTCGACGAGGATTTCCATGCGCCGCTGTCGCTGAAGCTGCTCAACGCGCTCTGCGAGGGCGATCCGCAGCGGCTGGGCGAGGCGCGCGAGGCGGCGACGGCGGCAGTGGCCGCACGGCTGACCTTCTGGGACGGGGTGCACGAGGCCATCTCGGCGGTGGACTGACCGCCGGGACAAAAGGCCGTCGATATGGGAGAGAGAAAGACCCGGCGTGGCGGAAGAAGGCGCGTCAGGGTCAAGGTGACGCCTTCTCCCGCCCGGGTGCCTTGCTGACTACGCAAAACCTGAAGGTCAGCGTCCTGTCCTTGGCAAATCGCTTGCCAGGTTTTCCGCGTGCAAAAACCGCTAGATGTCGTGGGTCGGATCGGTTTTCGGCACAACAAGTGCCGATATTTAAACGCCCCGTTTACCCTCGGCGCATTGCAGAATGCGGCGGATTTGCAGATTGCAACGGTGGACCGGCAGAAACGGCCCTCTCATCTGACAGGTCGGTCTTTCAGGAGGCGGTTTATTCAGCGGCGCTTTTCGCGGCGGCGGGGGCCGGTGCGTCGGCACGGCCGATCCACATGTCGAGGAATTTCTCCAGCCAGGCCCTGAGCGGCGCGTCATAGACGGCGCGGCCGGCGAAGTGGTCGCTGCGGCCCTGGGCGCAGGGCAGCTTCATGCGTTCGGCGCCCTTCACCGTCCAGCGGTGCATCATGGCGAGCGTCAGTTCGGGGTGGAACTGGATGCCATAGGCGGCGGCGCCGACCCGGAAGGCCTGGTTCGGGAACAGGTCGCCCCTGGCAAGGAGCGTTGCCTCGCGCGGCAGGTCGAAGCCTTCCCGGTGCCACTGGTAGACCTTTTCCGGCCAGGAAAAGAGCGCCTTGCCGGCCTCTGTCGGGCGGATCGGGTAGTAGCCGATCTCCGCGCAGCTTTCGGCATGGGGCTCGACCTTGCCGCCGATATGGCGGACCAGCATCTGGGCGCCGAGGCAGATGCCGAGGAACGGCGCACCTTCCGCCAGCGGCACGCCGGTCCAGTCGATCTCGCGATGGACGAAGGCGTCGGTGTCGTTGGCGCTCATCGGACCGCCGAAGATGACGGCGCCGGCGTGCTCGGCCATGGTCGTGGGCAGCGGGTCGCCGAAGCGCGGACGGCGGATGTCGAGCGTGAAGCCGCGCCTGACGAGCGACTGCCCGACCCGTCCGGGCGTCGAGGTTTCCTGGTGGAGGACGATGAGAACGCGCTGCGGCCGCTCTCCCCTGCCATCGATCCGGTGCATGACGGTCATGGGCGCGGATTATATCGATTGTCGGGGATGCGTCGACCCCGGATGTCGCACGGTGCCGATGCCGGCCGTCTCATTCGGCCTCGTCGTCGTCGATGCGGCCCTCGACGCGCTTCCTCATGGCGATGCGGTCGCGGGACGACACACCGAGGAGTTCGGCGACGCGCCAGACGATGTTGTCCTCCATCTCGTGGACGGTGCCGTCGGCGTAGACGATCTCCCACATCATCTCCACGACATGGCGGCGCTCGTCGTCGGCGAGCGTGCGCTTCAGGACGCTGGTGAAGGCGTAAAGGTCGATCGCCTCGCGGTCGCGGGTGCGCGCTTCGGAGATCAGCGCCTCGGTGTCCTTTTCCGACAGGTTGTAATTGGTGCGCAGGATTTCCTTCAGGCGCTGCTTCTCGGAGTCCGCGACGATGCCGTCGACGGAGACCAGATGCACCAGCAGGGCGGCCACGGCGAGGCGCTGGTCGCTCTCCGGGGACCCGTCGTCGGCGGGCTGGCCCTGGGTGATGTCGGTCAGAAACTGCTTAAGCGATTCGAACATGCTGCCTCGCGGGTGCGGTCCGCCTATCAATACACCAGTTTCTATTTGAAGAAAGTCGCCGCTATTTTCAAACCGGAATCGGAGTAAGTCACCCGGCTGTGACAATGCTGCCGGCTGTTGTGACGGTCCGGGTCAGTGCGAGCTGGGCAGCAGGTGACGTAAACGTGAGATCAGGGCTTCACCAAGTACGCGCTCCAGGACCGGCTTCAGGCGGCGGCGCGTCGCCTGGACCAGGAACGGTGCGAAGGCCGCCCAGTGCTCCGGGGTGAGGAACACGCGCCGGTTGCGCAGGACGACGAGCGTCGTCAGGGGCTGGCGGTCGGCGCCGACATCCTTTTTCCAGGAGCTGTCGCCCCACAACAGGTGGATGTCGCGGTAGCCGCGCTCGCCCAGTTCCTTCAGGGCGGCGAGGTGGACCTGGAGCCCTGGCGAGAATTTCGAGAAGGCGAGGTCGTAGCCCATGATGTTGAAGAAGGCGTTGGTGCCGGCCGTGCAGATGATGTTGCCGGCGATGATCCGGCCATCGAGGGTGAGCTTGGCCGTATAGCCGGTCTTCACTGCAGTCGCTTCGAGGATCGCCTGCTTTTGCGCATCGAGCTGGTGGTGTCCGCCGGCCTGCTCGATCTTGGTGCGGTTGAGTTCGGCGATCGCCGCGACATCGCCGGGGCGGCAGGGCTCGAAGTGGAATTCCACATGGCCGCCGGTCTCCTTGGCCAGCAGCTTCCACTTGCGCCGCATGGTGCTGGCGCGCCGCGAGGAGATGTGGGTCACGTCCGGACCGGCGGTCGTGCGCCAGTCGGCCTGGTAGCCGAACCGGTGATGGGGACGCGACGGCGCGGGCGTTTGCGGCGCGACGACGTCCTCAAAGACGACCGAGTGGACGTTTGTGCCGGCAAAGAGCGTGTCGCAGAGGGCGTCGATGCGGGAGGGTGCCAGCGTCGCCAGGCGGCCTAGATGGACGAGGTGGCCGTGGCGTTCGGCGAAAAAGGCGGGCCCTTCGCCCGGCCGCTCCAGCATCAGCACGTTGTCGAGGCCGCAGGCGGCAAGATAGGCCGGGTGGACGAAGAAATTGCCGGCGGCGTCCGGCGCGGGGATATCGGCGACGGCAACGGTCCGCAGCGAAAAGCCGCCGCTGCCGGCGGTCCCGAAAGCAGGTCCGGCCGCGCTATCGCCGTCGCGAAACCAGGACTGCAAGGGCTGCCGGTCGCCGGCAGGGTGTCCTGCCGTCGGGGTCAAGCCGTGCGATCCCGGGATCTCGAATGCGTCCGCCATCCCATTGGCGTACAGCAAAGCGGGGGTGACGAGAAGCCGAATGTAAAAAAAGGGTTACCGGCCACAAGGTGCGCTCCGGCGACACCCTAGAGCATTTCACGCGATTACGGAATCGCCCGAAACGCTCTATTTTTTTACGGGTATTCTTGTCCGAAAACCGGTCTCCACTTTTCGGGAATACGCTAGACCGGCAGTTCCTCGCGCCAGGGCGGGTTGGCGCCGGCGCGGGAGATGGTGACGGACGCCGCGGCCCCGCCGAGGGTAAGGGCGGCCTCGATGGTGTCGTCCGCCAGCCCGGCAAGGCCGGCGCGGTCGGTGATGCCGGCCTCCGACAGGCACGTCATGAAGCCGGCGTTGAAGGTGTCGCCGGCGCCGACCGTGTCGACGACCTTGACGGAGCGGGCGGCAACCGTGATCGCGCCGCTCTTGCGGTAGGCCGTCGCGCCTTCGCCGCCGCGGGTGATGATGACGATCTCCGGGCCGCGTTCCAGTATTCCGTTTACGGCAACGTCAATATCGCTCTCCTTCTCGACCCAGGCGAGGTCCTCGTCGGACAGCTTGACGATGTCGGCATGGCCGATCATGCGGGTGACGCGGCCGCGATAGGCGGCTTCGTCGGAGACCAGCGTCGGGCGGATGTTCGGGTCGATCATGGTCAGGCGCTTGCCGGCCTCGCGCGCCATCAGCGTCTCGTAGGCGGTGCCGCAGGGCTCCGGAATGAGGCTGATGCCGCCGAAGAACAGCGCCTTCACCGAGGACGGGAGCGCCGGCAGGTCGTCGACGGTGACCATCCGCGAGGCGGAGTTCTCGTCATAGAAGATGTAGCTCGCCTGGCCGTCGACGAGCTTGACGAAGGCGAGCGTCGTCGGCCGGTCGCTTTCCACCACCGGCGAGATGTCGACCTTGCTCTCCACCAGGCCGTCGCGCAGCATGTCGCCGAAGAAATCGGTCGAGATGCCGCAGAAGAAGCCGGCCGGGGCGCCGAGGCGGCCGATGGCGCGGGCGGTGTTGTAGACCGCGCCGCCGACGAAGGGCGCAAAGGCGGCCTCACCCGCTGGGGTCTGGCGCGGAAGCATGTCGATAAGGGCTTCGCCGCAGCAAAGGATCATGTCTGAGGGGTCTCCGTTGGGACGGGTTCGGACGATACCGACCATCTTGCGGTCACAAGGTCAAGGCGTCGAGTTCGGCGCGGTGCTCCTGCATCTTCAGGAAGACGCGGTAGTCGGCGTCGTAGCGGGCGCGGGCGGCCGGGTTCGGGGCGCGGCGGTCGCCGTCCTGTCCCATCGCCCGGCAGGCGCCGCGCAGGTCCGGATGGAGGCCGCCGGCGGCGGCGGCGATCATGGCGCTGCCGAGGAGCACGGTGTCGCTGGCGCCGTTGGTGCGGACCTCGCAATCGGTGGCGTCGGCATAAAGCTCCATCAGCACCGGGTTGCGGGCGTGGCCGCCGGTGAGGTGCAGGGTGTCGATGCGCCCGTCGCGCGGGGCCATGTGCTCCAGGATCTGGCGTACGCCGAGGGCGATGGCGACCGCGGTGCGCCAGTAGAGCCGGCACAGTGCGTCGAAGGAGGTGTCGAGGGTTAGGCCGCTGATGACGCCGCGGGCGTGCGGGTCGGCGAAGGGCGTGCGGTTGCCGTGGAAGTCCGGCAGGACGTGGATGCCGTCGGCAAAGCCGTCGCCGTCACGGGCGCGCAGTTCGGTGATCCGGTCGGTGATCGCCGCGTGGCCGGCGCAGTCGGGCTTCAGCCCGTTGCCATGTTGCCGGATCAGGAGGTCGAGGAGGGCGCCGGTCGCCGACTGGCCGCCCTCGCGCAGCCACAGGCCGGGCAGGCAGGCACCGTAATAGGGGCCCCAGACGCCCTTGGCGGGCTGCGCCTCGCGGGCCATGCCCATGACGCAGCTCGAGGTGCCGGCGATCAGCGCGACGTGCCGCTCGATGTCCTCGTCGGCAAAGGCGCCGAGGACGCCGAGGGTGCCGGCAAAGGCGTCGATGGCGCCAACGCCGACCGCGCAGTCGGTGTCGAGGCCGAGGTCGCTTGCGGCCTCGGCCGTCAGCGTGCCGAGGGGGGCGGCGACGGCGAGCGGCGTTGCCGGCAGCCCGGTCCGCGCCACCAGGTCGCCGAGGCCGACGGCATCGAAGAAATCCTGCTGCCAGCCGTCGTCATGGGCGAGATAGGTCCATTTGGCGGTCAGCGTGCATTGCGAGCGGGCGGCGTTGCCGGTCGCTTTCCAGGCGAGGAAATCGGTGAGGTCGAAGGCGAGGCCGGCGCGGGCCCAGGAGGCAGGAAGCCGGCGCTTCAGCCACATCAGCTTCGGCGTCTGCATTTCCGGCGACATCGCCTCGCCGACATATTCCAGCACGCGGTGGCCGGTGGCGGTGCATTCGTCGGCCTCGGCGAGGGCGCGATGATCCATCCAGGAGACGGTGTCGAAGCGGTCGTCGCCCGATTTTGAGACGCTGACCTGGCCGCCGTCCCGGTCGCGCACGACCAGCGAGCAGGTGGCGTCGAAGGCGATGCCGGCGATGCGCTCGGCGGTCGCGCCGGCCTCGTCCATGGCGGCCTGGAGGGCGCGGCAGGCGGCGCGCCAGATATCCTGCGAATCATGCTCGGCCTCGCCGCCGGCCGGCTGGCTGAGGACGATCGGATGGACCTTGCGGGCCAGCATGGTGCCATCCGCCTCAAAGACGCCGGCGCGGGCGCTGCCGGTTCCGACGTCGACCGCACAGACCAGATTGCGCATCAGCCGAAGGATTCTCCCGGCGACAGCCGATCGATCAGGGAGGGCAGCAGTGCCATCCTGTCGAACACCAGATCGGGGGACATCGCCTCGATGCGCCGCCTCAAGTCGGCGGGGCCGACATGGGACCCTCCCAGATACGCAAGCACATGCATTCCGGCCCTGCCGGCGGCCTCGATTCCGGCCGGGCTGTCCTCCACGACGGCGCAGCGCGCCGGGTCGGCGCCCATCGCCCGGGCGGCATGCAGAAAGAGGTCGGGTGCCGGCTTGCCGTTTCTCACCATGGTTGAACTGTATACGTTCGCACCGAAGCTTTCCAGCAGGCCGGTGACGCCGAGCGACAGCTCGATGCGTTCCACCTGGCTCGACGAGGCGACGCAGAACGGCACCTTCAGCCCGGCAAGCGCCTCGCGGATGCCCGGGGTCGGCTGCAGCTCCCGGCGGAAGCGTTCGAACAGGCGCTGGCGGATCTCGGTCACATGGTCGGAGGTGATGACGAGGCCGTAATCGGCGGCGATCGTCTCGACGATGGTCTTCAGGGAGCGGCCGAGGAAGATGCGGTAGCCCTCCTCCGGGGAGATCTTCACGCCGTCTTCGGCGATCACTTCCAGGAGGACGGCAACGGAGATCGGCTCGCTGTCGACGAGGACGCCGTCGCAATCGAAAATCACGAGGTCGACGGCGCGGCTACGCATGCTGTTTATCATTGCGCCCATCAAGCCACATCTCCAACGAAGCGGCAACGGCCGCCGTCGCCTGGGGCCTGACGCCCGGGGCGGCAGCGGCCGTAGCCGGCCGGCGCATACGGGAGCGTGCGCCGGCTGTCGTCGTCGCGGTGCCGGACCGGTGCCGGCGGGCGATCATCCGCTCGCCCGCACCGGCTCGGCGAGATAGGCCTCGAGCGTCCTGTGGGTGCCGTTTGCCCAAAGCGCGCCGAGCCAGTAGGCGAAGGCCTCGCGGAACGCCGGGGCGGCGGCGACGTCACCATAGATGTCGGTCATTTCCAGCCAGGCGTCCGGGTCGTTCCTGGCGCGCTTCGCCTGTTCGGTCAGGCGGTCCCAGATCGGGTCGTTCGGCGCGATGGCGGCGCCTGAGTCCGTGGTGCCGAAGCAGTAGCGGCACCACAGGGCCGATTCCAGGGCGAGGCCGGAGACGCCGCGGCCGGCCTTCAGGTTGTCGGCAATGGACGGGACGATGAATTTCGGCTGGCGGTTGGAGCCGTCGAAGCAGAGCCGGCGCGCCGTGTCGCCGATCTTGGGGTTGGCGAAGCGGCGCTCGATGAGGGCGTAGTAGTCGGCAAGGTCGGTGTCCGGCACGGGCGGGACGATGGGGACGATCTCCTCGCGCTCGACCTTGCGCAGGAAGGCCAGCACCAGGTCGTCGGTCATCGCCTCGTGGACGAAATGGATGCCCATCAGGCCGGCCGGATAGCCGATCACCGCATGGCCGCCATTGAGGATGCGGATCTTCATGATCTCGAAGGGCGTGACGTCTGGCACGAACTGGACGCCGACCTCCTCCAGCGCCGGGCGGCCGCAGGTGAAATTGTCCTCCAGCACCCACTGCTTGAAGTCCTCGCAGAACACGGGCGCGGCGTCGTCGACGCCGAAGGTGTCGCGGGCGATGCCGCGCTCGCGCTCGCCGGTCGCCGGGGTGATGCGGTCGACCATGGCGTTGGGGAAGGCGACCTCGGCGGCGATCCAGTCGGCAAGGCCGGGATCGGTGAGGGCGGCAAGGCCGACGACGGCGTTGCGGGTGACAATGCCGTTGTGGGGGATGTTGTCGCAGGACATCACGGTAAAGGGGATGGTGCCCTCGTCGCGGCGGCGCTTCAGGCCGGCGACGAGGATGCCGAAGACGGTCTTCGGGGCCTCGGGATTTGCCGCATCGCCGGCGATCGCCGGGATGGTCGGGTCGAAGACGCCGGTCGCCGGATTGATGAAATAGCCGCCCTCGGTGATGGTCAGCGAGACGATGCGGATCTCCGGATCGGCGAGCCGGTCGATGAGGGCGTCGCGGTCGGCGGGGGGGATGAAGTCGATCATCGGGCCGGTGACCCGGGCGAGCGACCGGTCCGCCTCCTGTTCGACGACGGTCGTCAGATAGTCCTGTGCGGCGAGCGTGGCGCGCATCGCCTCGTCGCTTTCCATGATGCCGGCGCCGACGATGGCCCAGCCATGGTCGCGGCCGGTGTTGAACAGGGCATCGAGATAGACGGCCTGGTGGGCGCGGTGGAAGTTGCCGACGCCGATATGGAGGATGCCGGCGGTCAGCTCCGTGCGGTCGTAGCGGGGAACGGCGATGTTGGCGCCGATGTCGCCGAGGGTCCCGTTGGAAAGCTTGAGGGGCATGGTTTCCTCCTGTGCCGGCGGCGGTGCCGTCAGCTCGTCCAGTTGCCGCCGGCGGCGGTGCCGGTCCGGGCGGCGATCTCATCCACACCTGGCGCAGCGCGGCGGGCGGCCCTTGCGGTGACGCCCGCCGTGCTGCCGTCCGGGTGCTCCATGTCAGAGCGCCCGTCCATCGGCATCGAAGCGGTGCAGCTTGGCCTCGTCCGGGGTCAGGAACACGCGCACGCCATGGTCGATGGGCACGTCGCCGTCGGAGCGCACCGTCATCATGCCGGCACCCTCCACGTCGACATGGAGGAAGGTGTCGGAGCCGAGGTGCTCGGAGACCCTGACGGTGCCCGGCCACTGGCCGTCGTCGGTGGAGAGCGTCATGTGCTCGGGGCGGATGCCAATGGCATGGGCGTCGCGCTTGGCCGCCTTCTCGCCCTCGATGAAGTTCATCTTCGGCGAGCCGATGAAGCCGGCGACGAAGCGGTTGCGCGGCGTGCGGTAGAGTTCCAGGGGCGAACCGACCTGCTCGATGATGCCGGCCCGAAGAACGACGATCTTGTCGGCCATGGTCATCGCCTCGACCTGGTCGTGGGTGACGTAGATCATCGTCGTCTTGAGCTGGTGGTGCAGCTCGCTGATCTCCAGGCGCATGGCGACGCGGAGCGCCGCGTCGAGGTTGGAGAGCGGCTCGTCGAACAGGAACGCCTTCGGCTCGCGGACGATGGCGCGGCCGATGGCGACGCGCTGGCGCTGGCCGCCGGAGAGCTGGCCCGGCCGGCGGTTCAGATAGTCGGTGAGGTTGAGCGTCTCGGCCGCGCCGCGGACCTTGTCGTCGATCGCCTTCTTGTCCATGCCCGCCATCTTCAGCGGGAAGCCGATGTTCTTGTAGACGCTCATATGCGGGTAGAGTGCATAGGTCTGGAACACCATGGCGAGGCCGCGGCTCGCCGGCGCCTCGCCGGTGGCGTCGCGGCCGTTGATCCAGATCTTGCCGTCGGTGACGTCTTCCAGGCCCGCAATGAGGCGCAGGAGCGTGGACTTGCCGCAGCCCGAGGGGCCGACGAAGACGACGAACTCGCCGTTTTCGATCTCAAGGTCGAGATCCGGGATGACGATGGCGTCGCCGAACGCCTTCTTCACGTTTTCCAGGCGGATGTTACCCATGATGACGAACCCCTATTTCACCGCGCCGAAGGTGAGGCCGCGGACGAGCTGCTTCTGCGAGAACCAGCCGATGATGAGAATCGGTGCGATCGCCAGCGTCGAGGCGGCGGAAAGCTTGGCCCAGAACAGGCCTTCCGGACTGGAATAGGAGGCGATGAACGCGGTCAGCGGCGCCGCCTTGGCGGCCGTCAGGTTGAGCGTCCAGAACGCCTCGTTCCAGGCAAGGATCAGGTTGAGGAGGACCGTCGAGGCGATGCCGGGCACGGCCATCGGCGCAAGGACGTAGATGATCTCCTTGCCGAGCGAGGCGCCGTCCATGCGGGCGGCCTCCAGGATCTCGCCGGGGATCTCCCTGAAGTATGTATAGAGCATCCATACGATGATCGGCAGGTTGATCAGCGTCATGACGATGACGAGGCCGAGCTGGGTGTCGAGCAGGTTGTAGTCCCGGAAGATCAGGTAGATCGGCACCAGCACGCCGACCGGCGGCAGCATCTTGGTGGAGAGCATCCACATCAGGATGTCCTTGGTGTGCTTGGTCGGCGAGAACGCCATCGCCCAGGCGGCCGGCACGGCGATCAAGAGGCCGAGGCCGGTGGAGCCGAAGGAGATGACCACGGAGTTGATGACATGCTTCAGGTAGTCGGAGCGGTCCTGGACCTCGTGGTAGTTCTCCAGCGTCCAGTTGAAGAACAGGAAGCTCGGCGGATTGGCGATCGCCTCGCCCTCGGTCTTGAAGCTGGTCAGGAATGTCCAGATCACCGGGAAGAAGATCAGGAGGCCGATCGACCAGCCGATCACCGTGTAGGTGAGCTTGCGGGATGTTGATGCTTCGCGCGCCATGTCGACCTCCTATCGATCCAGGTTCTTGCCGATCATGCGGATGAGGAAGATGGCGACGATGTTCGCCAGGATGACGGCGACGATGCCGCCCGCCGATGCGCCGCCGACGTCGAACTGCAGCAGGGCCAGCGAGTAGACCAGATAGGTGATGTTGGTCGACTGGGTGCCGGGGCCGCCATTGGTGGTGACGAGGATTTCCGCGAACACGGAGAGCAGGAAGATCGTCTCGATGAGGATGACGACCGTGATCGCCCGGGCCAGATGCGGCACGACGATATAGATGAAGCGGGAGATGGCGCCGGCGCCGTCCATCTCCGCCGCCTCCTTCTGCTCCTCGTCGAGCGACTGCATGGCCGTCAGCAGGATGAGGGTGGCAAAGGGCAGCCATTGCCAGGAGACGATCATGATGACGGACAGGAGCGGCACCTGGGCGAGCCAGTCGACCGGCGGCAGGCCGACCGATTTGGCGACCCAGGCAAACAGCCCGTAGACCGGGTGCATCAGCATGTTCTTCCACACGAGCGCCGAGACGGTCGGCATGACGAAGAACGGGGCGATGACCATGAGCCGGACGATGCCGCGCCCGAAGAAGGGCTGGTCGAGCATCAGGGCGAGAAGAGTGCCGCCGACGACGGTGATGAGCAGGGTTCCGCCGACCAGGAGCAGCGTGTTGATGAGCGCGTCATCGAAGGCCGGGTCGGTGAGGAAATACTTGTAGTTCAGGAACCCGGTCCATTCCTCCATGCCAGGCATCAGGAGGTTGTAGCGCAGGAACGAGAAGTAGAGCGTCATTCCCAGCGGTATCAGCATCCAGGCCAGGAGCAGGAGCACGGCCGGCGCCATCATGTAGCGGGCGGATGTGCGCGTGTGCAGCGTCGCCATCGGGGCTCTCCGAAGGTCGCGAGAAAAAGGCGCCAGAAGGTGCGTCGGAACGTTGGGGGTGAGGGCCGCCGCCGGTTAGATAAGCGTGCGGCGGTCCTCTCTCTTTACGCGGTCGAGTGGCCTACTTGATGTAGCCGGCCTTGGTCATCTCGCGCGTGGCCAGCTGTTGGGCGTTCTGCAGCGCCTGGTCGACCGAGATCTGGCCGGCAAGGGCGGCGGAGAACTGCTGGCCGACGGCGGTGCCGAGGCCCTGGAATTCCGGGATCGCCACGAACTGGACGCCGACATAGGGCACCGGCTTGACCGTCGGGTTCTTCGGGTCGGCCGAGTTGATCGAGTCGAGCGTCATCTTGGCGAACGGAATCTTGGCGTATTCCGGGTTCTCGTAGAGCGAGGTGCGGGTGCCCGGCGGCACGTTGGCCCAGCCCTCCTTGGAGGCGACCAGTTCCAGGTAGCCCTTGGAGGTCGCCCATTCGATGAACTTGGTCGCGGCTTCGGCCTTCTGGGTGCCGGCGGGGACGGCGAGCGTCCAGGCCCACAGCCAGTTGCCGCGCTTGCCGAGCCCGTTGTCGGGCGCAAGGGCGAAGCCGACCTGGTCGGCGACCTTGCTCTCGTCAGGGTTGGTGACGAAGGAGGCGGCGACGGTGGCGTCGATCCACATGCCGCACTTGCCGGACTGGAACAGGGCCAGGTTCTCGTTGAAGCCGTTGGACGAGGCGCCCGGAGGGCCGGCATCGTTCATCAGGTCGACGTAGAACTGCAGCGTTTCCTTCCATTCCGGCTGGTCGAACTGGGGCTGCCAGTTCTCGTCGAACCAGCGCGCGCCGAAGGAATTGGCGGTGGCGGTCAGGAACGCCATGTTCTCGCCCCAGCCGGCCTTGCCGCGCAGGCAGATGCCGTAGATTTCCTTGTCCTTGTCGGTGATCTTGCGGGCCGCGTCGGCAACGAGGTCCCAGCTCGGGGCGTCCGGCATCTCGATGCCGGCCTCTTCGAACAGGTCCTTGCGGTACATGATCATCGAGGACTCGCCGTAGAACGGCGCGGCGTAGAGCTTGCCGTCGGCGGTCAGGCCGTCCCGGATCGGCGGCAGCAGGTCGTCGACGTCATAGGCCTCGTCGAACTCGAGCGGCAGCAGCCAGTTCTGCTTGGCCCAGATCGGAACCTCGTAGGTGCCGATGGTCATGACATCGTACTGGCCGCCCCTGGTGGCGATGTCCTGCGTCACCTTCTGGCGCAGCACGTTCTCCTCCATGGTCACCCATTCCAGCTCGATGCCGGGATTCTTTGCGGTGAAATCGTCGGTCAGCTTCTGCATACGGATCATGTCACCGTTGTTGACGGTAGCGATCGTCAGCGTCTCGGCCTGGGCCCCAATGCCCAATACCAGAAGCGAACCTGCTCCAAGGAGCAAAGCCTTCAGAGTCATGAAATCCTCCCAGAATTCTTTTTGGTCGAGCCTTGCTTCGTCGATGAGCAAATGCTTCAGCCTTGGGCATTTGCTCATTAACCGTGCGTGGAGTCAACGTATATAACGTGCTGCGCTGCACCATGGGTTGCGCCAGTGGGGCGATTTCATCCAAAATATCAGCGCGTTGAAGCGTTTGTCACAGGCCCGGCACGGACGACCACATCGGCGGCGCGTTGCGGCTCCGGCCCGGCCGTGTCCCGGGAGTGCTCTGCGAAACGTTAAGGCGCTGCCGCCTCAGTCTGCCTTTGCGGGCGCCCAGCCGGCGGCCGGCGCCGGGGCGGTTCTTGCGGCGCCGGTTCGGGCCTCGTCGGCGCGCGCGAGCAGGCCCTCGGCGGTCTTCTCGTCGGTGACGAGACCGGTGATGAGGCGGCCGGCAAGGGCGGCGAGGATCGCGCCCTGCTTCTTCTCGCCCATGGCACAGGCGATGGTCGGGCGCTCGCGGGCCGGGGCGAGTTCCGGCGCGGTGACCCGGTCGTTGCTGAAGCCGGCCATGACGTTGCCGTCGGTATCGAACACCCAGCCGACGATCTCGCCGGCGGCGCCGGCCGCGCGCATCGCCTCCATCTCCGCCTCGCCGACGAAGCCGTCGACGCAGAGCGGCGCCTCGGGGCCGAGCTCGCCGATGCCGACGAAGGCGACGTCGGCCCGGGCGGCAAGCTCAAGGGTCGGGCGGATGATCGGCTGGGAGCGCAGCATGTCGCGTTCCTCTTTCGAGGACGCGATGACCGGGAGCGGCAACGGGAAGGAGCGCACCGTCACCGTGTCGGCCATGGTGAAGATGACGTTGTAGTAGGCGGCCGAGCCGTCCGGGGCGATGCTGCCGGTCAGCGAGACGACCTTGTGGTCGGGGCAGGCGATCGGCGGCAGTTGTTCCACGGCCGCTTTCAGGGTGCGGCCGGTGCCGATGGCGATCACGGTCGGCTCGGGCTGGCGCAGCCAGCGTTCGATCTCAAGGGCGGTCGCCTGGGCGACGCCGACGATGTTCGTCGCCGCCGCCGGGTCGGTCGGCACGACGTCGCAGAAGGCGAGGCCGAAGCGCTCCGTCAGCCTCGCAGCGAGGTCCATGCAGCGGCCGATCGGGTGGTCGATGCGCACCTTGACGAGGCCCTCGGAGACGGCGAGGGAGACCAGCCGCTGGGCCGACTGGCGCGAGACGCCGAGCTTCGCGGCGATCTGGTCCTGGGTGTTGCCGGCGACGTAGTAGAGCCAGCCGGCACGCGCCGCGTCGTCGAGCCGATCGCCGTTCGGAGCCATCTTTGGGAGCGCCTTTCGCGTCGTGGTGATCCTTTTGCGGGGTACACCCATCGCGGCGAAATCGCAAACGGCTCGCATCGGCGTTCACGGCGCGTCATCGGCGGTTCCTTTTATTTTCGCTTTTTTCATTTACACTCGCCGACGCATCCAGTTCTGACGGGAGGGAGCCGGGCCATGTACCTGCCGCCGCGCCATACGGAGATCGTGACGCTCGCCAAGGAGCACGGCCGCGTGCTGGTGGAGGAGCTTGCCGCGCGCTTCGATGTGACGCCGCAGACCATCCGCAAGGACCTCAACGATCTCTGCCAGCGCCGCATCCTCAGCCGCATCCATGGCGGCGCGGTGCTGCCGTCGGGCACGGAGAACATGGAATACGAGCAGCGCCGGCAGATCGCGGCACACGAAAAGGCCGCGATCGGCGTTGCCGCGGCCGGTCTCATACCGAACGATGCCTCGATCATCATCAATATCGGCACCACCACGGAGGCCGTCGGCGAGGCGCTGCTCGACCATGAAGGCCTCATGGTCATCACCAACAACATCAACGTCGCCAACCGGATGCGGATCTATCCCCAGTTCGAGGTGGTGATCGCCGGCGGCGTGGTCAGGGCCTCCGATGGCGGCGTCGTCGGTGAGGCCGCCGTCGATTTCATCCGCCAGTTCAAGGTCGACTACGCGGTGATCGGAGTTTCGGCCATCGACCAGGACGGCTCGCTGCTCGATTTCGATTTCCGGGAAGTGAAGGTCGCCCAGGCGATCATCGCCAATACCCGCCACGTCATCCTCGTCTCCGACTCCACCAAGTTCGAGAGAACGGCACCGGTCCGCATCGGCCACCTGTCCCAGGTCGATACTTTCGTGACGGACCGCTGCGAGCTCGATCACATCCGCCGCATGTGCGCGGAAAACGGTGTGGAGCTGATCGAGACGGCGCGGGGCTGAGGGCGGCAGTTGCGGTTTTTGGATTGGTTGGGTGTGCGGGCCGGCGGCCGCCTGCTCGGGGCATCACCGCTCTTAACCACTGCCATCCCGCTCGAGGCTCGCGCACTCCCGGCGCGTCCCACTCCGCGTCACTACCGGGCTCGACCCGGTAGTCTATGATGAGGAGCGGCAAAAAAAGACCTAACCGATTGTTCCGAAAGGCCTCATGGATTGCCGGGTCAAGCCCGGCAATGACGCAGGAGAGGGGGTGAGGGCGGGGATAAATTTGTGCCTGCGTGCCTCGACGGCTTTCGCCGAATACCTCGACGGCCTCCGCCGACCTTTTTCAAAGGATGTGCGGGCGGAGGAGGGTCTTGAGGCCGACAGCAACGGGTTGCATCCCTGTCGCCAGCGCAATGCCCCGTCCGTCGTCTCTGATCAGACCCGTTCTTTAGATCGCCCTGAAATTCGATTGACATTCGTTTTACGTTCACTTTAACTGAAATGGATTTCGTATCTTTCCCGTTTTGCTGCGTTGCAAAATAAAAAGAACCGGTTGGGGATGGGAAACGCGTTCGACATTGTCATTATCGGCGGCGGCATCAATGGATGCGGCATCGCCCGGGATGCCGCCGGGCGCGGCTATTCCGTGTGTCTTGCCGAGATGAACGATTTGGCGAGCGCGACCTCCTCCGGCTCCACCAAGCTGATCCATGGCGGGTTGCGTTACCTGGAATATTACGAGTTCCGGCTGGTGCGCGAAGCGCTGAAGGAGCGCGAGGTGCTGTGGCACCTGGCGCCGCACATCATCTGGCCGCTGCGTTTTGTCCTGCCCCATCACAAGGGGCTGCGTCCGGCCTGGCTGTTGCGCCTCGGGCTCTTTCTCTACGACCATCTCGGCGGGCGCTGCCATCTCGGCGGAACGCGCACGATCGACATGCGGACGGACGCGGCGGGCAAGCCGCTGAAGCCGCTTTATTCCAAGGCGTTCGAATATTCCGACTGCTGGGTCAACGACGCCCGGTTGGTGGTCCTCAATGCGCGCGACGCGGCCGACCGCGGCGCCACCATCCTGCCGCGGACCAAGGCGATCTCGGCCCGGCGCGAGGACGGTCGGTGGCAGGTGACCCTTGAAGCCGCCGACGGCAGGCAGCGCACGGTGTCCGCAAAGCTCCTCGTCAATGCTGCCGGCCCCTGGGTCGACAATGTGCTCGGCGAGGCCCTCGGCCGCAATGAGGCCCATCACATCCGGCTCGTCCAGGGCAGCCATATCGTCGTCAAGCGCCTGTTCGACCACGACCGCTGCTACATCTTCCAGAATTCCGACGGCCGCATCATCTTCGCGATCCCCTATGAGGACGACTTCACCCTCATCGGCACCACCGACCGCGACTATGAGGGCGATCCGGCAAAGGTCGCGATCTCGGCCGACGAGACGGCCTATCTGTGCGACGCGGCGAGCGACTATTTCGCTGAAGCCGTGACGACCGACGACGTGGTCTGGACCTATTCGGCGGTGCGCCCGCTCTATGACGACGGCGCGACGGCGGCGCACCAGGCGACCCGCGATTACGTCCTGAAGGTCGACGACGAGGAAGGTGCGGCGCCGGTCATCAACATCTTCGGCGGCAAGATCACCACCTATCGCAAGCTCGCCGAGACGGTGCTGGAGCGCATCGGCGATTTCCTCGGCGAGAGGGGCGCACCCTGGACGGAGACGGCGCCGCTGCCGGGCGGCGATTTCGCCATCACCGGCTATGACGACCTCGTTGCCGAGCTCCGGAAAACCTATCCGTTCCTGGAAGCGGAGCACGCGGCCCGGCTCGTCCGGCTCTACGGCACGCGGGCGTGGACCCTGCTGGGTGCGGCTGCAAACCATAGCGACCTTGGCGCGCATTTCGGATATGATCTCTATGAGGTCGAAGTCCGCTACCTCGTGGAAAACGAGTGGGCGACGACGGCCGACGATATCCTTTGGCGCCGCACCAAACGCGGGTTGCGATTGACGCAAGATAATAAAGAAACCCTGGCGCACTTCCTGAAAGACAACATGAAAGACGGAAGGCTCGCGGCTGCCCAATAAGCACAAACCGGTCGTTTGGGAGGACCCCGGAGAATGCTTGAACTTAAAACCGTGGCGAAAGTCGTCGGCTCGGAGACCCATCTGAGCGACATCTCGCTGCGCCTTGAAAACGGAACGCTGAACGTCCTTTTGGGGCCGACGCTTTCCGGCAAGACCAGCCTGATGCGGATCATGGCCGGGCTCGATCGCCCGAGCTCCGGCGAGGTGTGGTTCAACGACAGGAACGTGACCGGCGTTGCCGTGCAGAAGCGCAACGTCGCCATGGTCTATCAGCAGTTCATCAACTATCCCGCCCTCAGCGTCTACGAGAACATCGCCTCGCCGCTGCGGATCGCGCGCACCGACCCGAAGGTCATCGACCGGGAGGTGCGCAAGGCGGCCGAGCTCCTCAAGCTGACGCCCTATCTCGACCGCCAGCCGCTCAACCTTTCCGGCGGTCAGCAGCAGCGCACGGCGATTGCGCGGGCCATGGTCAAAAACGCCGAACTCGTCCTCCTCGACGAGCCGCTCGCCAATCTCGACTACAAGCTGCGCGAGGAGCTGCGCGCCGAACTGCCGAGGATCTTCGCCGAATCCGGTTCCATCTTCGTCTATGCGACGACCGAGCCGTCCGAGGCCCTGCTCCTTGGCGGCAACACGGCAACGCTGTCGGAGGGTCGGGTCACCCAGTTCGGGCCGACGGTGGAGGTGTTCCGCAACCCGGTCGACCTGATCACCGCCCAGACCTTTTCCGATCCGCCGATGAACGTCATCGAGGTCCACAAGACCGGGCCGATGTTCCACCGCGAGGGCACGGCGGACATCCCGGTGCCGGCGGCCTATCGGGGCATTGCCGACCGCGACTACACGGTCGGGTTCCGGCCGCACCACCTGTCGCTGAAAAAGGTCGACGAGACGAGCGTTCCCATTCGCGCCAGGGTCGAGGTCACCGAGATCACCGGCTCGGAGAGCTACGTCCATCTCGACTATGCCGGCGTCAACTGGGTGATGCTGACCGACGGCATCCACGACTTCGACGCCGGCGAGATCATCGAGGTCTTCCTCGATGCCCGCCACATCCTGGTGTTCGACGCCGAAGGGCGGGGCATCGCCACCGACGGCACGCGTCTGGCCGCGTAAAGGTTTTTTGATGGCCCGGATCGACCTCGACCACATTCGCCATTCCTATCTGCCGCATCCGAAGCGTGAGGAGGACTTCGCGCTGAAGGAGGTGCACCATTCCTGGCAGGATGGTGGCGCCTATGCGCTGCTGGGGCCCTCCGGCTGCGGCAAGACCACCCTTCTCAACATCATCTCAGGGCTCCTGGTCCCGACCGAGGGGCGGATCCTGTTCGACGGCAAGGACGTGACGGGGCTGGCGCCGGAGGCGCGCAACATCGCCCAGGTGTTCCAGTTCCCGGTCGTCTACGACACCATGTCGGTGTTCGACAATCTGGCGTTTCCCTTGCGCAATCGCGGCATGCGGCCGGCCGAAGTGACCAAGAAGGTCACCGAGATCATGGAGATGCTCGACCTTACCGCGATGGCCAAGCGCAAGGCGAGCGGGCTCACCGCCGACATGAAGCAGAAGATCTCGCTCGGCCGCGGCCTCGTGCGCTCCGACGTCAACGCGATCCTCTTCGACGAACCGCTGACGGTGATCGATCCGCACATGAAGTGGCAGCTCCGCTCGCAACTGAAGCTGCTGCACGACCGCTTCGCCCACACCATGGTCTATGTCACCCACGACCAGACCGAGGCGCTGACCTTCGCCGACACCGTCGTCGTCATGTATGAGGGCGAGATCGTCCAGATCGGCACGCCGGAAGAGCTGTTCGAGCGGCCGCGCCACACCTTCGTCGGCTATTTTATCGGCTCGCCGGGCATGAACGTCATGCCGGTCACGCTCGACGGCGCGGCGGCGCGGATCGGCGATCAGACGATCATGCTGGCGGATGCCCCGGCGCCGAAACCGGGCGCGCGCACCGAACTCGGCATCCGGCCGGAATATGTCCGGCTCGGCACGGAAGGCATGCCCGTTGCCATCACCAAGGTGGAGGATGTCGGGCGCCGCAAGATCGTCCACGCCGCCCTCGACGGCTCCGACATTGCCGTCATCGTCGGCGAGCACGACCCGATCCCGGGCGATCCCCACATCACCTTCGAGCCCGCCGGCATCAACATCTATGCCGACGACTGGGCGATCGTCAGCGGAGCGCGCCAGTCATGAACAAGACCTGGAACAATGGCGCCTGGTTCATGGTGCTGCCGGTGCTCCTGATCGTCGCGCTCAACGCCGTCGTGCCGCTGATGACGGTCGTCAACTATTCGGTCCAGGAGACCTTCGGCGACAATCTCTTCTTCTTTGAGGGCGCGCGCTGGTTCCGCGACGTGCTGGCCTCGGAGCGGTTCCACGCCTCGCTCGGCCGGCAGTTCGTCTTTACCGGGGTGATTCTGGCTATCGAAATCCCGCTCGGGGTTGCCATCGCGCTCGCCATGCCGCGCGGCGGCATCTGGGCCTCGGTCTGCCTCGTGCTGATGGCGCTGCCGCTCCTGATCCCGTGGAATGTGGTCGGGGCGATGTGGAACATCTTCGCGCTGCCCGACATCGGCCTCCTCGGCTACGGGCTCAACTGGCTCGGCTTCGACTACAACTTCACGCGCCAGCCGATGTCCGCCTGGTTCACCGTGGTGCTGATGGATGTCTGGCACTGGACGTCTCTGGTGGTGTTGCTCGCCTATGCCGGGCTCCGGTCCATCGACGATTCCTATTACCAGGCGGCGCGCATCGACGGCGCCTCGCGCTGGGCCGTGTTCCGTTTCATCCAGTTGCCGAAGCTGAAGCACGTGCTGACCATCGCGTTCCTGCTCCGCTTTATGGACAGCTTCATGATCTACACAGAGCCGTTCGTTCTGACCGGCGGCGGGCCCGGCAACACCACCACGTTTCTGTCCATCGATCTCGTCAAGGCGGCCCTCGGCGAGTTCAATCTCGGCATCGCGGCGGCGATGAGCCTCATCTACTTCCTGATGACGCTGCTCGTCTGCTGGCTGTTCTACACGCTGATGATGCAGGGGAGCGAAAAGTCATGACCCGCCTGCGCTGGTTGATCCCGACCGTCTACATCCTGTTCCTGATGCTGCCGATCTACTGGCTCTTGATCATGTCGTTCAAGACGACCAACGAGATCCTCGGCGGCTTCAGCGCCTGGCCGCAAAACTTCACGGTCGAGAGCTATGTGGAGATCTTCACAGATCCGACCTGGTACAACGGCTACATCAACTCCATCACCTATGTGCTGATCAACACGGTGATCTCGGTCGCCTTCGCGCTGCCGGCGGCCTATGCCTTCTCGCGCTACCGGTTCCTCGGCGACAAGCACCTGTTCTTCTGGCTCTTGACCAACCGGATGGCGCCGCCGGCGGTCTTCGCGCTGCCGTTCCTGCAGCTCTATTCGGCGATGGGCCTCTTCGACACGCACCTGGCCGTCGCGCTCTCCCACTGCCTCTTCAACATCCCGCTCGCGGTGTGGATCCTGGAAGGCTTCATGTCGGGGGTGCCCAAGGAGATCGACGAGACCGCCTATATCGACGGCTATTCGTTCCCGCGGTTCTTCGTGCGCATTTTCATGCCGCTGGTGGCCTCGGGCATCGGCGTCACCGCCTTCTTCTGCTTCATGTTCTCCTGGGTCGAGCTGCTGCTCGCCAAGACGCTGACGTCCGTTGAGGCAAAGCCGATCGCCGCCGTCATGACGCGGACGGCGTCGACGTCCGGCTACGAGCTCGGGCTGCTCGCCGCCGCCGGTGTCTTGACCATCATTCCGGGGGCGATCGTCATCTGGTTCGTGCGCAACTACATCGCCAAGGGCTTTGCCCTGGGGAGAGTCTGACGATGGATCTTTCCTGGATGGCCTGGACCTGGCAGACCGCGACCTTCTTCGTCGTCATCGCGCTGTTGCTCGTCGGCATGCGGGTCTGGGAGTGGGCCCGGCCAGGCTTTGCGCCGCGGCACGGCGTGCTCGGCCTCGACACCACGCGGGGCGACCGTCTGTTCATTTCACTTTTGAGTGCTGCATACATCCATCTTGGCTGGCTCGGTCTCACGACTGCGCCGCTGTGGTGGGCAACCGTATTATCAGTGGCATTTGCCGTGGCGGTCTTCCGCTGGGTCTGAGGCCACTGACCAGAGATCGACCTTGCGCCAGGGGCCGACCGGGGCCCGGGCGCAGGGGCGAAACCGGCGAGGCGAACCGGATTGGAAAAGCCGGACGCCGTCTCGTTCGACATGAAGGCCCCGAGAGGGCCGAAACATCGATGGGAGGACTACATGCGATTGAAACTACTGGCCACTGTCGCCGTCATCGGACTTGTGTCCGGGGCCGCGCCGGCCTTTGCCGGCATGGAAGAGGCGGAAAAATGGGTCAATGACGAGTTCCAGCCTTCGGTGCTCTCCAAGGACGAGCAGATGAAGGAAATGGAGTGGTTCATCAAAGCCGCCGAGCCCTACTCCGGCATGGAAATCAATGTGCTGTCGGAAGGCGTTCCGACTCACGAATACGAATCCAAGGTGCTGACCAAGGCGTTCGAGGAGATCACCGGCATCAAGGTCAACCACCAGATCCTCGGCGAGGGCGAGGTGGTGCAGGCGGTGCAGACGCAGATGCAGACGAACCGCAACCTCTACGACGCCTATGTCAACGACTCCGACCTCATCGGCACCCACTCCCGCCTGCAGCTCGCCGTCAACCTGACCGACTGGATGGCCGGCGAGGCCAAGGAGGTCACCAATCCGGGGCTCGACCTCGACGACTTCATGGGCATCAGCTTCACCACCGGTCCGGACGGCGACGTCTATCAGCTTCCCGACCAGCAGTTCGCCAACCTCTATTGGTTCCGCAAGGACTGGTTCGAGCGCGAGGACCTGAAGGAGAAGTTCAAGGCCAAATACGGCTACGAGCTCGGCGTGCCGGTCAACTGGTCGGCCTATGAGGACATCGCCGAATTCTTCTCCGAGGACGTCAAGGAAATCGATGGCGTCCGCATCTACGGCCACATGGACTACGGCAAGCGCGCGCCGGACCTCGGCTGGCGCATGACCGACGCCTGGCTGTCGATGGCCGGCACCGGCTCGCAGGGCGAACCGAACGGCCGCCCGATCGACGAGTGGGGCATCCGGATGGAGAAGGACTCCTGCAACCCGTCCGGCGCTTCGGTGTCGCGCGGCGGCGAGACCAACGGTCCGGCCTCCGTCTACGCCATCCGCAAGTGGGACGAATGGCTGCGCAAATATGCGCCTCCGGGTGCGGCCGACTACGACTTCTACCAGTCGCTGCCGGCGCTCAGCCAGGGCAACGTCGCCCAGCAGATCTTCTGGTACACCGCGTTCCTCGCCGACATGGTCAAGCCGCAGTCGGAAGGCAACAACACGGTGGACGCGGAGGGAACGCCCCTGTGGCGCGCCGCGCCGAGCCCGCACGGTCCCTACTGGAAGGACGGCCAGAAGATCGGCTACCAGGACGTGGGCTCCTGGACCATCCTGAAGTCGACCCCGACGGATCGCGCCAAGGCGGCCTGGCTCTATGCCCAGTTCGTCGTCTCCAAGACCGTCGACGTCCGCAAGAGCCATGTGGGCCTGACCTTCATCCGCGACTCCTCGATCCGGCACGAGAGCTTCACCGAACGCGCGCCGAAGCTCGGCGGCGTCGTGGAGTTCTACCGCTCGCCGGACCGCGTGCGCTGGTCGCCGACCGGCATCAACGTGCCGGATTACCCCAAGCTCGCGCAGCTCTGGTGGCAGAATATCGGTGATGTGAACTCGGGCACCTTCACGCCGCAGGAAGCCATGGATCGCCTCGCCGAACAGATGGAACAGGTGATGGCGCGCATGCAGGCGGCTGACGAACGCGCCAACGTCTATGGCGGTTGCGGCCCGCGGCTGAACGAGCCGAAGGACCCGTCCGAATGGCTCGGCAAGCCGGACGGCCCGAAGGCCAAGCTCGACAACGAGAAGCCGCAGGGCGAGACCATCGCCTATGAAGACCTGATCAAGCGCTGGCAGTAGGCCTTGCTTGTTCCGATGCTCTGAGGCAATCGCCCGCCGGGACGTTTTTTCGCCCCGGCGGGCATCCAGGAATCCGATATCATCGTTTTTGAATAGCATTTGCCGGAGGAAGAGATGTCCGGGCATATCCTTGCCATCGACCAGGGCACGACCTCGTCGCGGGCGATGGTCTTTGACGGCGCCATGAAGGTCGCGGGCGTCAGCCAGCAGGAATTCAAGCAGCATTTCCCGGCGTCGGGCTGGGTCGAGCACGACGCGGGCGAGATCTGGGAGACCGTCGTCGCCACATCGCGCAAGGCGCTCGACGCTGCCGGCATCACCGCTGCGGACGTGGCCGCGATCGGCATTGCCAACCAGCGCGAGACCGTCGTCGTCTGGGACCGGGAGACCGGTGCGCCGCTGCACCGGGCCATCGTCTGGCAGGACCGGCGCACCTCCGAATTCTGCCAGGGGCTGTTGGCGCGGGACCTGGAACCGACCTTTGCCGCAAAGACCGGGCTCCTGATTGATCCCTATTTCTCCGGCACCAAGCTCTCCTGGCTGCTCGAAAATGTCGAGGGCCTTCGCGCCAAGGCGGAGGCCGGAACGGTCTGTTTCGGCACGGTCGACAGCTGGGTCATCTACAATCTCACCGGCGGCAAGGAGCACGTGACCGACGCCACCAACGCCTCGCGCACGCTGCTCTACAACATCGACGACAATTGCTGGGACGAGGAGCTGTGCGGCATCCTCGACGTGCCGATGGCGATGCTGCCGGAGGTGAAGGATTCGGCGGACGATTTCGGCACGACCGTGCCGGAGCTGTTCGGCGGCGAGATCCCTATCCTCGGCGTTGCCGGCGACCAGCAGGCGGCGACCATCGGCAATGCCTGCTTCGAGCCGGGGATGCTGAAATCCACCTATGGCACCGGCTGCTTCGCCGTCCTCAATACCGGGCCGGAGCGGGTCGCCTCCAAGAACCGGCTGCTCACGACGATCGGCTATCGCCTCGACGGCCAGACGACCTATGCGCTGGAAGGCTCGATCTTCATTGCCGGCGCCGCCGTGCAATGGCTGCGCGACAGCCTCGGCATCATCGCGGAGGCCGCCGCCTCCGGCCCGCTCGCCGAGCAGGCAAGCCCCAAGGAGGCGGTCTATCTGGTGCCGGCCTTTACCGGCCTCGGCGCGCCGCACTGGGATGCCGATGCGCGCGGCGCCATGTTCGGCCTGACCCGCAATTCCGGGCCGGCGGAGTTTTCCCGCGCGGCGCTGGAATCCGTTGCCTTCCAGACGCTTGACCTCCTGGAAGCGATGAAGCGGGACTGGCAGGGCGCCTCGGACGACACCGTGCTCCGGGTCGACGGCGGCATGGTCGCCTCCGACTGGACCATGCAGCGGCTCGCCGACATCCTCGCCGCCCCCGTCGACCGGCCGTCGATCCTTGAGACGACCGCGGTCGGCGCGGCCTGGCTCGCCGGCTTCAGGGCCGGGGTCTGGCCGGACATGGAGGGTTTTTCGAAGGCCTGGGTCCGCGACCGGCGTTTCGAGCCGCAGATGGACGAGGATGAACGGCAGGTGCGGATCGCCGGCTGGCGCGACGCGGTCAGCCGGACGCTCACCAAGCACCGTCCCGCCTGACGGCGGGGCAGACCGGACCGGCCGCGAAAAAGGCCGGCTGAGAACGACGCAAGGAGGGACACGTGCCGGGTGCATCCGCGGCCGCAGTCATGCCCGTCATCGACTTCAAGGCGAAGGCCGACGCGCTTTTGCCCGACGGGGCGAGCTACGATTCCTGCCTTGCCTGCGGGCTCTGCTCGTCGGGCTGCCCGGCCTCCGGGCTGGAGGGCATGGACCCGCGGCGCTTCATCCGCATGGCGGTGCTCGGGCTCAACGAGGAGCTTTCCAACACCCCGTGGATCTGGACCTGCACCCAATGCAAGCGCTGCGCCCATGTCTGCCCGATGAATATCGACGTCTCGGTGCTGGTCGGGCTGGCGCGGGGCCTCTGGCCCCAGGAAAAAAAACCGAGCGGCATCGTGCGCTCCTGCGAGGCGCAGATGCGCTCCGACAGCACCAGCGCCATGGGCGTGATGCCGGAGGATTTCGTTGAGATCGTCGAGGAGACGCTGGAGGAAATCCGCGCCTCCGACCCGCGCTTCGCCAACCTTCAGGCGCCCGTCGACAGGCAAGGCGCGCATTTCTTCATCAACCAGAACTCCCGCGAGCCGGCGGTAGAGCCCGAAGAGATGGGCCCACTCTGGAAGGTGCTCGACTATGTGGGCGCCGACTGGACCTACTCGTCCTCCGGCTGGGCGGCGGAGAATTTCTGCATGTTCACCGGCGACGACGCGGCCTGGCGGGCGATGGTGGAAAAGCGGGTCGAGGCGATCAACCGGCTCGGCTGCAAGGTGTGGATCAACACCGAATGCGGCCATTCCTTCTACACGCTCTGGAAGGGTGTTGAACGCTTCGGATTGCAGGCGAATTTCGAGCCGGCGAGCCTTGTCACCTACTACGCGAAGTGGATCCGGGAGGGAAAGCTGCCGGTCAACTCCGACTGGAACACCAGGGGGCTGAAATTCACCCTCCAGGATCCCTGTCAGCTCATTCGCAAGTCGATCGGCGATCCGGCGGCCGACGATCTGCGCTTCGTGGTCAAGACGCTCGTTGGTGAGGAAAACTTCATCGACATGCAGCCCAACCGCAACGCCAATTACTGTTGCGGCGGCGGTGGCGGCTTTTTGCAGGCCGGCATGAACGAGCAGCGGCGCGCCTATGGCAAGCGCAAATACGACCAGATCATCGCCACCGATGCGTCCTATGTGATGACGCCCTGCCACAACTGCCATTCGCAGATGGAGGACCTCGGCCATCACTATGGCGGCACCTACCACGTCGTCCATTTCTGGACCCTGATCTGCCTGTCGCTGGGCCTCCTTGCCGACACTGAGCGCAAATATCTCGGACCTGAGCTGCAAGACATTTAGCCGGGAAAGCACATGCCTCCATCGAATTCCCGTCCCGCCATCTCCCGTCCGCCACACGGAACCAGGACCCTGGAAACCGAGGTGCTCGTCATCGGCGGCGGGGTCACCGGGACGGGCATCATGCGCGACCTGGCGCTGCGCGGCATTTTCTCGATTCTGGTCGACAAGCGCGACCTCAATGCGGGCGCGTCCGGCGGCAATCACGGGCTCCTGCACAGCGGCGGGCGCTACGCGGCGAACGACACGGAGACGGCGCGCGAATGCATGGCGGAAGGCGATATCCTGAAGCGCATCGCGCCGGAATGCATCGACGAATGCGGCGGTCTCTTCGTCGCCGTGGAGGGCGACGACCCGGACTTCGCAGAAAGCTTTGCCGGCTATTGTTCTGCCGCCGGCATCCCGTCGGAGGCGCTTTCGCCTGCCGAGGCGCGGGAGCTGGAACCGGTGCTGTCGGACAAAACCTTTGCCGCCTATACGGTGCCGGACGCGACCATCGATCCGTTCCGGATCACGCTGGAACAGGTCAACCAGGCGAGCGATGTTGCCGGCAGCCGCTTCCTGCCGCACACGGAGGTGATCGGCTTCGCGATGCGCGACGGAGAGATCCTCGGCGCCTCCTGCCGCGACAACCGGACCGGCGAGATGTTCGCGATCCGCGCCCGGCAATATGTCAACGCGGCCGGCGCCTGGGCGATGGAGATCGCGCGGCTTGCCGGCTGCGACAGCGTCCGCCTGATCTATGCCAAGGGCACCCTCGTGATCTCCAATTCCCGGATGGCGACACGCGTCATCAACCGCCTCCGGCTACCTGGCGACGGCGATATTCTCGTCCCGGGCGGCACGGTCTCCATGCTCGGCACGACGTCGGACAGGGTGACCGAGCTGGAAAACCTGCGCCCGACCGTCGACGAGGTCGACCGCAATCTGGCCGAGGGCATCGCCATGGTGCCGGGCCTGGCGACGGCGCGCTTCATCCGCGCCTTTTCCGGCGTGCGGCCGCTGCTTATGGCGGCCGACAGCGGCGCCGACGGGCGAAAGGCGAGCCGTGGCTTTTCACTCTTCGACCACAAGGATGAGGGGCTTTCGAACTTTGCTACCGTCACCGGCGGCAAGCTCACCACGTTCCGGCTGATGGCAGAGAAAACCTGCGATCTTGTCGCGTCCCGGCTCGGCAACACCAGTCCCTGCCGTACGGCTGAGGAGCGGTTGCCGGTCGGCGATGCGCTACGCTGGACGACGCCGGGCTTTGCCGCCCGGTACTGGTATTCCCGCAAGGACCCAACGGACGCCATCCTTTGCGAATGCGAGATGGTGCCGAAATCGGCCGTCGATTCCATCGTCGACGAGGCCCCCGGTGCGGAAGACGAGATGACGCTGCGCGCCATCGCGGTCCGCAGCCGGGTCGGCAAGGGTTCCTGCCAGGGCTCCTTCTGCGGCATCCGCGTCTCCTCCTATCTCTACGACCGCGGCATCTACAGATCGCCGGCCGGCCTCGGCCACATGCGCGATTTCTTTGCCGAACGCTACAAGGGCATCCTGCCGGTGCTCTGGGGCAAGGAACTGCCCCAGGCCGAACTCGCCGAAACGCTCCATTGCGGGCTGATGGGCCTCGACCTTGCCGAGCCGGCGACAGTGGCCGATGACGAGACGGACGGCGGGGCGGCCTGACCATGGAGTTCACCCAGAACCGCAGTTACTCGACCAGGCTTGCCGTCATCGGCTCTGGCCTTGCCGGCTTTTCCGCCAGCATCTTTGCCCTCGACCGGGGCATCACTCCCTACCAGATCGGCAATACCGGCCCGCTCGCCTACACCACCGGCTATTTCGACCTCCTCGGATACCTCGACGGCGCAGCGCTCGCCGATCCATGGGCCGGCATTGCGCGCCTTCGTGCGGAGGCGCCGGAGCACCCGCTGGCGCGCGTCTCCGACGCGGACGTCCGGGCTGCCTTTTCCCGCTTCTGTGCGGCCGTGACGGAGATGGGGATTTCCTACACGCTTTCGGGCGGCGAAAACCTTCGCGCGCTGCTGCCGGCCGGGCTGTCGAAGCCGACGCTTTCCGTCCCGGCGACGATGATCGCCGGCGTCGAGGCGCTAGCTGCGCGCGAGCCGGCGCTGGTCGTCGATTTCGTCGGCCTGCCGGGTTTCAGCGCCCGGGAGTTCGCCGCCAATTTCAAGTCCATCTGGCCAACCCTCGAATTCGCCCGGCTCGGCTTTCCGGAGATGGAGACCGGCGCGGAGGTCTATCCGGAGGTGATGGCCCGCGCGCTGGAAGTGCCGGCGCACCGGGAGGCGCTTGCCGAGCGCATTCGCGGCGCCGTGCGCGAGGCCGGCGAGGTCGCCTTTGTCGGCCTTCCCGCCATCCTCGGCGTGCACGCGCCCGACAGGGTGCACAAGGAGATGGAGCGGCTTGTCGGCCTGCCGATCTTCGAGATCCCGACCATGCCGCCGGCCGTGCCGGGGCTGCGGCTCCGGGAACTTTTCGAGCAGGTCCTGCCGGAGCGCGGGCTGGTCCTGGCGCCGCACCGCAAGGTCGAGCGACTCGAGCTGCGCGACGGCGGCGCCATCCTCCATTTCACCGACAATTTCGGAGAGGTCACGGTCGAGGCCGAGGCGGTGATCCTTGCCACCGGGCGGTTCCTCTCCGGCGGGCTTGCGGCCGAGCGGGGCGGCATCCGCGAGACGCTGCTCGACCTTCCCGTGGAGCAGCCGGAGACGCGGGCCGACTGGTACCGCGAGGACTATTTCGATCCGCGCGGCCACGCCATCAACCGGGCCGGGCTCCTCGTCGACGATGCGTTCCGGGTGCTCGGGCCGGATGGCGGGCCCGTCAGCTCTCGGCTCTTTGCTGCCGGTGCCGTGCTCGCTCGCCAGGACTGGGTGCGCCAGCGCTGCGGCGCCGGCATCGCGCTCGCCACCGCCTTTCGCGCCGTTGAAGAGGCCGCCGCGCTGTTGGAAGAGCGCGTCGGGTAGCAGCGGCAGCATCGTCGCAGCCCCCTTGTGAGCCATCCTGCCGAGCGCCATCCTCAAGGGGCCATGACCGCGCACCAGGGGTCTGCCGACAGCTCCGAAAACCATGATCCGCCGACGCCGGAAACGGTCGCCGGAAAGGTCTGGCACATGCTGCCGCGGCGCGAGGTTCTGGAGCTTTTGCAGACGCGGCCCTCCGGGCTCCATGCCGATGAAGTGGCGGCACGGCGCGCGGCCTTCGGGGCCAACACCCTGCCGCAGAAGGGCCGCACGCCGCTCCTCGTTGTCTATCTGCGCCAGTTCAAGAACCCGCTGATCTATCTGCTGCTTGCGGCCACCGTCGTCTCGGTCGCGGTCGCCGAATGGGCCGATGCGATCTTCATCTTCGTCGTCATCCAGATGAACGCGGTGATCGGCGGGGTGCAGGAGGCGCGGGCCGAGGCGAGCGCCGATGCCCTTCGCCATCTCGTCCAGAACGTCGCCGAGGTGGTGCGCGTCGGCCGGCGGGTGCGCGTCGATGCCGCCGATCTCGTGCCCGGCGACATCGTGCGGCTGGAGTCGGGGACGTCGGTGCCGGCGGACCTGCGCATCTTTTCGCTCACCGAACTCAGCGTCGACGAATCCCTCCTCACCGGAGAATCGACGCCGGTGGATAAGACGCCGGAGGCCATGGCGCGGGACAGCGCACCGCTCGGCGACCGGCGCAACATGCTGTTTGCCGGCGCGACGGTCCTGTCCGGCCGGGTCACCGGCGTCGTCACGGCAACGGGGATGCAAACGGAGATCGGCCGCATCGCGGCGGCACTGGAAGCCGGCGACATGCCGGCGCCGCCGCTGGTCGCCGGCCTGAAGCGCTTCGGCGACGTCATCGGCGTTGCGACCCTCGTCCTTATTGCCGTCATCGGCACGGTGCAGTTCCTGCAGGGCCTGCCGCTGGTCACGGTGTTCCTCGTTGCCGTCGCGCTCGCCGTGGCGGCGATCCCGGAGGGCCTGCCGGTGGCCATCACCATCGCGCTGGCGATCGCCACCGGGCGGATGGCAAAGCGCAACGTCATCGTCCGGGCGCTGCCCGCCGTCGAAGGGCTCGGCTCCTGCACGCTGATCGCCAGCGACAAGACCGGGACGCTCACCTGCAACGAACTGACGGTCAAACGGGTGCAGCTCTTTGCGGGCGGCATGCCAGGACCGGTGCTGCGCATCGGCGGCGAAGGGTTTTCCCTCGATGGGACTGTCGATGTCGCGGATGGTGCGGGCGTACGAGATCTGAGCGAGGCCGAGCGCGCCGGGCTTCGGGAGCTTGCAGCCGCCGGCGCGCTTTGCAATGAGGCGAGCCTCAGCATCGCGGACGAAAAGACAGAGGTGGTCGGCGACACGGTCGATGTCGCCTTCCTGGTGCTTGCCGAAAAACTCGGGCTTTGCCGGGCGGACCTTGCGGCGGAGAGGCCGGAACTGACGCTGATTCCTTACGAGCCACAGCAGCGCTACGGCGCGATCTTCACGCAAGGAGCGGCGAACGACGAGGCCGTCGTCCACGTCAAGGGCGCGGCGGAGGTCGTGCTTGCCATGTGTGCCGGCGTCGACACGGATGCGGCGCTTGCGGCGGCCGACAGGATGGCCGCGGATGGCTACCGGGTGCTCGCCGTTGCCGGCGGCACGGTGCCGGCGGAAGGCGCCGAACATGGCGGTCGCGCGGCGCTGCGCGGCCTCACTTTCCTGGGCCTCGTCGGGTTGATCGATCCGGTGCGCCCGGAGGTGCCGGCGGCCGTTACCGCCTGCCGGGAGGCCGGCATCGACGTGCGCATGATCACCGGCGATCACCCGGCAACGGCGCTGGCGATCGCCCGCGACCTTGGCATCGCCTCCGAGGCGGGCGAGGTGATCACCGGCCGCCAGCTTGCCGCATGCGGCGACGGCGGCGCGGACTTCGACGCGCTGGTCAACCGGACGCGGGTCTTTGCCCGCATCGAGCCGGTGCAAAAACTCGCCATCGTCAAGGCGCTGCAGCGCGGCGGCCACGTGGTGGCGGTCAGCGGCGACGGGGTCAACGATGCGCCGGCGCTGTCGGCCGGCGACATCGGCGTTGCCATGGGCCGCGGCGGCACCGATGCGGCGCGCGAGGCGTCGGACCTCGTCCTTGCCGACGACAATTTCGCCTCGATCGTCGCCGGGGTGGAGGAAGGCCGCATCGCCTACGACAATGTGCGCAAGCTGGTCTTCCTCCTCATCACCACCGGCCTTGGCGAGATCGTCCTCTTCCTCTTTGCCATCCTCGCCGGCCTGCCGCCGCCACTCTTTGCCGTGCAGCTCCTCTGGCTCAACCTCGTCACCAACGGCATCCAGGATGTGGCGCTCGCCTTCGAGCGCGGCGAGCCGGGTGTGTTGAAACGCAAGCCGCGGCCGCCGGGCGAGCGGCTGTTCGAGAAACGCATGATCACCCAGGTGGCGGTCTCCGGCGTCGTCATGGGCGGCATCGCCTTCGGTTTCTATGCCGTCCTGCTGTCGTGGGGTGTCGGCGAATTCGAGGCGCGCAACCTGCTGCTCCTGCTGATGGTGCTGTTTGAAAACGTCCACGCCCTCAATGCGCGGTCCGAGACCCGCTCCATCCTCTCCGTGCCCTTTGCGGCCAACCCGTTCCTGATCCTTGCGATCGTCGGGGCGCAGGGGCTGCACATCGCGGTGATGCACGTGCCGGTCCTTGCCGACGTGTTGCAGGTGGCGCCGATCTCCTGGGAGAACTGGGCGCTGGTGGCGCTGCTTGCCGTCTCGCTTGTGCTCGTCGTGGAAGCCCTGAAACTGCTGCGGCGCCTTGGCGAAAAGAACTCCCGCTTCCACATGTCCCATTGAAGACGGCGCGCGCCGACTACAGGTCAATCCTTGAGGACGGCCAGACCGCCTGTCCCCGGATATTCGCGGGACCATGATTGGCAAGAGCGCCGCGGCGCGGCAAACTGGCCCCCGCAGAAAAGGGGAGATAACGATGACAAAGACAATCCTCATTCCCGTCGACATTTCGCAGATGGACGCCGCAAAGGCGGCGCTGCGCTTTGCCCGCCAGACGCTCAATCTCGGCGAGGCACGCTGCGTGATCCTCAACGTGATGCCGCAGATCCCGGCCTACATCACCGCCGAACTGCCCGGCGAACTGGTCGGGCGGACGCGGGACGATACGGCCAATACCCTGTCCTCGCTCGCCATGGGCGAGGGGCTTCGCGACTTCCAGACGGTGGTGCGCGACGGCCATGCCGGCCGCGAGATCCTCGACGTCGCCGCGGAGCTGAAACCCGACCTCATCCTGATGTCGTCCCACGACCCGGGGCTCGCCGACTACTTCCTCGGCTCCGTCGCCGCCTATGTGGTCCGGCACGCCCACACCTCCGTGCTGATCGTGCGCCAGCCCGTGAAGTAGGGCGGCTCGCTGGCCCCACTGGGGGCGGCGTCGTCACGGGAATTCGAGACTGTCCGCAAGAGTTTACGCCCGGCCGCTGCGGATTGCGGCCGGGAGAGAGCTGTGCTGTCCGGCGCGTTGCGGCGGGCCGTGACCGTTGCGGTAAAAATATACCGGAAATAATGATACGATCATCGCATAGTCCGGGAACGATTTGTAAACCATTCCACGAGAAATCATTACTTCGGTCCAATACCTTCCTTGATCTTTTTTCCGGTGCGACCGATGCGGATTTTCCTCAGTGCTATTTCAGTCCTGTTGTTTGCCGGTGGCGGCGTCCTGGCGGCGGAGCCGGACGGTCTGGCGGCAAGGGTGGCGGCGCTGGAGGCCGCGCTGGAAGTCCAGCAGACCAACGCCAACCATGTCTGGACGCTGACGGCGGCGGCCCTCGTGCTCCTCATGCAGATCGGCTTCCTGTTCCTGGAAGCCGGCATGGTGCGGTCCAAGAACGCGATCAACGTCGCCCAGAAGAACGTCACCGATTTCTTCCTCTCCGTCGCGCTGTTCTACCTGATTGGCTTTTCCGTCATGTTCGGGCCGTCGATCGGCTTCGTCGGCATGCCGACGACGGTCGCCTTCTTCGAGGGGCTCGACGCCTGGACCTACACCTTCTTCGTGTTCCAGGCGGTCTTCGTCGGCACCGCGGCGACGATCGTCTCCGGCGCGGTCGCGGAACGGATGAAGTTCTCCGGCTATCTGGCGATGACCGGCGTCGTGGCGCTGGTCATCTATCCGGTGTTCGGCCATTGGGCCTGGGGCAATCTCCTGATCACCGACAACGCGCCGTGGCTGGCTGCCGCCGGCTTCATCGATTTCGCCGGCTCCACGGTCGTCCATTCGGTCGGCGGCTGGACCGGCCTTGCCGGCATCATCGTGCTGGGCGCCCGGCTCGGGCGCTTCGACGAGACCGGCAAGCCGCGCACCATCCACGGCCACTCCATGGTGCTGACCGCATCGGGCGCCCTCATCCTGCTGGTCGGCTGGATCGGCTTCAACGGCGGCTCGACGACGGCGGCCTCGACCGACATCGCGCGCATCGTCGCCAACACGGTGATTGCCGCGGCGACCGGCGGCGTCGTCGGCCTCGTTCTCGGGCGCTGGCACGACGGCAACTACATCCCCGCGCGTTCCATCAACGGCATGCTCGCCGGCCTTGTCGGCATCACCGCCGGCTGCGCCGTGGTCGATGCCCATGGCGCGATGGCGATCGGCGCACTCACCGCGGTGCTGGTGCTGCTCGCGGAAGAAGCCATCTTGCGCATCCTGAAGCTGGACGACGTCGTCGGCGCGGTCGCGGTGCACGGCGTTGGCGGCGCGCTCGGTACGCTGTTCGCCGCCGTCTTTGCGCTCGACGCCTATCTCGTTCCGGGCGGGCGGATGGCGCAGATCCTGGTGCAGCTCGAAGGCATTGCCGCCTGTTTCGCCTGGTCCTTCACCTTCGCCTTCCTGGTGTTCAAGGCCGTCGACATGACGATGGGCCTCAGGGTCTCCGCGGAGGAGGAAATCCAGGGCCTCAACGCGGCCGAGCACGGCGCCAGCCTCGGCACCGGCGCGCTGCAGGAAGTGCTCCACAAGATGACCCGGGTCGACCGCGACCTGACCCATCGGCTCGACGACACGACCGGCGACGAGACGGCCGAGATCGCCCAGATCCTCAATCCGTTCCTCGACGAGATCCAGGTGCTGGTCGCCGACATTTCCCGCCAGGCGAACGCCGTGACGGAGACCTCCCGGTCACTCGCCGGGGTCTCGCACGGCTTCGTCGACGGCGCGGAAAAGGTCACCGACGGCACCACCTCGATGTCGGACCAGTCGACGGCGCTCGCCGGCCGCACCACCAATGTGGTGGCGATCACCGAGGAGATGCGGGTGGAGTCCGGCCGGGTCGCCAGCGCGACGCGGGCGATGTCGGACGACATAAGGGCCGTGGCGGACACCATCGGTGCCCTTGCCGGGTCGGTGCGGGAAATTTCCGGCTCGGCCGGCGAGGCGCGCGAGGTGGCGGCCAAGGCCAACAGCCTCGCCGACAGCGCCCAGACGACCATGAACAGCCTCGTCGAAATGTCGAGCCAGATCGAGGAGATGGTCTCGCTGATCGATGCCGTGTCCTCGCAGACCAACCTCCTTGCCCTCAACGCCACCATCGAGGCCGCGCGGGCCGGGGAGGCGGGCCGCGGCTTTGCCATCGTCGCCAGCGAGGTCAAGGCGCTCGCCCACCAGACCCAGACGGCGACGGAGGAGATCCGCTCGCGCGTCGAGACGATGCGGTCCGGCTCCGACCGGGCGCGGCTCTCTATCGACGAGGTGCGCGAGATCATCGAGGTGATGAACGCAACCATGGGCACGATCGCCGATGCGGCACGGTCCCATGTGGACGAGGCCGGCGAAGCGGCGCGGCGCACCGCGGATGTGACCGGACAGGTCAATGCCGTGCTCGGCGGCGTCGAGGGCATCGTCGCCAATGTCGGGCGCATCGCCGAATTCGCCCATGACGTCTCCGACAGCGCGGAACGGTCCACGGAACATGCCCGGCTCCTGCAGAGCGAAGCGACCGCCAGCCTCGGCGGGGCCCGCTCCGTCAAGACGGCGGCCGAGGACCTCGGCGGCGTCGCGGCGCGGCTGAAGACGGCCGTGGAAGCCTACAAGGTGGGCTGACCGCACACCCCGGCGACGGCGAGGCCGTATCCGCGAACCGAAAACCGGCGGCGGCGAAAAGCGGCATTCCGCTTTCGCCGTCGCGGCGGTGCGGCTCGGGTGAGAAGACGCGTCAAAACAACCGGCTAGAAACTTTCCGGCGATTCAGCGGTCGCGACGAAGGCGTCGGCCCCGGCGGCCGGCCGGAGTTCACGTCTGTCGCGTGCGGTGCCGGTACCCTAGATAAAAGTTGAACCATTGGCTTGTTAATGGCTGAGGCTCGGACTATTTTGTGCGCCGCCTTTGGGGGACAGACATAACAAAAACCAAGACAAAGGCGAGGGAGGGTACCAGGAAAGAACATGAAAAATGGATATCAACCCTGACCGCATCGGTAAAGTTGCGATCATGGCTGCAATCAGCAGTCGTGAAGAAGAAGATCTATTCAAGGATTACATATACCAAAACACCCACCTCAGGATCGGCGTCACGTTCGTCAGCGGGATTCGGACAGACGTCGTCAAGAGCTTCATCAAGTCGCTGGTCGCCTGCGCCCTGCAGAGCAAGGTCATCCGGCATCGCTCCAACGAGATCCACGGCGTCATCCACGCCGGCCTGGAATGCCTCAACGGCGTCAGTTCCCATGTGGCGGCGGAATCCAGCATGAAGCTCAAGATTGCCATGGTCAGCGACGGCCGCTGGATCGCGATTGCGGCGCATGGCGAGTCGGCCTTCCATCCGGAAACCAACCACGAGCGGATGGGCTTCGGGGTCATGCATCTCTAGGTCGGTGCTGCACTGCACGCGCCGGGCCGCCGGACACCGTCCGATGCGGCCTGGAATCCGTTGATATCCCGCCGGAAATTCACGCCCGAAACGGGGGCCTCGCCGGCCCCTGGTGACGACCAAGACCCAGGCCCGTTTTTGGCCTTGAAAAGGGTTTGGCGGAAACCCGCCGATGCAATCGGTTTCATTTTCCTTCGTTATTTATGAAGTATGCATATATCGGTTCAAGTGATTGGAATCTAAGGATTAGACGGGTGCCTCTGGGGTGGATTGACGCATCGCAATGTCCGGGCTGGACTGCGGCCAAAGTCTGTACTACTAATGTCGCATCGCTACGGGGTTGACCGCCTCGGAAATGCCACCGCAGCGATACCTAGCTCTGCTTGCAGGGCGTGTGATCTAGTGAGGGACGATAGTCGTCGGATCCTCCTGACGACGTGGTCCTACAACCTTCGACACCACGTGATTCAGTGCTTTCGTGCTGGTGAACCCATGACGGTCTTTCCGACCGGCCCGTGCCTTTGCGCACGACCGACTGGAAGCTCCGCCGTGGCGCGACGCTGCGACCGCAGCGTTCCGCCATCAATGGTTCGGGCATCAACCCATGAATCACGCTGTACGGCATATCGGTCTGGACCAGACCCCTGATGTTTGGCCGGAATCGGCCGCCTGGTTCATCGGTAGCGCGTTTCTCACCGGAACTCTCCTCGAACTCTCCACGCATCCCAAGCCGGGTCTCGTGACGCCGCGTTCCAACGGCGCCCATCGGGACATGAACCTGCAGACCTTCATGGTCTCGTCGGCGGCGATCGCGCCCTGCCTCTATCAGTGCGCGCAAGCCGGGCTGGCCCATTTCGGTGCCGAACAGGCGCTGCTTCCCGTCATCCGCGGGATCGGGTCACGCTACGAGCGGCGTCTCCTGGCGGCGACGAACGGGATCAATACCCAGCGTGGACTGCTGTTCTCGGCCGGCATCCTGTCGGGTGTCGCGGGACTGGTGATGCGCGATCGGCCACTTGCCGACGCGGACGAGCTGTTCGACCTGACGGCATCCATGACCCAAGGGCTTTGCCAACGCGAACTCGGAACGCTGGGCGATGAGGACCCCAAGACGGCCGGCGAGAAACTCTTTCGCCGGTACGGTGTCCTCGGCATCCGCGGAGAGGTCGAAGCGGGCTTTCCAACTGTCCGCGCCGCCGGCCTTCCGGCGCTGCGATCGGCCCGGGAACGGGCCGCATCCCTGCCGACCCTGCTCCTCCACACATTGATTTCGCTGATGTCGACGACCGAAGACACCACCGTCCTGTGGCGCGGTGGCCTCTCGGCACTCGACTTCGTCCGGGAGGCGGCACGCCGCATCCTCGATCTCGGCGGGGCGATGAGTGACGAGGGCATGGCCGCCATCGCCGCGCTCGATGCCGAATGCATCGCCCGCAACATCAGTCCCGGCGGATCAGCCGATCTGCTGGCCATCACCGTCGGCGTCGATGCCCTCCTCGGCGGGCATCTGCCGTCACCGATAGCCGTCGTCCACACGCCCGACGGCGCTCCAGCCCTTTGAGGTCGACATGAACATCATAGTCTACGCAGGGTTAGCGTATCTGATTACTGCAGCGATCGCGTTTCTTGTTATCGCGGTCATCGTCGGAATTTCCAAATTCCTCTCCACACCTTCCGATGCATGACGGGATGAACCAAGATGTTTGAGCAACTCTTCAGTATCTTTCCCGGCATCGGGACCCTCTTCATCCAGGATCCGGTCATCGCGATCGCCCGCATCGCCTTCATCGGCCTCGGCTTCTGCCTTGCCTATCTCGGCTTCAAGCGCACGCTCGAACCGCTGATCATGGTCCCCATGGGCCTCGGCATGATGGCGGTGAACGCCGGCGTCATGGTGCTGGAAGCCGGCAAGATCGGCACCCTCGTGATCGCGCCGATGGTCTCGGAGCCGAACGCGCTGATCGACATCATGCAGATCAACTTCCTGCAGCCGATCTACAACTTCACCTTCGTCAACTCGCTGGTCGCGTGCCTGTTGTTCATGGGCATCGGCACGATGGCGGACATCTCGTTCATCCTGGCACGGCCCTGGGCCTCGATCACCGTGGCGGTGTGCGCGGAGCTCGGCACCTTCGTGACGCTGGTCATCGGCTACTATATGGGCCTGACCCCGTCGCAGGCGGCCGCCGTCGGCACGATCGGCGGCGCCGACGGCCCGATGGTCCTGTTCGGCTCGCTGATCATGGCCAAGGAGCTGTTCGTCCCGATCTCGATCATCGCCTATCTCTACCTGTCGCTGACCTATGCCGGCTATCCGTACATCGTGCGCTGGCTGATCAAGGAAGAATATCGCGGGATCGAGGTCGACTTCGACTTCCCGGACGTGTCGCTGAAGGCCAAGTTCATCTTCACCTGCGTCGCCGCTGGCCTGCTGTGCCTGCTGCTGCCGGTCGCGACCCCGCTGATCCTGTCCTTCTTCCTCGGCGTCGCCATCAAGGAAGCGGAGATCGAGCCCTACCAGAAGCTGCTTGAGCACACCATCACCTACGGCTCGACCCTGTTCCTGGGCCTGGTCCTCGGCGTCCTGTGCGAAGCCGGCACCCTGCTCGACCCGCGCGTCGGTCTCCTCGTCGTCCTCGGCATCACGGCGCTTGCCGTGTCCGCCCTCGGCGGCATCGGCGGCGGCTGGCTGGTGTGGTGGCTGTCGAAGGGCAACTACAACCCGGTGATCGGCATTGCGGGCGTCTCCTGCATGCCCTCCACCGCCAAGATCGCGCAGCGCGAGGCGTTCGCCGCCAGCCCCTACGCGATGATCATGCCGCTCGCGATGGGCGCCTCGATCTGTGGCGTCATCGTCTCCGCGATCGCCGTCGGCGTCTTCGCCTCGACGATCGGCCTCGTGCAGTAGAGCTCCCCAGGTAGAAGGCCAGCACCGATGTCTTCCTCCCATCCTGTGCCCGAATGCCGTCGCTCCCTCCCCCGCCTCTCTAGGCTCGAACGGCAGGACGGTCGGATCGGTCGCGTGGTCTTCTACCTGCCGGAGGTCGACTCCACGAACCGCCTCCTGGCCAACCTGGCCGGGAGGCGGGCGGAGGCCGGAACGGTGGTCGTCGCCGACCACCAGACGGCCGGCCGCGGCAAGGAGGAGCGGGTCTGGTACTCGGCTCCCGGAACCGGCCTCAGCCTGTCGGTCCTGTTGCGGCCCCGGATCTCTATCGAATGCATGTCGCAGGCAACTCTGGTGATCGCGGTCGCCGTTGCCGACGCCATCGAAGCGGCGTCCGGCGTTGCCGCCGAGATCAAATGGCCGAACGACATCATGGTCGGCGAACGCAAGCTCTGCGGCATTCTCTGCGAACTCGTGACGACGCCGGACGGCGACGTCGACCACATCATCGCCGGCATCGGCATCAATGTCAGCCAGACGCCGGACCAATTTCCCGACGGCCTGCGCTCCATCGCGACCTCCATCGAGGCCGAAGCGAAGCGCGCCGTCGACCGTCAGACAGTCCTCGGTCTTCTGCTGGATCGGCTCGAGCACCGTCTCGCTCAGTGGGAGCGCGATGGGTTCCAGCCGATCCGGCGGGACTGGATCCGCCGCTCGTGCACGCTCGGGCGCCCGATCATCGTGACGACGCCGCAGGAGCGGCGCTCGGGCACGGCGATCGCGCTCGGCGATGACGGCAGCCTTAGCATTCGCACCGAAGAGGGAAGCATTCACAACTACATTTTTGGCGAGACGTGTTCTTCATCGGTCGCTTCCGAGAAGACGCGAAACTGAAAGTAAAGAACACCCCGTTCTTTAGGAGGTAAATGGCGCAAATGTCCAACGATGAAACCCGCAAAAAACGGAACCAGCGCGCCGCGGATACGGCAGCGCGGCTGGAAGCAGCCGCCCCGCTATTCGGGGCCGGCAAGGAAGTCAGCTCAGAAAATACGGTAGCGCTGCTGGAAGCTGTGATCCGCGCTGGCGATATCGTCAACATCGAAGGCAACAACCAGAAGCAGGCGGACTTCCTGGCGGAGAGCCTCAACAAGGTCGACCGCTCGAAGATCCACGACCTGCACATGGTCCAGTCGGCGGTGCCGCTGGCATCCCATCTCGACCTGTTCGAGAACGGCATCGCCAAGAAGCTCGACTTCGCCTTCGGCGGCCCGCAGGCCGGCCGTGTCGCGAAGTTCATATCCGAAGGCAAGCTGCAGCTCGGCGCCATCCACACCTATCTGGAGCTGTTCGGCCGCTACTTCCTCGACCTGACGCCGCGGGTCTCGCTGATCTGCGCCTTCAAGGCCGACCGCAACGGCAACCTCTACACCGGCTTCAACACCGAAGACACGCCGACCATCGTCGAGGCGACCAAGTTCCGCCAGGGCATCGTCGTTGCCCAGGTCAACGAGATCGTCGACGAACTGCCGCGGGTCGATATCCCCGGCGACTGGGTCGACGCGGTCATCCAGTCTCCCAAGCCGTTCTTCGTGGAACCGCTGTTCACCCGCGACCCGGGCCTCATCACCGACAACCAGATCCTGCTGGCCATGCTGTGCCTGAAGGGCATCTACGCCGAGTACGGCGTCACCAGCATGAACCACGGCATCGGCTTCCTGACCTCGGCGATCGAGCTGCTGCTGCCGACCTATGGCGAGGAGCTGGGGCTGAAGGGCAAGGTCTGCACCCACATGATCCTCAACCCGCATCCGACGATGATCCCGGCGATCGAGACGGACTGGGTCGACACCATCCACTGCTTCGGCGGTGAATTGGGCATGGAAGAGTATGTGGCCTCGCGCCCGGACGTCTTCTTCATCGGCCCGGACGGCACGCTGCGCTCCAACCGCGCCTTCGCCCAGACCGCCGGCCACTACGCCCTCGACATGTTCATCGGCGGCACGCTGCAGATCGACAAATACGGCAACTCGTCGACCGCGACCGCCAGCCGCGTCGCCGGCTTCGGCGGTGCCCCGAACATGGGCTGCGATGCCAAGGGCCGGCGTCACTCGACCGGTGCCTGGCTGAAGTGCGGCCAGGAACTGCCGAGCCTCGACCAGCAGCTCGGCACCATGCCGCGCGGCAAGCGCCTGGTGGTGCAGGGCGTCGAGACCTTCGGCGAGGGACGCCAGCCGGTGTTCGTCGACAAGCTCGACGCCTGGAAGCTGGCCGAGAACGCCAATCTCGACCTGCCGCCGGTGATGATCTACGGCGACGACCTCACCCACATCGTCACCGAGGAAGGCATCGCCTACCTCAACCGGTGCCCGGATCTGGACAGCCGCATGGCGGCCATCCGCGCGGTTGCCGGCTACACCGACATCGGCTTGCAGGCCAAGCCGGAAGAAACGAAGCGGCTGCGCGAAGCCAACATCGTCAAGACCCCGGACGACCTCGGCGTCGACCCGTCGCGGGCCACCCGCGCGATGCTCGCCGCCAAGAGCGTGAAGGACCTCGTGACCTGGTCGAACGGTCTCTACAACCCGCCCTCGCGCTTCCGCAACTGGTAATGGAGATCTGAGGTCATGGCACTTCACACAGTTGAATTCGACATCAAGCTCAACACCGGAACCATGAAGATCGACGTGCCGACCCATACCGGCGTCGTCGGGTCGAGCGACATGGAAGTGTTGATGGAACCGAAGGACCTGGAAGGCGGCGTCTCGGTACGCATCGTCACCCCGGTCACCGGCTTCGACGATCTGTGGAAGCGGGTCCTGGAAAAATTCGTCAGCGAGACGGCCCTTTCCGACACCCGGATCGAGATCAACGACAACAACGCTACGCCGGCCGTCGTGCTTCTGCGCCTGCGTCAGGCCTTTAGCCAGGCAACGACGGACTAAGGAGGTTCATCATGTCCAAATGGAATGATCTGCAGGAGCACAGCTTCCTCGAGTCGAATGCGCGCGAGCGCGCCCTCGGCATCGTAGACGACGGCACGTTCACCGAGCTGGCCGGCCCGTTCGACCGGCTGTCGAGCCCGCACCTGGTGCTGCTCGGCGATGCCGTGGAATTCGACGACGGCATCGTCTGCGGCGTCGGCAAGATCGGCAAGACCCCGGTCTTCGTGGTCTCCCAGGAAGGTCGCTTCATCGGCGGCTCGATCGGCGAGGTCAGCGGCGCCAAGATGGCCAACACCATCAAGCTGGCCATCGACTTCCACGACAAGCTGGTCGCCGACTATCCGGACCTTTCCGACGAGGAAAAGCCGATCGTGGTGATCTCGTTCGAGACCGGCGGCGTGCGGCTGCACGAATCCAATGCCGGCCTGCTCGCCCACGCCGAGGTCATGGACCTGTTCCAGAAGGCCCGCGGCAAGGTTCCGGTGATCTCCCTCATCGGCTCCAAGGTCGGCTGCTTCGGCGGCATGGGCTTCGTCGCCGCGGCGACGGACGTCATCATCATGAGCGAGTTCGGTCGCCTCGGCCTCACCGGTCCGGAAGTCATCGAGCAGGAGATGGGCAAGGAGGAGTTCGACAGCTCCGACCGCGCCCTCGTCTTCCGCACCACCGGCGGACGGCACAAATACATCATCGGGGACGCCAACTTCCTGGTCGCCGACACCATCGCGGCGTTCCGCGAGAAGGTCGCCGACCTCGCCCCGCTGCCGGTCGCGGACTTTGAAGAGATGCGCCGGGTCGGCTCGCCCGAAACCGTTGAACGGCAGATCCGCGGCGTCGCTCTTGCCGCAGAAATGCATCCGCAGGACGCCCGCGACGTTTGGGCCAAGGCCGGCAACGACAACCCGGCCTCGCTGACCGACATGCCGCTGGCGGCCTTCCTCGGCCAGGTCAAGCGCCTTCAGGTCTAGGCACGTTCAACAAGTCAATTTCAGGAGACAGTCATGGAAGCGCAAGAAACCATGATGGGCAAGGGCCGGGAGGCGATCGAGATGATCGTCGATCCGGGCACCTTTGAAGAAAACACCGTCGGTGGCAAGACCATCGCCGATGACGACTACGGCCCCGGCGCCGCGGTCGGCACGGCCAAGCTCGACGGCAAGGAAGTCACCATCATCGCCAGCGACGGCATGTCGTTCAACGAACGGTTCCCGGTCGTCTATGCCGGCGTCATCGGCATGGAGGAGGGCTACAAGATGGCCCAGTCCGTCTATGCCTCGATGGAAGCCGACAAGGACAAGCCGCTGGACGAAAAGCGGGCCCTGGTCCTCATCGTCGACACCCCGGGCAACGGCCCCGGCAAGGTCGAGGAAATCTTCGGCATGAACAAGTCGACGGGCGCCTACCAGCTGGCGCTCGCCGAGGCCCGGCTCGCCGGCCATCCGATCGTCGCCATGGTAATCGGCCGGGCGGTCTCCGGCGCCTTCCTGTGCCACGGCCTGCAGGCCGACAATATCCTGTCGCTCGATGCCAATTTCGGCACCATCATCCACGTGATGCCGCTGACCTCGGTCTCGCGCATCATCCGCAAGGACCTGGAAGTCCTGGAAGAGCTGTCCAAGGACAACCCGGTGTTCGCATCGGGCCCGCGCTTCTTCCACACCCTCGGCGGCGTCGAGACGCTGGTCGACAAGGTGGAAGGCATGCGGCCGGCCATCATCGAGCACATCGCGTCCATCCGCAAAGCCAAGGCGGAAGGCAAGCAGGACACGCTCGGCCCGTGGGGCCGCGGTGCCCTCGGTGCCGAACGCGGCGGCCGCGCGCTCCGGCCGAAGGTGATGGACGTGATGAACAAGGAGTTCGAGGCGGTCGCCGACAAATACGCCCCCGCCCGCTAACCCCGGCGCTGCCCGAACGAGGAAAGCCGAAGGGAGAGTTGAAATGTCAGATGCATTGAAAGCCCTTGAAGACGCGCAGGACCTTTTCACCGGCATGCCGACCCTTGCCGAAATGCCGAGGCGTTCCCTCGGCGACAAGGGCATCGCCGGCCCGACGGCGGCGCATGTCATCGAAGAGATCCACACGCCCTTCAACCTTGCCTATCTGACCTTCACCACCGGCTCTTCGGCTTTCCAGAACATCGTCGGCGTCACCCACGCGGAACTTCCCGGGCGCGCCGACGTCACCCGTGCCGTCTTCAAACGGCTCGATTGCGAGGGGGGGACGCGGATGCTTGTCACTTATCCTCCCCTCGTCAATGTCTTCTCGGCCCAGGCGCTGACCGCCTCGGAGGTCGAATGGACCTTCCTGGAGCGGTCCAGCCGCGATGCGCTGATCATCGCCGCCTGCAACCGCAATCCGGACATCATCCTCGGCGAATCCTCGTTCCTGCGCGCCAGCCTGGAGCAGGCCGTGTCGCTGGGGCTGAAGGAAGAAATGCCGCGCTACTGCGTGCTCCTCGTCGCCGGCACCCCGCTCGACGAGGAACTGCTGCCGATCGCCGACGCCTTCGGCTACAAGGTGCACGACCTTTACGGCTGCCAGGAATTCGGCTGGCTGACGCTGGATGGCGTGCCTCTGCGCGACGACATCACCATGGTGCCGTCGCCGCTCGGCGAGCCCTACCAGGAACTGGTCGTCGGCGGCCTGCCGATGGGCGACAGCTTCGTCGTCTCGCCGTCGGGCCATGTCTGCAACCGCGACGGCCACATCATCACCTATCGCCGCGAGCGGACCCATCCGGAATACGAGGTCTTCGTCACGGCGACGCCGATGAGCACCGGCTCGACCGTCGACAAGGCCTCGCGCACGATCCTGCGCACCAAGAGCCGCGTCGTGAAGGTCTCGCCGCAGCTTCAGACCGGCGCACCGGCGACCCGCCTGGAACTCGTCCCGGGGATCGTCGATCCCAATGCGGACGTCGTTCCGCCCATCGTCATCGAAGGCCCGCAATCGACCCGCCTGTTCGACGTCCTCGTGCAGGCGCAGGTCGAGGTGCAGCGCTCGGCCAAGACCGACCCGACCTGGATCAAGAGGCGATAGAGATGCTCGACCGTCGCCACGTTCTTGCCTATCCGACCGCAGCGGCCCGCAAGGAGCTGGTCACGGCGATGGTTGCCGGCCTGCCGGAGCCGATGCGCGGCCCCGCGATCGCGCACCGGGTCAAGCAGGCGTTCCTGGCCGACGCCATCCCCGGCATCGTCTGCCGGCCGACACAGGCCTGCCCCGAGGACGGCGGCCAGATCGGGTTCTCCTTCCCGTTCCGCATCGGCGAGGAGCGCGTGCGCTCGGCCGTCCCGGTGTGCGCGGACCAGATCGAGAGCTACGTCACGCCCTACGAAGTCATGGAGCGCGCCGGCGCCAGCCCCCGCGTCGTCCATCCGGTGCTCATCGACTTGCGCAAGGTCGCCGCGGCCGCCGGCATCACGCTCGGCCTCATCGGCTCGGCCGCCATGCAGGTCGTCACCGGTCTCGACTATGTCCGGCCGGACTCCGACCTCGACGTCCTGGTGCAGGCCGGGACGGCCCAGCAGCTTCAGTGGTTCTGGCAGGAGATCTGCGATCTCAAGGTCCGGACCGGAACGGCCATCGACGCCGAAATCGATATGCAAGGACGCTGCGGCGTCAAGCTTTCCGAGTATATGTCGGATGCAGAAGTTCTCCTGGCGAAGTCCATTTCAGGAGTGGAACTTATTGACCGTAATAAATTTTCTGATGAGACCTTTTCAGAAGTCTCTTTCACAGAAACAACATCCAGCTTAGCAACAAAAGGAGTCACTCAATGGATGTGAAAGTCAAAATGCCGTCGGTCGTTGTCTCCCTCGAAGTCGAGGAAGGCGCGACCGTGACGAAGGGCCAGAACCTGGCCGTCGTCGAGGCGATGAAGATGAAGAACAACACGCCGTCTCCGGTTGACGGAACCGTCAAGTCGATCGCCGCCAAGCCCGGCGACCGCCTGAAGCCCGGCGGCGTGATCATGACCATCGAATAGGATCGACAAAAGAGGAGGAGCGGAATTCTCCGGCTCCTCCACTCTTCCCAAGGAAGGAGGAAGTGAAATGGTGATCTATGGTGTGGCCCTCATGGGCGGCTGCATGATTGTGGGTACTTTCCTGGGCTATCTGCTCGGCCATCTGGTCGGTATCAACGCCAATGTCGGCGGTGTCGGCATCGCGATGGTGCTGCTCGTCATTATCTCCCGCAAGCTGATGGACAAGGACCAGCTCTCCAAGCTGGCCCAGGACGGCATCCTGTTCTGGAGCGCGATGTACATCCCGATCGTCGTGGCCATGGCGGCCCGGCAGAACGTCGTTGCGGCCGTCAACGCCGGCGCGCTGGCGTTCATCGCCGGTCTCGGCGCGGTTTTCGCGGGCTTCCTGCTCATCCGCCCGATTACGGCGCTGAGCCCGAAGTCGACCCTGGAAGATGACGACAACCCGGCTGAGGCCAAAGCGCCCAAGGGAGCGAAGTAAGATGTTGGACATCCTCTCTACAGCACTGACCAAATATCCGCTGATCACGGCCTTCGTCGTCGTCGGCATCATCATGTGGGCGTCCTACAAGGTCGCCAGGCTGACCAACAACCGCATCCACGGTTCGGCAATCGCCATCGTCTGCGGTCTGGTGCTGGCCTATATCGGTGGCACGGTCACCGGTGAGAAGCACGGCATCTCCGACGTTCCGCTGTTCGCGGGCATCGGCCTGATGGGCGGCAGCATGCTGCGTGACTTCGCCATCGTCAGCACGGCGTTCGGCGTGAAGATGGAAGAACTGAAGAAGGCCGGCCTTCCGGGTGCCCTGGCTCTGGTCATCTCGATGATCCTTTCGACGATCATCGGCGCCATGACCGCCTATGCCTTCGGCTACACCAGCCCGGTCGACATGGCCACCATCGGCGGTGGCGCGGCCACCTTCATCGTCGGCCCGGTCACCGGCACGGCGCTCGGCGCTTCCTCGGAAGTGATCGCGCTCTCCGTCGCCGCGGGTGTCGTGAAGTCGATCTCGGTCATGATCCTGACGCCGTTCCTGGCCAAGACGGCCGGTCTCGACAACCCGGCAGCGGCCGCGGTCTATGGCGGGCTCATGGGTACCACGAGTGGCACCGCAGCCGGATTGGCGGCAACCGATCCGAGGCTCGTCCCGTATGGTGCCATGACCGCGACCTTCTACACCGGCTTTGGTTGCCTTGTAGTGCCTTCGATTGGCTACATGGTTCTCGTCGCCCTGTTTGGTTAAACTCCTGCAACGAGCACAAACCGGACATTCGAACCAATGCAACCGTACGAAAAGTGGACCAGCAAAATGGCTTTTTCAAGTGTTGGCGCACCGAACGCACGGTTGCATACTTCCGAGGGACACGGCCCTGACGCGCCGTTCGAGGCGACCCGGATCGAGATCCAATCGGTCCGTCACGCCTATGGCGACGCGGAGGTCCTCAGCGGTATCGATCTCGTTCTCACCGAGCGGCGGATCGGCATCGTCGGGGCCAACGGATCCGGCAAGAGCACCTTTGCGCGACTGCTCAACGGGCTGCTCTTGCCGACCGCCGGCAAGGTCGTCATCGACGGCCTGGACACGGCAAAGGCCGGCAAGGCGGTGCGCCGCAAGGTCGGCTTCGTGTTCCAGAATCCCGACAATCAGATCGTTTTCCCGACGGTGGAAGAGGACGTGGCCTTCGGCCTCAAGGGCCTGAAGCTGCCGCGCGACGTGCGCGCCTCGCTGGTCGAGACCGTGCTTGAGCGCTACGGCCTGTCCCATGTGCGCCACCAGTCGGCCCATTCCCTTTCCGGCGGCCAGAAACAGCTTCTGGCGCTTGCCGGCGTCCTTATCCTGCAGCCCGACTGCGTCGTCTTCGACGAGCCGACGACGCTCCTCGACCTGCGCAATGCGCGCATGGTCTCCGGCGTCATCGACGGCCTGCAGCAGACCGCGGTCGTCGTCACCCACGACCTGGCGCTGCTCGACCGTTTCGAGCGTGTGCTGGTGTTCGACGGGGGGCGCGTCGTCGCCGACGACGAGCCCTGCCGCGCGCTTTCCGACTATGTGAGGCGGATGAAATGATCGCCGCCCCCGAACACGGCCGTGACTCCGGCCGCCCCCGGTCCCCGCTTCACCGCCTGGCGCCCGGCGTCAAGCTGCTGGCGCTGGCGGTGAGCGGGACCGGGCTGGTTCTCATCGGCGACTGGCGGGTGATGGCCGCCGCGCTGGCGCCCGTGCTGCTGCTCTATCTCGTGGCCGGATACGGGCCGCGGGAAATGCTGCGCCAGCTCCGGCCGCTGATGTGGCTGTTCGTCATCCTCTTCGTCGCCCAGGGACTGATGGAGTCCTGGGCGCTCGGCGCGCTCATCGTGCTCAGGATCGCGATCCTCGTTCTGATGGCCGCGCTGATCACGCTGACGACGCCGACCGAGGTGCTGATCGAGACCATCGAGCGGATGCTTTCCCCGTTCCGGCGATTCGGCGTCAACCCGGCCAAGGTCGGGCTCGCCTTCTCGCTGGCGCTGCGCTTCATCCCGGTCATTTCCGACCAGGCCCGGCAGATCCGCGAGGCCCAGGCGGCGCGCGGCCTCGGCCGCAATCCGATTGCCCTTGCCCTGCCGCTCATCATCCGTACCCTGAAGATGGCGGCCGACGTCGCCGATGCCATCGAAGCCCGATCCCTCTATGACGGCGACGACCCCCCGGACGACCGGGTGCGGGCGCGCGTCGTATCCACGGAGACAAGAAAACAATGCCTGACAGCATCAGCACCCGAGACATCGTCTATATCGCCCTCTTCGCGGCCCTGACCGCAGCCCTGGCGTTGTTCCCGCCGATTGCCGTGCCGATCCTCGGCGGCGTGCCGATCTCGGCGCAGTCGATGGGACCGATGCTGGCCGGTGCGATCCTCGGCGGCAAGCGCGGCGCGCTCTCCATGCTGCTGGTGGTCGGGCTGGTCGCGGTCGGGCTGCCGATCCTTTCCGGCGGACGCGGCGGGCTCGGCGTCTTTGCGGGGCCGACGGCCGGTTTCCTCGTCGGTTGGATCGGCGCTGCCTTCGTCACCGGCATGCTGCATGAATTCGGCTGGCGCAAGCTCAACTTCCTGTCGTCCTTCACCTATGCCGTCATCGGCGGCATCGGCGTCGTCTACGCCCTCGGCATTCCCTGGGTTGCCTTCTGGGCGGAGATCTCGCTGACCAAGGCGGCGATCGGCTCGGCGGCGTTCATCCCGGGCGACCTCCTCAAGGCGGCCCTCGTCGGCATCGTCGCCGTCACCGTCAAGCGCTCCTATCCGCTGATCCAGAAAGCGGCCTAAGACCCAAGGTTCCCCGCCGGTGCCGGGGCCGCCTACGGCGTCCGGGCGCCGGCGGATTTGACGCGCCTGAGCGGGATCGACGATTCAATCGAGGCGACGCCCTGCACCCGCGTCAGCCGGCCGACGAGGAATTTCTCGAAGTCGGCCATGTTGCGCACGACGACGCGCATCAGGTAGTCCCGATTCCCCGTCATCAGCCAGCAGTCGACGACCTCCGGAAAGGCCGCGATCGCGCCCTCGAAGGTGGAGAGCGCGTCGTCGATCTGCTTGTCGAGCTTGACCGAGACGAAGACGGACGTCTCGAAGCCGAGCGCCGCCTCGTCGATCAGTGCCGCATAGCCGGTGATGACGCCGGCCTCCTCGAGCCGCTTCAGGCGCCGGGCCACCGGCGTCGGGCTGAGGCCGACGGCGTCGCCGAGGGCCTGGACGGAGATGCGCCCGTCGCCGGCAATCCGGCGCAGGATGCGAATGTCGCTGTCGTCCAGCTTGACGGATTCCACTCAAAAACTCCCGATACGCTTCTCGAAACCGGCCGAAATTGCCGATTTGCGGCTTAAGATAGCCAGAAATCCCTTCAAACGCGACGCTATCGTTTCGCGAAATCTAGGGAGGCGGCATGGCAGTCGCGCAACTAAAAACGATCGAGCAACGGCTGTTGTGGCTGTCGCACTGGATGATCCACCACGCCAACCACATCCGTCCCAAGGAGGATGCGATCAAGGTCGGCGGGCACCAGGCGTCCTCGGCCTCGATGGTCTCGATCCTGACGGCGCTCTATTTTTCCGCGCTGCGCCCCGAAGACCGGGTGGCAGTCAAGCCACATGCCTCGCCGGTCTTCCATGCCATGCAGTACCTGATGGGCAACCTTTCGCGTGAGCGGATGGAGGCGTTTCGCGGTTATGGCGGGGCGCAGTCCTATCCGTCGCGGACCAAGGACGCCGACGACGTGGATTTTTCCACCGGCTCGGTCGGCCTCGGCGTTGCCATCACCTCCTTTGCCGCGCTGATCCAGGACTATATCGCCGCCAAGCCCTGGGGCGGCGCGCGGCCGATGGGGCGCATGGTGGCGCTCGTCGGCGATGCCGAGCTCGACGAGGGCAATGTCTATGAGTGCCTGCAGGAGGGCTGGAAGAACGACCTGCGCAACACCTGGTGGATCATCGACTACAACCGGCAGTCCCTCGACGGCATCGTCCATGAAGGCCTGTTCCAGCGCATCGAAAAGACCTTCGACGCCTTCGGCTGGGACCTCGTGAAGGTCAAATACGGCGCCCTGCAGCGGGCGGCCTTTGAGGAGCCCGGCGGCGACCGGCTGCGCGACTGGATCGACCGCTGCCCGAACACGGAATATTCCGCGCTGACCTTCATGGGCGGCGCGGTGTGGCGCCAGCGGCTGATGGAGGACCTCGGCGACCAGGGCGACGTCTCGGCGCTGATCGACCGGCGGTCGGACGCGGAACTCGCCGACCTGATGGAGAATCTCGGCGGCAACTGCGTGGCGACCATGGCCGATACCTTCGCCGCCATCGACCACGACCGGCCGGTCTGCTTCCTCGCCTATACGGTGAAGGGCTGGGGAACGCCCATTGCCGGCCACAAGGACAATCACGGCGGCCTGATGACGCCGAAGCAGATGGCCGAGTGGCAGGCCCATATGGGGGTGCCGGAAGGCAAGGAGTGGGAACCCTTCGCCACGGTCGAAAAGCCCGCCGCCCTGCGCGCCTTCCTCAAGAAGGTGCCGTTCTTTGCCGGCGGTCCGCGCCGGCTGCAAGACGATGTGCTGCCGGTGCCGGCGATCGCGGCGCCGCAGGACAGGGAAATCGCCACGCAGATGGCCTTCGGCAAGATCCTCGACGAGCTTGCCAAGGGCGACAGCCTGCTTGCCGAGCGGATCGTGACGACGTCGCCGGACGTCACCGGCACCACCAGCCTCGGGCCCTGGGTCAACCGGCGCCGGCTCTTTGCCCGCGGCGCCCGGCCCGACGTCTTCAAGGCGCACAATATTCCTTCAACCGCGAAGTGGGAGTTCTCGCCCGCCGGCCAGCATATCGAGCTCGGCATTGCGGAGATGAATCTCTGCCTGCTGCTGGCAGCGGCCGGCCTTTCCCATTCGCTGTTCGGCCGGCGGCTGATCCCCGTCGGCACGGTCTACGATCCGTTCGTCGCGCGAGCCCTCGATGCCCTCAACTACGCCTGCTACCAGGATGCCCGCTTCGTTCTGGTCGGAACGCCGTCGGGGATGACGTTGGCGCCGGAGGGCGGGGCGCACCAGTCGATCGCCCAGCCGCTGATCGGCATGAGCCAGGCGGGGCTCACCGCCTTCGAGCCGGCCTTTGCCGACGAACTGGCTGTGATCATGGAGTGGGCCTTTGCGCACATCCAGCGCAGCGGCGCGCGCGAGCCTGACCCACGCACCTGGCTTTCCGACGCGGCCGGCGGCGCCGTCTATCTGCGGCTGACCACCAATCCGCTGGAACAGCCGATGCCGCGGACGGATGATGCGTTCCGCAAGGGCGTCATCGACGGCGGCTACTGGCTGCGCAAGCCCGGGCCGAACTGCGAGGCGGTGATCGCCTATCAGGGCGCCGTCGCGGGCGAGGCGATCCGGGCCGCCGGCATGATCGGCAACGACCGCCGCGATATCGGCGTCCTTGCCGTCACCTCGGCCGACCGGCTGCATGCCGGCTGGACCGCGGCCCAGCGCGCCCGCACCAGAGGCAAGGCCGAGGCGCGCTCCCGCGTCGAGGCGCTGCTCGCGGATCTGCCGTCCCATGCGGCGATCGCCACCGTCATCGACGGCCATCCGGCAACGCTTTCCTGGCTGGGGTCCGTCCATGGCCACCGCACGCTGCCGCTCGGCGTCGAGGCCTTCGGCCAGACCGGCACCATCGGCGATCTCTACCGGCATTTCGGCATCGATGCGGCGTCGATCACCGGCCGCGTCGGCGCGATGACGCCGGGCAGGCGCCTCACCGCATGAACAGTGACAAGAAACGACACGAAGAGAAGGAAACGCCAGCATCATGGGGCCGCTCAATTCCCTCAGGGTCATCGAACTGGGACAGCTCATCGCCGGGCCGTTTTGCGGGCAGTTGCTCGCCGATTTCGGCGCCGAGGTCATCAAGGTGGAGCCGCCGAAGACCGGCGACGTCATGCGCCAGTGGGGCCGGCCGGGCCGCAACGGCGATCCGGTCTGGTGGTCGGTGATCGCCCGGGGCAAGCGCTCCGTCACGCTCGACCTGAGGACGCTCGAAGGCCAGGCGGTCCTGCGCGACCTCGTCGCCGAGGCCGACGTGCTGATCGAGAATTTCCGCCCCGGCACCATGGAGCGCTGGGGGCTCGGCTATGAGGCGCTGTCCGACATCAATCCGCGGCTGATCATGGCCCGGGTCTCCGGCTTCGGCCAGGACGGGCCCTATTCGGCGCGTGCCGGCTTTGCCTCGGTGTGCGAGGCGATGGGCGGCATGCGCCACATCAGCGGCTACCCCGATCGCCCGCCGGTCCGCATCGGCCTTTCGCTGGGCGATTCGCTCGCCGGCATGAACGCGGCGATGGGCATCCTGCTGGCGCTGGAGCGGCGCCACGCCACGGGCCGCGGCCAGGTCGTCGACAGCTCGATCTTCGAAAGCGTCCTCGGCCTCACCGAGTCGATCATTGCCGAATACGACGCCGGCGGCCATATCCGCGAGCGGCACGGCTCGTCGCTGCCGGGCATTGCGCCCTCCAACGCCTATCCGACCAAGGACGGCAAGGAGATGATCATCGGTGCCAACCAGGACGCCGTCTTCGGCCGGCTCTGCCAGGTGATGGGGGCGCCGGAGTTGGCCGAGGATCCGCGCTATGCGACCCACCGCGCCCGCGGCGAGAATGCCGACGAACTCGACGCGCGGATTGCCGAATGGACCCGCAAGCACGCCGCCGAGGCGATGATCGAGGATCTCGCCGCGGCCGGCGTTCCGGTCGGTCTGGCCTATACGGCGCGCGAGATGATGGCCGATCCCCATTTCGCCGCGCGCCAAAGCATCGTCGAGGTTGACGACCCGCGGCAGGGCGGGACGCTCGCCATGCAGAACGTCTTTCCGCGGCTTTCGGAAAGCCCGGGCGGCATCCGGGGGCTGGGCCCGGAACTCGGCGCAGACACCGGGGCGGTGCTCCAGGGCCTCCTCGGATATTCAGCGGAAAAGATCGCGGAACTGGAACAATCCGGCATAATCTGACAAAAGTCGGGTCGGCAAACCGCCGGCACCGAACGCCGGAACAAAAAACGGGAGGAGTGCAGCATGCATAATAACAACCAGGGGTCCGGGCGCGCATGATCGAACCCATACTGGTCGCGGTCGTCCTGATCGGCCTGATCGGCATGGGTGCACCGATCTTTCTCGCGCTGGGCGCCAGCGGCCTCATCGGCCTCTGGATGGCGCGGGGACCGCTTGCCTTTTTCTTTGCCCCGACCTCGTTCTTCGGCCAGCTCAATTCGTTTGAGCTGATCGCCCTGCCGCTGTTCATCCTGATGGGCAACCTTCTGGGTGCGACGCCCGTCGGGCAGAACCTGTTCAGGGCCGCCTCGCTGTGGCTGCAATGGCTGCGCGGAGGCCTTGCGATCTCCACCGTCGGCGCCTCGGCGATCTTCGGGGCGGTCTCCGGCGTCTCGGTCGCGGGCGTCGCGGCCGTCGGCGGCATCGCCGTGCCGGAAATGCTGAAGCGCGGCTACGGGCGCAAGCTGGCGGCCGGCTCGGTCGCCTCGTCCGGCGCCCTCGCCATGCTGATCCCGCCCTCCGTGCCGTTCATCATCTATGGCGCGGTGTCGGGGGTTTCCGTCGGCGATCTCTTCATCGGCGGCATCGTACCGGGCATCGCGCTCGCCCTTGCCCTGTCCGTCTACATCTATGTCCGCGTCGTGCTGAACCCCAGGGAGGCGCCGCGCGAGACCGGCGCCAGGCCGCCGCTCGGCGAACGGGTGCGGGCGCTCGGCGGCATCTGGCACTCGCTGCTCCTCGTCTTCATCGTGCTGGGGGCGATCTATTCCGGCTTTGCGACGCCGTCGGAGGCCGCCGCCTTCGGCGCGGCCGGCGCCTTCTTCATCGCCGGCGCCATCTTCCGGGTGCTGACGCTGAAGAAGCTGATGAAGATCCTGGCCGCCTCGGTGAAGGTCTCCGGCGCGATTCTCCTCATCATCGGCTGCGCCAAGATCTTCGGCGACTACCTCAACCTCGTCCGGGTGCCGGAAATCGTCAGCCAGGCGCTGATCGCCACCAACCTGCCGGACTGGGCGATCCTGATCGTCCTGATGCTGGCGCTCGTCGCCCTCGGCATGTTGGTCGACGCCGTCTCGCTGATCGTCGTCACCACGCCGATCCTGCTGCCGCTGATCACCACCATGGGCTACGACCCGTTGTGGTTCGGCATCGTGCTGGTCATGAACCTCGAGATCGCGGTGGTGACGCCGCCGGTGGGGCTCAACCTTTATGCGCTGCGCGCCGTCTGCCCGATGCTGAGTGTCGAGGAAATCATCCGCTCGGTCGTTCCGTTCGTCTTCGTCCAGTTCGCCATGCTGATGATCTTCGTCCTGTTCCCGGAGCTGAGTCTCTGGCTTCCACGCCTCATGTGACCGGCTCCCAATCACAACACTTGTCATTCAAGGAGAGGAAAACAGAATGACCCAGACCCGCAGAACCTTTTTGAAGACCAGCGCCGCCGTCGTCGGCGGTACCGCGATGTTCGGCTTCACGGCCGGGCGCGCTGCCGCCGAGACGACGATGACCGGCGTCAGCTACCTGCCGCCGAGCTACAAGGCGCTCGCCTACGGCTCGGCCGGCTTCGTGGAGCGGCTCGATGCCAGCGATGCCGTCAAGGTCGACTATTACGACAGCGGCAAGCTCCTGAAGGCCGACGAGCAGCTTCCGGCGCTGCGCTCCGGCACCATCGACTTCATGTTCCATACGTCGAGCTACATCACCCGCTCGATCCCGATCCTCGGCATCACCGGCCTTCCGGGCATCGTGGAAGAACTCTACGAGAACCCGGACCGGCTGAAGAAGGGCAGCCCGCTCTTCAACCTCATCAACGAGGAACTGGCCAAGGAAGACCTCTACATGGTCTCCATGATGGGCAACATCCTGCAGCCGGAATACATCTGGTCGACGAAGGCCGCCCCGGTGCGCTCGATCGCCGACATCAGCGGCAAGAAGGTCCGCGTCGTCAGCTTCGAGGCGACCAAGGTGATCGAGGGCTTCGGCGGGGCCGCGGTGCGCATCCCGTCCTCCGAGCTCTATCTCGCCCTGCAGCGCAACACCGTGGACGCTGCCGTCGCCAACATCTCCACCATCATCGGCCGGTCGCTGCAGGAGCAGATCGACTTCGTCTACAAGCTGCCAATGACCGCCTACGGCATCGGCCTCTACACCACGACCCGCGGCTGGGAGACCATGGGCGAGGCCGAAAAGGCCGCCTTCACCGAGGCGGCGGACTGGTTCGACGAGAACGGCGCGGCCTATTCCAACAACACCATCTACCCGGATGAGTACTGGCCGATGATCGAGGCGGAAAACATCGAGATCATCGAGCCGTCCGAAGACGACCTGAAGACCCTCAGCGATGCCGCGTCTGACGTGCGCGCCAAGTGGGTCTCCGAGGTCGGCGAGGACGTCGGCAAGCGGGCGATCGCGCTCGCCCTCGGTAAGGCCGAGTAACGAGAAACCGGGAGGGCGCCGTGAGACGGTTCTTTGCAACGCTGACCAAGACCATGCAGATCGCCGGCCAGATCGTGCTGGCCTTCATGGTCGTGACCATCTGCTATGACGCGTTCATGCGCTATGTCTTCACGGCGCCCACCTCCTGGTCGCTGGAGATCAACACCTTCCTCATCGTCTTCGTCGCGGCGATGACGGCGGCGGATGTCCAGCGTACCGATGCGCATATCCGCATCACCTTCTTTTCCGACATGTTGGGCAGCCTCGGGCAGCGGGTCCTCAACGTCGTGATCGGGCTCGTCGGCGTCGGCTTCTGCTCGATCATGGCCTGGCGCGGCTTCCTGCTCGCCTACCAGGCCTTCGACTATGGCGAGCGCGTCTCGTCGAGCTTCGGCACGCCGATGGTGTTTCCCTATGCGCTGTTGCCGCTCGGCTTCGGCATGCTGGCGATCCAGTTCCTTCTCAACGCCGTCGACGCCGTGTTCTGGCCGGACCGGCGGCCCGGCGGCGAGGACAAGCTGCAGGAAGTCTGACGCAAGATGCCGGAGGAGACCGAGATGCCGGACGCCCGCCCGCACATGCGCCCCATAATCTGCGAGGTAGCGCCCCGCGACGGCTTTCAGTCGATCGCCAATCCGCTGCCGACGGACGAGAAGATCGCGATCATCCGCGCGCTCGCCGAGGCCGGCTGCCCGCGGATCGAATTCGGCAGCTTCGTCAGCCCGAAGGCGATCCCGCAGATGGCCGACATCGCCGAGATCGCCGCCGCCGTGAAGGACGTTCCTTCAAGGCTCTCGGCCCTGGTGCCGAATGTGCGCGGCGCGGAGAACGCGCTCGCCGCCGGGGTTACGGAGGTCGTCTACGTCTTTTCCGTCTCCGAGGCACACAATCGCAACAATGTCCGCCAGAGCGTGGAGCAGTCGCTGGAGGGGTTGGAGAAGGTGACGGCCGCGCTGCCGGCCTCGGTCGGGCTGCGGGTCGATCTCGGCACGTCCTTCGACTGCCCGTTCGCGGGCACGGTCGCGCGGGCGGCGGTGCTCGATTCCGTTGCGAGCGTCGCGGCAATCGCGCCGGAAGCGGAGATCGGGCTCTGCGACACCACCGGCCGGGCCAATCCGTTCGAGGTCGCGGCCCGCTTTTCCGCGGCGATGGCGATCGGGGCTGCGGCCGGAAACGGCTGGGCCTTCCACGGCCACGACACCTACGGCCAGGGCGTTGCCAATGCGCTCGCCGCCTGGAGCGTCGGCGTCCGCGTCTTCGACACCGCCGCAGCCGGCCTCGGCGGCTGCCCCTTCGCACCCGGCGCGACCGGCAACACGGCGACGGAGGACCTTGTGTTCGCCTTCAACGAGGGCGGCTTTGAGACCGGCATCGACCTTGCCGCGCTGCTTGCCGTCGCCGACCGCATCGCGGCGCTTCCCGGCGGCGCCACCGGCAGCCACCTGAGGATCGTCCCGCGCCACAAGGTCGCCTGACAGCGCATTGCAGTGCGTGGAGGTGGACGGCGGGAAGAGATGGTGAACGTTGCTGGAATGCGTTCGAACCCGGAGGGTTCGCAAGCGCGACTGCGCGTTGGCCGATCAGGCCGCCCCATCGGAGACCTGAGCGAAGCGAAGATGCGTCGTGAGATATGGAAAATGGTGACCCCGACAGGATTCGAACCTGTGACCTACGGATTAGGAATCCGGCGCTCTATCCTGCTGAGCTACGGGGCCGCCTGGAATCCAGATACAATAGGCGGGCCGAGAAATCCATTTCGAATGTGGGAGCGCGCGGTCGCGCCGCCGCGCTAACCCTCGTGCGCCGACCGCAGGCCGGCGACGTGGCAGCAGACGAGGGTTTTTACGAGGTCTTCCGCCGTTGCGACGCCGAGCGGCGCCAGGCGCTGGCTGAGCACCAGCATGGAGATGCCGTGGAGCCCGGCCCAGAGCACGCGGGCCGAACGGGCGCGGGCGGCCTCCTTGCCGGGCGGGAAGAGGGGGCCGAGCACGCCCTCCACGACGGCAAAGAGCGCCTCGAAGCGCGGCTGGTTCGGGAACGGCCCCTCGCCCCCGCCGGGGGCCGCCGTCTCGAAGAGGGCCTGCCAGAGATTGCGGTTGGATCGCACGAAGCCGAGATAGCGGTCGGAGAGGGCGATCAGCGCCGCCTCGACGCTCTCGGCCGGTAACGGCTCTGCGGCGATGGCCGCGGCCAGCCCGTCGAGGGTCCTGCCGTTCACCGCGACGACGATCTCGTCGAGATTGGCAAAGAGATTGTAGGTGGTGCCGACGGCGACGCCGAGATTGCCGGCGAGGCGGCGCGCGGTGAGGGCCGACAGGCCCTCGGCGGCGATGATCCTGGCGGCCTCTTCCACATAGCGTTTCTTCAGCGCCTCGCGGTCGTCGATGCGGGTGCGGGCGGCTTTCGTCATTTTTCGCGTCCTGTCTCGGTCGGCGGTCCCCGGCGGACTTCCCGTCCGGGTTTGCGAACCGGCTTTCGGGGTCGGCTTTCCCGGCGGTGGACCGGTTCCCGTTAACCGCGCCCGTCTTTTCACTCCTTGCACACTTGAACGCTGTTCACAAGGCTGCTATGTGTATGAACGACGTTCACAAGAACGTTCCGCGCCAAAGTTATGAACATCGTTCACGAGGAGATGACGATGACAAGCCTGAAACGGAAGCCCAATGAGGACCCGAACTGTCCGGTCACGGTCTGCGAAGATGCGCCGTGCCGAGCCGACAATACGCCGATCGTGCGCGCCCTGCCGCCGACGCGGCGGGGCGCGGCCAAGGCGCTCGCCTTTTCCACGCTCCTCCTTGCCGCGCTGGCGACGCCGCTTGCCGATACCAGCGCGCAAGCGGCAGGTCTCCTGACGCCGGCCGACGGGACCGGCACGCCGCTCTCCATCGTCGACCACGATGTCGATGTGGTGGTGGAAGACGGCTACGCCATCACCACCGTGGAGCAGACCTTCGCCAATCCCGGTACGCGCGACGACGAGGCGCTCTATTCGTTCCCGGTGCCGAAGAAGGCGGCCGTTGCCGAATTCACCTACTGGATCGATGGGGCGCCGGTCTCCGGGGAGGTGGTGGAGAAACAGCGCGCCCGGGAGATCTACCAGAGCGAAAAGCAGGCCGGCCGGGAGGTCGCCTATACCGAACAGGACGCCTACAAGACCTTCGACACGAAGGTCTGGCCGGTGCGGGCGGGCCAGGACGTGCGCGTGCGGCTCTCCTACATCCAGCCGGTCAACCTCGACACGGGCATCGGCCGCTACCTCTATCCGCTGGAGGAGGGCGGGGTCGACGAACAGAAACTCTCCTTCTGGACCGCCAACGAGACGGTCACGGGACGCTTCACCTTCGACCTTGAGCTGAAGGCCGACTATCCGGTCGAGGCCGTGCGCCTGCCGGCCCATCCGAACGCCGTCATCACCCGCTCCGGCCGCGACGGCTGGCACGTCCATCTGGACAACACCGCGCCGGCACAGGCCGCGCCGGCCGCCGGCAATACTGCCGCCAATGGGACCGAAGAAGAGACAACGCCCGCCGCGCCCGTGACCCAGCCGGTGCGGCTAGATACCGACGTCGTCGTCTACTGGCGCGAGAAGGCCGGGCTTCCCGGCAGCCTCGACATGACCGCCTACAAGGCGGTGCCGGACGGTCGCGGCACCTATATGCTGACGCTGACGCCGGGCGTCGACCACCAGCCGATCACCGGCGGGCGCGACTGGGTGTTCGTGCTCGACAAGTCCGGTTCCATGTCCGGCAAGATCGCGACCCTTGCCGAGGGCGTCGCCAAGGCCGTCGGCAAGCTGCGGCCGGAGGACCGGTTCCGGCTCGTCGCTTTCGACCAGCAGGCCCATCCGCTGACCTCCGGCTTCCTGCCGGCAACGCCCGGGGAAGTCGCCCGCGCCGTCGACATCGTCCGCAACATGCAGCCCGGCGGCAGCACCAATCTCTTTGCCGGGCTCGACATGGGGCTTTCCGGCCTCGACGACGATCGTCCGGCCGGCGTCATCCTCGTCACCGACGGTGTCGCGAACGACGGCGTGACGGAGCGCAAGCGGTTCGTGGAGCGCATCAAGACCGCTGACATCCGCCTCTTCACCGTGGTCATGGGCAACAGCGCCAACGAGCCGCTGCTCGGCGCCATGACGCGCGCGTCAGGCGGCACCTCGCTCAATGTCTCCAACAGCGACGATATCGTCGGTGCGCTGATGACGGCGACGTCCAAACTGACCCATACGGCTCTTCATGACGTAAAGGTCAAGCTCGATCCGGCCGGCGGCGACCTTCGCCTCGCCGACATGACCGGCAACGACGTGCGCTCGCTCTATCGTGGCGAACAGCTCATCCTGTTCGGCCATTACTGGGGCAAGGGTCCGGCCGACATCACGCTGACGGCCAAGCTTTCCGGCAAGCCGGTCAGTTACAGCACGACCTTCGAGTTCCCGGAAACCACCGTGCGCAATCCGGAGATCGAGCGGCTGTGGGCGTTCTCCGCCATCGAACGGGAGATGTGGGCGATGGAAATGCTCGACGAGGGCGCGGACGCCAAACAGGCGGTGATCGACTTGTCGAAAGAATACGGCATCGTCACGCCGTTCACCTCCATGATCGTGGTGCGCGACGAGGTGTTCCAGAAGCTCGCCATCGACCGTACCAACGACGCCCGGCTGAAGCGCGAGGCAAAGGCGCAGGAACAGCGCCGGCAGCCGGCGGCGACGCCGAAATCGGCCGAAGGCAATCCGGCGCCTGTCAGGACCGCATCGCGCCGTGTCGACTCCAACAAGCCGATGTTCAGCCAGCCGCGCTCCGGCCACGGCGGCGGTGGCGGCTCCGGCGATGTCGGCCTCGTCGGCCTCGGCCTGATGGGAACGGCGGCGGCCGGCGCCTATCTCGCCCGCCGGCGCAGGGCACGGGGCGCGCAATGACCGCGCTCGCTGCCCGCCAGGCATATATCGGCCGCGGCATCCGTCGGATGCCGTGGCTGACCCTCACCGGCACGGCCTTGCTCGTTGCCCTCTTTGCGCTTTTCGGCGGCGCGCAGGAGGCGTTGGTCTATGACCGCGCGCTGGTCTTCGACGGTGAGCTCTACCGGCTCCTCACCGGGCACCTCGTCCATCTCGACGGCCGGCATCTTTTGTTCAATGCCGGCGCCTTCGCGATGCTCGGGGCGGTCTACGAGACCTCGGAGGCCTCGCGGGGGCGCTTCGCCTTGCTGATGGCGGGGGCGATCGTCGCCGTCTCGGCGTTCCTTGTCGTCCTTGCGCCGGACACCACCGCCTATTGCGGGCTGTCGGCCGCGCTCAACGCGCTCTTTGCGGCGACGGTGCTGTCGCTCTGGCGCGATACGCGGCACTGGTTCTGGCCGCTGCTCCTGCTCGGCGATCTCCTCAAGATCGGTTTCGAATGGCAGTTCGGCTCGATCTTCAATGCCGGCCTTCTATGGACCCCGCTTTACGGCGCCCATCTCGCCGGGCTCGTCTTCGGCCTTGCCTTCGAATGGCGCCGGCCGCCGCCGACCGGCCCTGTAGCCGAACGTATGTAAGTATTCCTGCGCCGTCGAAATTTCGGCCGCGACCCTTTATCTCGCCGCCAGAACATCGCATTAATTTCCTTATCTGAATGGGGCAATATCACGCGGCCGCGTATGGCGCCGGTCCGGCGCCGTTGCGGGCCCCCGCGAAAGATGCCCTTCGCGAGGAAACGGCCCCGCTCCTCCAGCGGGGCGCCTGCCGCTCCCGGTCGGGGCGCGGCCCCAAGAAAACGGATCGGACATGGCGATTTCCAAGGCTCTCGCGGACGAGTTGGAAAAGCGGCGCAAGGCGGCGCTTGAGGGCGGCGGCGCGGAGAAGGCGGAAGCCCGCCACGCCAAGGGGCGGATGACCGCCCGCGAGCGGCTCGAGGCGTTGTTCTCGCAGGGCACGTTCCAGGAGTTCGGCCTCCACGCCCAGCACAACACGCGCCATTTCGGCATGGAGAAGAAGTCGATCCCGACCGATGCGGTGATCACCGGCACCGGCTTCGTCGACGGCCGGCCGGTCGCGGCCTTCTCGCAGGATTTCAACGTTGCCGGCGGCTCGCTCGGCGACATCCATTCCAAGAAGATCTGCCACACGCTCGATCACGCGGCGAAAGCCGGCGTTCCCGTCGTCGGCTTCAACGATTCGGGCGGCGCGCGCATCCAGGAGGGCGTCGGGGCGCTCGCCGCCTATGGCCAGGTGTTCTATCGCAACGTCCAGCTTTCCGGTGTCGTGCCGCAGATTTCGGTCATTGCCGGCCCCTGCGCGGGCGGCGCGGCCTACAGCCCGGCACTTACCGACTTTCTCATCATGACCCGCGAACACGCGCAGATGTTCATCTGCGGGCCGGAGGTGATCCGCGCCGTTACCGGCCAGGTGACGACCATGGAGGAGATCGGCTCGGCCGAGGCGCACGCCTCGGTCTCCGGCAACATCCATTTCATCGCCGAGGATGATGCCGATGCGGTGCGTATCGTCCACCGGCTGCTGTCGTTCCTGCCGTCCAACAACATGATGGACCCGCCGCACCATATCGACCCGGACCTTTCCATCGCCGACGATCCCGCGCTCGACGACCTGATCCCGGACAATCCGAAGACGCCGTTCGACTGCCGCAATGTGATCACGCGGCTCGCCGATGACGGCGACTTCATGGAAGTGATGGCCGGCTTTGCCGCCAACATCGTCGTCGGCTTCGGGCGCATCGGCGGCGTGGTCGTCGGGTTCGTCTCCAACCAGCCGACGGTGAAGGCGGGCACGCTGGATATCGATGCCAGCGACAAGGCGGCCCGCTTCGTGCGTTTCTGCAACGTCTTCAACATCCCGCTCATCAACCTCGTCGACGTGCCCGGCTTCCTTCCGGGCGTCACCGAGGAGCGGCGCGGCATCATCCGCCACGGCGCCAAGATGCTCTTTGCCTACGCGTCGGCGACGGTGCCGAAGATCACGGTCATCATGCGCAAGGCCTATGGCGGCGCCTATCTCGCCATGTGCAGCCAGGACATGGGCGCCGACCGGGTGCTCGCCTGGCCGACGGCGGAAATCGCCGTGATGGGCGCGGAAGGGGCCGTCAACATCCTCTACCGCAAGGATCTTGCGGCCGCGGAGGATCGGCATACGCGGGCAACGGAGCTGGCCGACGAGTACCGCGCCCAGTTCGCCTCGCCCTATCTTTCGGCCGGCATGCTGTTCGTCTCCGACATCATCCAGCCGCGCCAGACGCGCGCCTCCATCGCGCTGACGCTGAGGGGGCTGTTGTCGAAGCGCGAGACGCGGCCGCCGAAGAAGCACGGCAACATTCCGCTTTAGGCGAACGGGATAGGTTTAGGCGAACGGGATGGGCGCCATGCTGGAAAACCTGGAAATGATCGGTACGGGGTTCAGCGTCGTCATGCTGGTGCTGGCGCTGATCTGGGCCGCCTGCGCGCTGATCGGCCTGTTCTTCACCCGCGGCACGAAGGTCGAAGCCAAGGATGCGGAAAAGCCGGCGCCGAGCCAACCGGCGCTTGCTGCCGCGACGCCGGGCGTGCCGCCGCACCATCTCGTCGCCATTTCCGCTGCCGTCGCGGCGACGCTCGGCGGCGGCTACCGCGTGACCCGGATTGCCGCGCCGGCCCACAAGGTCGGCGATTGGCCCCTTGAAGGCCGGATCCAGACATTCAATGGCCACCGCACCCGCGCCGACTGGGCCGCGATGCGGCCGCCGCTCGGCGGCGCGGCCCAAAACGACAAAAGAGGAAACCGACCATGAAGCGCTTGCGGATCACCGTGGAAGGCGTTGCCTATGAGGTGACGGTGGAGGAACTCGATGGCGCCGATGGGGCGCCGGCTGTTGCGCCGGCGTCCGTTGCCCCCGTCGCAGCGGCGGCGCCCGCCGTGCGTCCCGCCGCGCCCGTTGCAGCCGCTCCTGCCGCACCTGTGGTCGCCGCCGGCCCCGGCTCCGTGCCGAGCCCGCTTGCTGGAACGGTGGTCAGCGTCGAGGTGTCCGCCGGCCAGACGGTCGGCGCCGGCGACACGCTGCTGGTGCTGGAAGCCATGAAGATGAACACGGTGATCGGCGCGCCCAATGGCGGCACGGTCGACGCCGTCCACGTGACCCCGGGGGCGACCGTCACCGAGGGCCAGGTCCTCGTCACCCTTTCCTGACCTTGCACTTTTCCTGATTGTCTGGGGCCCATCCATGGACGGCACCGCGACCGAGACCTCAAAGCTCGAACAGCTCTGGCACCTGACCGCCATTGCCGATGTCACCTGGCAGATGGCGGTGATGTGGGTGGTCGTCGGCGTGCTCTTCTATCTCGCCGTCTACCGCAAGTTCGAGCCGCTCCTCCTGGTGCCGATCGCCTTCGGCGCACTGCTCGCCAACCTGCCGACGGAGGGGCTGATCAATGCGCCGGCGGGCGAGCATGGCGGCGGGCTCTACTACTACATCTCAAAGGGCGTCGATCTTGAGATCTTCCCGCCGCTGATCTTCCTCGGCGTCGGGGCGCTGACCGATTTCGGGCCGCTGATCGCCAATCCGCGCACGCTGCTCCTGGGTGCGGCCGCCCAGTTCGGCGTCTTTGCCACCTTCCTCGGGGCAGCCGCAATCGGCTTTTCGCCGATGGAGGCGGGCGCCATCGGCATCATCGGCGGCGCCGACGGGCCGACCTCGATCTTCCTTGCCAACAAGCTGGCGCCGCACCTGCTGGCGCCGATCGCCGTCGCCGCCTACAGCTACATGGCGCTGGTGCCGCTGTTGCAGCCACCGATCATGCGGCTGCTGACGACGGAAAAGGAGCGCAAGATCCGCATGCGCTCGCTGAGGCCCGTCTCGCGGCTGGAAAAGCTGATCTTTGCGGCCATGGTCACCATCGTCGTCATCCTGCTGGTGCCCGCCGCCTCGGCGCTGATCGGCATGCTGATGCTCGGCAATTTCCTGCGCGAGAGCCTCGTCACCGAGCGGCTCACCAAGGCGGCCCAGAACGAACTCATCAATGTGGTGACGATCTTCCTCGGCACCTCGGTCGGCATCACCATGACCGGCGAGCGGTTCCTCAACGGCGATACCCTGAAGATCCTCGGCCTCGGCGTCATTGCCTTCGGCATCGCGACCGCCTGCGGCGTGCTGATGGCCAAGGTCATGAACCTCTTCAGCGGCACCAACAAGATCAACCCGCTGATCGGCTCGGCCGGCGTTTCCGCCGTGCCGATGGCCGCGCGGGTCAGCCAGGTCGAGGGCCAGCGCGCCGACCCCGGCAATTTCCTTTTGATGCATGCCATGGGGCCGAACGTTGCCGGCGTCATCGGCACCGCCGTCGTCGCCGGCTATTTCATCGCCTGGTACGCGAACTGAGGTCGGAGGCCGACGAGATCAGCCGTCGACGATCTCGGTCTCGTTGATGACGATGTCGAAGCCGCCAAGGCCGACATAGTGACGCTCGCGGGAGGCAAGCAGCCGGATCGAGTGGACCTCCAGGTCGGTGAGGATCTGGGCGCCGAGGCCGATCTCCCGCCATTCCTCCTGGCGCACCTTGGCCGTGTCGTGGCCCTCGTCGTCATTGGCGGCCCGGCGCTGGCTCGGCACCTTGCCGACGCCGACCGAGCCCTCGCGCAGATAGACGACGATGCCGCGGCCGCCCTCCGCAATCCGCTTGATGAACGGCTCGACGGTGGAATCCCGGCCGAAGACGTCGCCGACGACCGATTCCAGGTGCAGCCGCACCGGGATGTCGACGCCGTCGCTGATGTCGCCGAAGACGACGGCGAGGTGCTGCATGGGGTCCCAGGGCGTCGAATAGGTGTAGGCGCGGGCCGGGCCGTAGGGGGTGTCGACCTCGAAGGCCTCGACGCGCTCCACCAGCCGCTCCTTGCGCTGGCGGTAGGCAATGAGCTCGGCGACTGAGACGACCTTGAGCCCGTGTTCCTCGGCAAAGCCGGTCACCTGGGGCCCGCGCATCACGGTGCCGTCGTCATTGACGAGCTCGCTGAGGACGCCGACCGTTTTGAGGTCGGCGAGGCGGCAGAGGTCGATGGCCGCCTCGGTATGGCCGGAGCGCATCAGGACGCCGCCGTCGCGGGCGATCAGCGGGAAGATGTGGCCGGGGCGCACGAAATCCTCTGCGCCGACATTGGGGTTGAGGATCGCGCGCACGGTGTTGCAGCGCTCTTCGGCGGAGATGCCCGTCGTCAGGCCTTCGCGATAGTCGATGGTCACCGTGAAGGCGGTCGACAGGGGCGCCTCGTTGTGGGCGACCATCGGCTGCAGGTGGAGGCGTCTCGCATCGGCTGCGGTGATCGGCGTGCAGACGATGCCGGAGGTGTGGCGGATGATGAAGGCGATCTTTTCCGGCGTCGCGTGCTCGGCGGCGAGGATCAGGTCGCCCTCGTTCTCCCGGTCGTCGTCGTCGGTCACCACCACGATCTGGCCTTCCTCAAAGGCGCGAACCGCTTCGACCACCCGTGCGAGATCCGTCATCGTCTCAAACTCCCATTCAGAAACTGCCGTTCGATAGATCGTTTTGCGCCGTTGCGAAATCCCCCTCGGCCGTTGATGTGTCGATTTTCCGTCTTGCGACCGTCAGAATGCCGTGACGGCGGGCGGTTCCACGCGGATATGGTGCCACGATGCTGCCGCCGTAGCGCCGCTTTGCTGCTTGAGTTTTCCTCTATCAGGCGGCGATATGGGAAATCCGGCAAGGGGCGCGGGGGCGCCTCGCCGACATTTTCACGAGGCAATACGGGGGGTATTTCGGGATATGTGGGGGGCAGGATGCCAGAGACGGACGACGGTGCGCCGGCGCGCGTCCGTGCTTGCCGCCCTTATGCTGCCGCTCGCTGCCGACCCCGGACATGCGGCCGATACGGGCTGCCCGGAGGCGCCGGCGCCGTCTTCCTCCAAGGGCATTGCCGTTGCCGACGTTCTGGACGGTGCGACCGTCCGGCTGCAGGACGGGCGGACCGTGCGGCTGGCCGGTCTCCTGCCGCCGCTGGCGCCGCTCAGCCTTGCGCCGGGGGCGCCCTGGCCGCCGGAAGCTGCGGCGCGCGGGGCGCTTCTCGATCTTCTCTCCGACCGGGCCGTGCGGCTCCAGGACCTCTCGGCGGCGCCGGACCGGCACGGGCGGCATTCCGGTCGCCTTTACGGCGCGGACGACACCTGGATCGGCGGTGCGCTGGTCGATGCCGGTACCCTCATCGTCGCGCCAGAGGGCGGCGGCGCATGCCGCGCCAGGCTCCTTGCCTTGGAAGACGGGGCCCGCAGGGCCGGCCGCGGCGTCTGGGCGGTCCCGTCGCCCCTGTTCGGCCGCGCCGAGGACGGGGAACTCCGCCAGCGTGCCGGCCGTTACATGGTGGTGGAGGGCCGGGTGCGGTCCGTCGGGGCCGGCCGGCGCGTCACCTTCCTCAATTTCGGTGACGACTGGAGCAAAGACTTCACCGTCCTCCTATATTCATCTGGCAGTGGGCGCGGGGGATCGGCAACAGCGGACCGGAAATCGCTTGCAGGTGCCCGTATTCGCGTGCGTGGCTGGTTGGAATCGCGCGGCGGAGCGCTTATTCGTGTGAATTCTCCGGACGGAATCGAACGACTCGATCCCGCGTCGGGCAGTTAAGGACGTGGGAATGACGACCGGCGGAACGACCTGGCAGAAGTTGCTGCGCCTTGGCGCCGTGCTGACGCTCGTCGCCGCGACGGCGGGCTGCCAGTTCTTTTCGCGCGGCGTCACCATCTCCGATCCGGTCATCGACACGCCGGGTCCGCCGACGGGCGAATCGACCATCGGCGCGCGCGAGCATCCGCGCGTCGTTGCCGCCTATGGCGGGGTCTACGAGGACCGCGGCGCGGAGCGGGCGATCGCGCGCATGGTCGGCCGGCTGGTCGCCGCCTCCGACAATCCGTCCCAGTCCTACCGCATCACCATCCTGAACTCACCGGTGGTCAACGCCTTCGCGCTGCCGGGCGGCTATCTCTACGTCACCCGCGGCCTGCTGGCGCTCGCCAATGATTCCGCCGAGCTTGCCGCCGTCATCTCGCACGAGATGGCCCACGTCACGGCGCACCACGCGATCGCGCGGCTGAAGCGCGCCGAGGCGACGGCGGTGGTCAGCCGGGTGGTCGCCAATGTGGTCGACGATCCGGAGCGCCAGAAGGAGGCGCTCGCCTCGGCCAAGCTCTCCTTTGCCCGGTTCTCGCAGATCCAGGAGCTGGAGGCCGACGCCGTCGGCGTCAAGACGCTCTCCAAGGCCGGCTACGACCCCTATGCGGCCTCGCGTTTCCTGAAGGCGATGGCCGAGTTCTCCAACGTCGTCTCGGCCCGCGGCAGCGGTGACCAGCCGGACTTCCTGTCGTCGCATCCGACGACGCCGGAGCGCATCGTCAAGGCGCGCAACGCGGCCCGTGCGATCAACGCGCCGGGCTTCGGGGAACGCGGGCGCGACGCCTATCTCAACAGCCTCAACGGCATGCTCTATGGCGACGATCCGCGCGAGGGCTTCATCCGCGGCCGCTCGTTCCTGCATGCCGGGCTCGGCATCGCCTTCACGGTGCCGGGCGGTTTTGCGCTGGAAAACAGCAAGGAGGCCGTGCTCGCCTCCAACGGCAGCGGCACGGCGCTGCGCTTCGACGGCACCAACGTGCCGGCCTCCATGTCGCTCGCCGACTACCTGCGCTCCGGCTGGGTCAACGGGCTGATTTCGGAGAGCGTGCGCGACACGGAGATCGCCGGTCAGCCGGCCGCGACGGCCTCCGCCGTTGCCGAGGGCTGGTCGTTCCGCATTGCGGCCTTGCGGGCGAACGGCGCCACCTACCGCTTCATCTTCGCGACCCGCGAGCCGACCCAGGCCTTCGACCTTTCCTTCCACACCACGATTTCCAGCTTCCGGATGCTGTCGGGGCGGGAACGGGCGGAGCTGCGTCCCCTGCGCGTGCGCATCGTCACGGCGCGGCAGGGCGACAGCATCGACCGGATGGCGGCGCGCATGGCCGGCATCGCGCCGGACCGCCGGGCGGAACTCTTCAAGGTGCTGAACGGGCTCGACGACGACAGCGAGCTGCAGGCCGGCATGCTGGTGAAGATCATCGCCGAATAGGGCGGGCAGCGCTCCGGCCAAAAAAAACGCGCCGTCTCCGGCGCGTTTTCCGTTTTCGGTCGACAAATGGAATTCTAAAGCATGTTGCGTTTTTTATGAAACACGCAACATGCTTTAGGTTTTTGTTTTGACGCGATTTCTTATCCAAAAAGTCTATCAACTTTTTGGGAAAGCGCTTTAGGTCAGCCGACGAAGGCGGCCGGGTCCGCATTTTCCTGCAACAGCGCGGCGCGCAGCTTCTCAAGTGCGCGGGCCTCGATCTGGCGCACGCGCTCCTTGGAGATGCCGAGCTTGGCGCCGAGGCTTTCCAGCGTCGCGCCCTCTTCGGTGAGCCGGCGCTCGCTGACGATCTTCAGTTCGCGCTCGCTGAGGACGGTCAGGGCCGAGCCGAGCCACTGGGAGCGGCGCTCCTTGTCGATCTCCGAGCCGACCGTCTCGTCCGGCAGCGGGCCGTCGCTGACCAGGAAGTCCTGGCGGTCGGCGCTGTTGCCGTCGGACTCGATGACCGGGGCGTTGAGCGACATGTCCGGGCCGGACAGGCGCGAATCCATCAGCTCCACGTCCTTGCGCGAGACGCCGACCGCCATGGCGATCTCCTCATAGGCGTCCTTGTCGGGCTCGGACTGGCCGCTGACAGCGATTTTGGCGCGCAGGCGGCGCAGGTTGAAGAACAGCGCCTTCTGGGCCGAGGAGGTGCCGCCGCGCACGATCGACCAGTTGCGCAGCACGTGGTCCTGGATCGAGGCGCGGATCCACCAGGTGGCGTAGGTGGAGAAGCGCACGTCCCGTTCCGGCTCGAAGCGGGCGGCCGCTTCCAGGAGGCCGACATGGCCCTCCTGGATGAGGTCGTTCATCGACAGGCCGAAATGGCGGAACTTGGCGGCAAGGGCGATGACCAGGCGCATGTGAGCGGAGGTCAGCTTGTGGAGGGCTTGCTGGTCCTTGTCGTCGCGCCAGCGCACGGCGAGGGACTGTTCCTCTTCCTTGGTGAGATAGGGGGCGGCCATAGCCGCCTTGACGAACTGGCGTCTTGGGCTAACTGGCTTTCGCATGGTTCAATCTCCTATCCGCCGGGGCCGATCACGTCGCGTGGGAGGGCGCGACCATATGATCTTACGTAGAAATGCGTCCGTCGGATCACGCATACGTATAATCACGCATGCGGATTCCCGTATAGCACGGACGCAACCCTCCATAAAGATGAAAAAAGCGGGGGCCGGTTTGGTTCCCGGCCCCCGCATATATTTTTCGAGCTGTGCGGCCGGGTCGCCCGGCCGATGACATGACCGTCAGGCGGCTTCTTCCTGCTCGTCCTCGCCCTCTTCCTCGCCCTTGCGGCCGCGCTTGGGGCCCTTGGCAAGGTTCTGCTCGATCTCGCGGATAGCCTCGGTCTCGGAGATCCGGTTGACGGCGGAAATCTCGCGGGCCATGCGGTCGAGGGCAGCCTCGTAGAGCTGACGCTCGGAGTAGGACTGCTCGGGCTGGGTGTCGGAGCGATAGAGGTCGCGGACCACCTCGGCGATGGCGATGAGGTCGCCGGAATTGATCTTGGCCTCGTATTCCTGGGCGCGGCGGCTCCACATGGTGCGCTTGACGCGGGCGCGGCCGCGGACGGTCTCAAGGGCCTTGTCGACCTGCTTGGCGTCTGCCAGCTTGCGCATGCCGACATTGGAAATCTTGGTGATCGGCACCCGCAACGTCATCTTGTCTTTTTCGAAATTGATCACGAACAGTTCCAGCGACATGCCGGCAACTTCCTGCTCCTCGATGGCCGTGATCTGGCCGACGCCGTGAGCGGGATAGACAATGTACTCGTTGGTCTTGAAACCCTGACGCTGCATGTTCTTCTTGGCGGTGGATGCCATACGCTTGGTAACTCCTGCGCGTTGGTCGGCGGCGATTTTGCCGACTTCGGGCTGCTGCGGCCGCCGCATGGGCCGCGCAGCTATTGCGGCGCTTCGGGGAGCGGAACCCGGTGTTCGTCGCCCGGGCCGAAAAGCCCGCGCGGCACCTGGAGCCCTAGCGCCGATTGATCAGCCGAAAGGAGAAAAAGACCTGCCTTCCAAGTCCGGTCGGTTGCAGCAGACACGACATCGTCACTGTCGCTCCCTTGAAGCAACGGCCAAAAAAAACCTCCTTCTGGAGGGGGAGAAAGGCAGCCGAATTCCGACTGTGTATTCAAGATAGCACAAATTAAGGAAAATTCAAGGGATTCCGCACTGCCACAAAGCCCTTGTGACAGCTCGGTTAAACCTTCAGGACGCTTGGCCGGTGAAATTGACTCGAATGCGTCCGGTATCGTTTACGCCCGCTCCGGGAGCGGGCCGGCGGCGCCGGGGCGGCGCGATCAGTCGCCTTCGCCGGCTTCCGGCGAGAAATATTTCTCAAGCTTGCCTTCCATGCCGTCGAATTTTTCGGCCTCCGGCATCTGATCCTTCTTGGCCGTCAGGTTCGGCCATTTTTCGGCATATTCGGCGTTCAGCGCGACCCACTTCTCAAGGTCCGGCTCGGTGTCGGGCTTGATCGCCTCGGCCGGGCATTCCGGCTCGCAGACGCCGCAGTCGATGCACTCGTCCGGATGGATCACCAGCATGTTCTCGCCCTCGTAGAAACAGTCCACGGGACAGACCTCGACGCAATCGGTGTATTTGCATTTAATGCAGTTATCTATGACGACATAGGTCATTGCGTCGGTCTCCAGATATTCGGCGTTCGATATGCACCTTTGGGCATGCTTCGCTGGTCTGACTAGCCCGATCGGGGCGCCAGCGCAAGCGGCGCCGCGCCGCAGGCAGGCTGATTTTTTTCAATGGTTCCAGCTTCAGTCGTCGCCATGGCGAAACGCGTCGATGCGGCGCCGTTCGCGCTTGGTCGGACGGCCGGCGCCGTGCTCGCGCTGGCCGGGCGGCAGGGGCCGTTCCTCGCGCGGGCGCTTGACCACCGGCGGGCTGAGGTCCTCGTAGAGTTTTTGCGCTTCCGGGGCCGGGCCGCGGCGCTCGCCAAGGCCGAGGATGCGCAGCACCTTGACCTGGCGCTCCAGGGTGATGGTGAGGACGTCGCCGGGCCTCACGGTCTCGCTGGCGCTCGAAATCTTCTCGCGGTTTTTGCGCACGCGGCCGGAGACGGCGAGCTTCTGGGCCAGGGTGCGGGTCTTCACCACCCGGGCGAACCACAGCCACTTGTCGATCCGCAGACGCGCGTTGCCGGCCTCCGCACCGCCCGTGGCTTCGGGTCCCGTGTCCGCCATCTCCCGATCAGCCCTTGTCGTTCTGCTTCTCCAGGTTCTTTTTCAGGGCGGCGAGGGCAGCAAAGGGCGAATCCGGGTCCGGCTGCTTTTCCGGCCGGCGCTCGCGCGGCTTGGACGGTCCGCCGTCGCCGCGGCCGGGACCACCGCGATTCGGGCCACCGCGATCCGGACCACCCCGATTCGGGCCGCCACCACCGGGCTTGCCCTTGCGGTGGCGATGGCGCGCGCCCTTGCCGTCGCCGGCACCCTCCGGCCCGTCGCCGCGCTGGCGTTCGCCGCCGGCCTGGCGCTCACCGGCCTCGCCGCGCTTGCCGCGATGGCGGCCGGGCTTGCCCTTGCCGTGGCGGTTGCCGCGGCTCGGGCGCCAGATCTCGACGATCTGCGGTTCCTCGGAAGCGGGGGCCGCTTCGGCAGCCGGTTCGGAGGGGGCCTCGGCAGCGGCTTCGACCGTGCCTTCTGCGGATGCGGTTTCTTCGGACGTTGCATCCGCAGGCGCCGGCTCGGGCTCGGCGCTTTCCGCCGCGGCCTCTTCGGCCGCTGCGGGTTCCTCCGGCGTTGCGGTGTCGGGCGCGGGCTCTGCCGGCTCTTCGGTGTCGGCGGACGCCGGCTCGGCTTTTTCGGCCGTTGCCTCGTCAGTGGCCGTCTCCTCGGCGGGAGCGGTCGGCTCCGTGGCCTCGGCGGCGGCCGTCTCGCCTGCAGGCGTTTCCGTGCGTGCCGCTTCCGGCGTCTCCGGCGCGGCTTCGGACGGTGCTTCCGTGGCCGGGCCCTCCGCTTTTCCCGGAGCGTCTCCGGCGGCAGCGGTCTCCTCGGCCGGTGCGTCAGATGCGGCTGCCGGCTCTGAGGGCTCCTTCGGCGCTTGCGGTTCGACGGTGCGGCGCTCGCGGCGGTAGCCGAGGGCGGTCAGGATCGACGCGAAGTCCTCGCCGGAACAGCCGAGCAGCGAGGTCATGGCGACCGTCACGGTAAAGCCGCCGCCTTCCGGGATCGCGCCCTCCGGCGGCTCGCCGGCGGCGGGATTGGGGCGCCAGCCGATCAGCGGACGGGTAAGGTCCGCCAGGCGCTCCAGGATGTCGATGCGTACGGCGCGCTCGCCGCAGGGCTTGAAGCCGACGAGGCGGTAGATGGTCGCCGGGATCTCCTTGTCGACCGGCACCGAGGTGCGGCCGGAGGCGGACAGCTGCGGCAGTTCCACGAGACCGGGCGTCTCGTCGTCGGCGTTCTTCAGCGCCCAGAGCTGGACGATAAGGCGGCTCGGCGCCGGCTTCAGGAGGGCCGGCAGGTAGATGTGGTAGGCGCCGAAGCGCACGCCGTAGCGGCGCAGGACCGCACGGGCCTCCTGGTCGAGCTGGCGCACGTCCTCGGCCACTTCCGGGCGCTCGACCGTGCCGAGATTCTCCACCAGCCGGAACGCGATGCCGCGCGACAGGCCGGTGATGTCGGCGGCGTCGCGCAGGTCGACCAGCGGCTTCAGGAGCGTTTCGATGGTCTGGCCTGTGAACAGGTCGAGGCGCTTCTGGACCATGTCGCGGTGGGCGCCGTTGAGCTGCTCGTCGGCGAGCACGACGACCTGGGGCTTCAGAACGTCGTCGGAGGCGGCGAGCCTGCCGACCAGTTCGCCGCGCCAGCGCAGCGCCCCCTCGTCGGTCAGCACGATGTCCTCGTTCGGCGCTTTTTCCAGCCGCTCGGCGCGGGCGACGATCTCGCTCGCCAGGGCCTGCTGGGCGGCGGCCCTCAGAGCTTTCATCTCCGAGCCGTTGGCGTTCGGGTCCGGGGTGAACCGGAACCCGTGAAGAAGACCGACATGCTGTCCCTCGACGGTCACGTCGCCGGTCTGGTTGATCTCAGCTTCGAGCATGGCCTTTTCCCGGAGTCGCCTCATTAACACGCTGGTTCGCCGGTCGACGAAACGCTGGGTGAGTTTTTCATGCAGGGCATCGGACAAACGGTCCTCGATGTCTCGGGTGCGTTCCTGCCAATGCACCGGATCGCGCAGCCAGCCCGGACGGTTGGCGACATAAGTCCATGTCCTAATATGCGCGATGCGATTGGACAATGCATCGATGTCGCCGTCCATGCGGTCTGCGAACGCGATCTGGCCGGCAAACCAGTCGTCGCCGATGCGTCCCTCGCGGGCGAGATAGCCGTAGAGGGTGGTGATCAGCTCGGCGTGGTTGGCCGGCGCGATCTTGCGATAGTCGGGCACCTGGCAGACGTCCCAGAGCAGCCGGACGCGGCGCTCGTCGGCGGCCATCGTCGCGGTGTCGTCGTCGCGCAGGGCGTATTCCAGTGAGATGAGGTCGGTCCCGGGGGGCGCGCGGGTCAGGCCCTCTTCTTTCGGCGTCACGTCGAGCGAGGCGCGCAGCGCGTCGACGCTGGCGAAATCGAGCGCGGAATTCCGCCATTGCAGGGTGCGCACCGGCAGGAAGGCATGGTTCTCCAGCGATTCGACCAGATCGTCGTCGAAGGGATCGACCCGGCCGGTGACGCCGAAGGTGCCGTCGCGGGTGTGGCGGCCGGCGCGGCCGGCGATCTGGCCGAGTTCGGCCGGCGTCAGTGGGCGGTACTGGTAGCCGTCGAACTTGCGGTTGGCGGCGAACGCCACGTGGTCGACGTCGAGGTTGAGGCCCATGCCGATGGCGTCGGTGGCGACCAGGAACTCCACCTCGCCGGACTGGAACAGGGCGACCTGGGCGTTGCGGGTGCGCGGTGATAGCGCACCGAGGACGACGGCGGCGCCGCCCCGCTGGCGGCGGATCAGCTCGGCGATGCCGTAGACCTCGTCGGAGGAAAAGGCGACGACGGCGGAGCGGGCCGGCAGGCGCGTGATCTTCTTGGCGCCGGCATAGGCCAGCACCGACATGCGCGGCCGGGTGATGACGTTGAGGCCCGGCAGCAGCCGTTCCAGGAGGCCGCGGACGGTGGCGGCGCCGAGCAGCAGCGTCTCGCTCTGGCCCCTGAGGTTCAGGATGCGGTCGGTGAAGACGCGGCCGCGCTCGAAATCGGCGGCAAGCTGGACCTCGTCGATGGCGACGAAATCGGCGTCGGTCTCGCGCGGCATCGCCTCGACGGTGCAGACATAGTAGCGCGGTTGCGGCGGGACGATCTTTTCCTCGCCGGTGATCAGCGCGACGGCGTCCTCGCCGATGCGGGTGCAGATGCGGGAATAGACCTCGCGGGCGAGCAGGCGCAGCGGCAGACCGATGACGCCGGACGCATGGCCGATCATCCGTTCGATGGCGAGGTGGGTCTTGCCGGTATTGGTCGGGCCGAGAACGGCCGTGACGGTGCGGGCCCGAACCGACCGCGGCAGCGGCGCCGCGTCACTTTTCAAGGTCATCCGGATGTTCGTATTCCGCTCGGTCTCAGGTTTTCAAGGGAGCGCCCCGCCAATGCGACGTCCGGCCGCCTGTCGGCAGAAGCGGTGGAGGCGTCCAGCCCGTCCCCAAGCCCCTAGCACATTCCGGGTCGGTCTGTCTCTCTCATGCTTTCCGGCGCATCCGTCGCGCAACCGGAACGAGTCTTGAACAAAAGGGGGGCGAATCGCTGACTCACACAGATTCAGGATTCGTTCCGCTTTTTGCGGCCCCGCCTGTCAAGCAGGTGCGCGCCTTGCGCAAATCCTAACGGCGCCAAGGGCTTGCGGCGTCGATTGGTTAACGAAGCGATCAGGGGCGGAACGCAGCATGGACGAATCGCTTCAGATCGCGTGTTCCGGGTTTGGTCCGGCGCCATCTTGTAGCCGGCGAAAGTTCCGGCGCAATATCTGGGAGCCGGCCTGGGCGGCGTTCCGCGCCCCTGGCCGCTGTCGTTAACCCTCCTGTGCCGATACGGAACAGATTACCGCTACGCGAAAAAGAATCATGGTGAACAAAGGGTTATCCAGGTCGCTCGAATTGTCCGAATGTCGTTAACCGTTGGACCGGGAGGGGAACGGAGCCGGCACGAATCATTTTCTACGCCCGGTTTCGGCTTCGTTCCCGACGATATCTGTCCGGATTTCGTCGCGACCCACGAGATATGGATCGGCGGCAACAGCAGCTCTCGGCGCCGGGTTTAACGTCGTTAACCTTTTCGTGCCGGAACGGGAATTTTTGCGCGCCTGCACCCTCGATGCGGCGCGGCACGCACTTCAACTAATACGTGTACAAAAATAAGGATGGGTTGAGAAAGCGATCGGCCGTCGTGCCGGCCCAGAGACGGTCCGGAACACCGCGGCCATCTCAAAAGGACAAAGGAGAGCGGCGTTACGCCGCTAGGCGCTCCCCCAACGCAACGCGGCCGCCATTGATGGCGGCCGGCAAGAGCGACGTCTTCTTCGTGTGCTGCGTTGCGCGGCCCGGCGGTCGGGCGCCGGCCTACTCGTTGACGGCGGCGGCCTGTTTCTGCTCGCCGACCATGCGCAGGCGCCGGGCCTCGACCACCAGCGGGCCCATATTGGTCTCCATGGAGATCCGGTAGGGCACGAAGAGCGGCAGGTCGCCGACCGGGGCGAGCCAGGCTTCCATGGTGCGGTTGTCGGCCATTTTCTTGACCGAGACCTTGTGCGGGCGGTGGCCGGCGACGGGCACCCAGCGGGCGCCGCAGACGACGACGGTTCCCTGATAGTCCGGGTTCTTGACCTCGCGGGTGCCCTTGTAGCTGAACTTGACGTCATAGCGCGTCCAGCCGTCGAAGACGGGGATCGTCCGCTTGCAGGCGCTGGCGTCGAGCTTCGCCTCGCGGCCGGTGGCCGGGAACAGGACGGCGCTCAGGGGATCGAGGATGTTGCGCTTGTGGCGCTTGGTCACCGGAATGCGATCCGGCACCTTGCGCAGCTTCGGGCTGACGGCGAGCTTGCGGACTGCGCCGCGGTTGAGCGCCATCGACACCTTGGTGGCGTCGCGCTTGCCGGAGTTGGAGCGAAGATCGTAGCGGGCCGGGGTGACGTGGGAGCGGCGCAGCCAGCCGGTCGCCTCCGCGTTGCCCTTGCCGGAGGAGAACAGCCGGCCGAGGCCGGAGGAGTGCATGTCAAGCTTGGCGGAGTAGGCGTCGTTCTGGACGACCAGGGACAGCCGGCCCTCGGCGAAGCGGAAGCCGGCGACCGAGACCGCGTAGATGCCGCCGACCTTGGTGGTCTTGGCTATGGCGGGAACGGCAACGACCGCGGAGGCAAGGCCGGCGAAAAGGCTTGCTCCGAGGACGGCAGACTGGAACATCGTTCTTGAACGCACCGAACTCTCCCCTGTCGAAGGTTACGATCGACGCGGGCAGCAATGGGCGCTCCCCAAACCGTCCCTCGATGACGCGGTAAACGGCGATCACGTCGATTGTTGGGCGACATGGTAACCGCCAAGTTAACGAGGAGCGAAATTGCCCGGGCTGTTGCGACTTTTCGCGGCGATTGGCGGCAGAAAGCTTGACGCTCGCGCTTGCGGCTCATATAGGAGGGCAACTTTTTTCACCGAATGACGGATCGATCGGATCGGCGACGCATCGGCGCCCGCCACCGGATCTCCGATGATGAGAAGGAACTCGACCATGGCCCGGCGTTGCGAACTCACCGGCAAGGCGGTTTTGACCGGCAACAATGTCAGCCACGCGAACAACCGTACGCGCCGCCGCTTCCTGCCCAATCTCTGCGATGTCTCGCTGCTCAGCGACACCCTCGGCAAGACCGTGCGGCTTCGCGTCTCGGCCAGTGCGCTGCGCACCGTGGAGCATCGCGGCGGCCTCGATGCGTTCCTCGCCAAGGCGGCGGATTCGACGCTTTCCCAGCGTGCCCTGTCCGTCAAGCGCGAGATCGAGAAGAAGCGCACCGCCGAAGCGGCCGCGTAAGCTTCAGCGCTGACACCACGACCGCACGACGCAAGGCACAGCGCCGCCCGCGGCCGGAAGGCGCGGGGCGGCGTTCGGCGTTTCTGACAGAGGATATCGGCCAATGACCGCCACCAAATCGCGCACACTTCCCTTCGCCGCCGGCATCCTCGCCATGGCGGCCGTGGTCGTTGCCTCCAATATCCTCGTCCAGTATCCGGTCGCAGCCTCGATCGGCGCGCTCAATCTCGCCGATCTCCTGACCTGGGGCGCCTTCACCTATCCGGCCGCCTTCCTCGTCACGGACCTCACCAATCGCCGGCTCGGCCCTTCCGCCGCGCGCCGGGTGGTGCTGGTCGGCTTTGCCTTTGCCGTCGTCCTCTCCGTCGTGCTGGCGACGCCGCGGCTCGCGATCGCGTCGGGCTCGGCGTTCCTCGTTGCCCAGCTTCTCGACGTCGCCGTCTTCAACCGCCTGCGCAATCGCGTCTGGTGGGTGCCGCCGGCGGTCTCCTCGCTGATCGGTTCGGTGGTCGATACCGCCGTCTTCTTCTCGCTCGCCTTTGCCGCGTCCTTTGTGGTTTTCGGCCCGAACGATGGGTTCGCCATCGAGGCGGCTCCGCTGCTTGGCCTCTTCGATATCGCCGTGGTGCCGCGCTGGATGTCCTGGGCGCTCGGCGACTTCTCGGTGAAGCTTCTGGTCGCCGCCCTGCTCCTGGTGCCCTACCGGGTGGTGCTGTCGTTCATTCAGCCGCAGGCTTTGGAAGCACGGCCGGTCTGAGCTTGAAGTCGCCCTTTTCGTGCGGCACCGGCGGCTCGATCAGCCGGAAGCGCAGTAGCAGCGTGCGCTGCAGAAGCGAACGGTTGTCGTCGGATATCAGCGTCAGCACCGTGTCGCCATTGTCGCCGACATGGACCGAAAGCCCTTCCATATTGTCGATCTGGTAGCCGAAATCGGCGGTCATCATCTCGATGCCGTCGACGGTCGTGCCGGCCTTTAGCGCGGCACAGGGGATGCGCCTTACGCGCATGCCGACGCCTTCGGCGAAATTGAACAGCCGCTCCAGGATGAGGAGGTCGCCGTCCGGCAGGAAGGCGGCGTCGGTGATGCTGAAGTCTCCCTCCAGGCGGACGCGGAACCGGCCGGCGTTCGGCCCGCCGATGATCCAGGCCGGGATGTCCCGGTCGGAGCGCGGATCGCGCTCGGCAATGGCGATGACCTCGGCCTTGAGCGGGCAGGTCTCGGGCGGCACGGCGATCGCCTCAAGGCCGCGATTGCCGCGCAATTTCCCGATCGCCTTCGGGATCTTCATGCGCTTGCCGCGGCCGAGGAAGGTGTCGAGGTCTTCCGGAAAGCGCTCCAGCCGGTGATCGCCTTCAAACGAGACGATGAACTGTTTCGGGTCGGGACCGCGGGTCAGCACGACGGATTCCGCGTCGGCGTCGTGGCCGACGATGACCTCGCCAGCGGCATCGAGCATCGGGGCGATGCGGGCGTCGTGGATCGCTGTCGGGCGGCCGTCGGCCTCGACGTCCAGCTTGGCGTCGAACCAGAAGCCGTTGTCGGAAATGGCGACGATGCGGCGGCCCTTGTCGAGGCTGACGAGGCCGCTCAGCGCGCCGAAATGGCGGTTCGGCGACCACAGCTCGAAGCCGCCCAGATATTCCAGACGGCCGAAGCGGGAAAGGTCGGGATAGCCGATCCTGAAATGGGCGATCGGCGCGGAGCGGACCTCGATGCTTTCCGGTCCCGGCGGGATCCTCGGGGCTGCCGCCGCGGCAAGCGGAGCGGCGAGGGCGCAGCAAAGGAGGAGCGCGCCAAGCGCCGTCCTCATGCGCGGCGCCTCATCGCGTCGCCCTGCGGCGCGCCGCGCCCTGGTCCCGGTGGCGCTCCGCCGGCGGGTCGTCGAAGAGGTCCGCGAGCTGGTCGGTCATGGCGCCGGCGAGTTCGTCCGCATCGACGATGGTGACGGCGCGGCGATAGTAGCGGGTGACGTCGTGGCCGATGCCGATGGCGATCAGCTCCACCGGCGAGCGCTCCTCGATTTCCTCGATGACCTGGCGCAGGTGCCGCTCCAGGTAGTTGCCGGAATTGACCGACAGGGTGGAGTCGTCGACCGGGGCGCCGTCGGAGATCATCATCAGGATGCGGCGGTTCTCCGGGCGGGCGAGAATGCGCTTGTGGGCCCAGTCCAGGGCCTCGCCGTCGATGTTCTCCTTCAGGAGCCCCTCGCGCATCATCAGGCCGAGATTGCGCCGGGCCCGGCGCCAGGGCGCATCGGCCGCCTTGTAGACGATGTGGCGCAGGTCGTTGAGGCGGCCGGGAAGCTGCGGCTTGCCGTTCTGCAGCCAGTGCTCGCGAGCTCGCCCGCCCTTCCAGGCGCGGGTGGTGAAGCCGAGGATCTCGACCTTGACGCCGCATCTTTCCAGGGTGCGGGCGAGGATGTCGGCGCAGATCGCGGCGACCGTGATCGGCCGGCCGCGCATGGAGCCGGAATTGTCGAGGACGAGGGAGACGACGGTGTCGCGGAACTCCGCCTCGCGTTCGCTCTTGAAGGCGAGCGGCTGCATCGGGTCGGTGACGACGCGGGTGAGCCGGGCGGTGTCGAGGATGCCCTCTTCCAGGTCGAAGTCCCAGGCGCGCTGCTGCTGGGCCATCAGCTTGCGCTGCAAGCGGTTGGCGAGCCGGGCGACGGCGCCGGTCAGGTGGTCGAGCTGCTTGTCGAGGTGGCTGCGCAGGCGGTCGAGCTCGGCGGCGTCGCACAGCTCCTCGGCCTTGATCGTCTCGTCGAAGCGGGTGGTGTAGACCTTGTAGTCGAATTGCGGCGGCCGGTTGCTGAGCCGCTGGTCCGGGCGTTCCGCCTCGCCGGCCTCGCTGGGGTCGGCGGTGAGGTCCTGGTCGTCGACGCTGTCGGCATAGGTGTCGGTCGCTTCGGCATCGCCCGCTTCCGATTCCTCGCCGGAGACCTCGATCTCTTCGGGCGAGGAGGCATCGGCGGCATCGCTTTCGTCGCTCTCGCCGTCCACCTCCGTGTCGCTCATGTCCGAGCGGTCGTCGTTGTCGTCCTCGTTGCTGTCGTCCGGATCGCCGCCGAGCTGGTCGGCCATGTCCAGCGAGACGATCATGTCGCGCACGGTGACGGCGAAGTCGCGCTGGTCCTCGAGGGCCTCCATCAGCCGGTCGAGGTCGCCGCCGGCCTTTTCCTCGATCATCGGGCGCCACAGGTCGACGATGTGCCTTGCGCTCTTGGGCGGTGGCGTTCCCGTCAGCCGCTCGCGCACCATGAGGGCGACGATCTCCTCCATCGGCGCGTCGTCGCGGCTCGTCATCTCGTGGTACTTGCTGCGGTGGTAGCGGTCTTCCAGCATGGCGTTGAGGTTGCCGGAAACGCCCTTCATGCGCTGGGCGCCGATGGAATCGCAGCGCGCCTGTTCGACGGCCTCAAAGAGGGCGCGGGCGTTCTGGCCTTCCGGCATCAGGGAGCGGTGGAGGGCCGGATTGTGGGCGGCGAGCTTCAGGGCGATGGAATCGCCGACGCCGCGCAGGATGGCGATATCGTTGCGGGTCGGCCGGCGCGGCGGCTCGGGCAGCCGTGCCTTGTTGCCGGCCATGCCCGGCCGATCGGTGGCGAAGCTGACCTCAAGGTCGTCGCGGCCGGAAATCGCGCGCATGGTGATGCCGACGGCCCGCTTGACGGGCTCGGTCGGCGCCGCTGCCTTGCTGTTCGGCCGGTGGTTCGAGGTCATCGCGGCTCCCGCATTCCCTGGCTCAGGACAGGACGACGTTGGCCGCCGATTCCGGCAGGTCGCGGTCGAAGCAGCGCTGGTAGAATTCGGCCACCACCGGGCGTTCCAGTTCGTCGCACTTGTTGAGGAAGGTGACGCGGAAGGCAAAGCCGAGGTCGCCGAAGATGTCGGCGTTCTCCGCCCAGGTGATGACTGTGCGCGGGCTCATCACGGTCGACAGATCGCCGTTGATGAAGGCGTTGCGGGTCATGTCGGCGACGCGCACCATCTTGGAGACCGTGTCGCGGCCCTCGTCGGACTGGTAGTGCTTGGCCTTTGCCAGCACGATGTCGACCTCGTTGTCGTGCGGCAGGTAGTTCAGCGTGGTGACGATCGACCAGCGGTCCATCTGGCCCTGGTTGATCTGCTGGGTGCCGTGGTAGAGGCCGGAGGTGTCGCCGAGGCCGACGGTGTTGGCGGTGGCGAACAGCCGGAAGCTCGGATGCGGACGGATGACCCGGTTCTGGTCGAGGAGCGTCAGCCGGCCCTGGACCTCCAGCACGCGCTGGATGACGAACATGACGTCCGGGCGGCCGGCGTCGTACTCGTCGAAGACCAGCGCGGTGTTGGTCTGCAGCGCCCAGGGCAGGATGCCGTCGCGGAACTCGGTGACCTGCATGCCCTCGCGGACGACGATCTGGTCCTTGCCGACCAGGTCGATGCGCGAGATGTGGCTGTCGAGGTTGATGCGCACGCAGGGCCAGTTGAGCCGGGCCGCGACCTGCTCGATATGGGTCGACTTGCCGGTGCCGTGGTAGCCGGTGACGATGACGCGGCGGTTGCGGGCAAAACCGGCGAGGATCGCGAGCGTCGTGTCGCGGTCGAACAAATAGTCCGGGTCGACGTCGGGGACGTGCTCGTCGCGGTCGGAAAACGCCGGAACTTCCAGATCGGTGTCGATGCCGAACACCTGCCGGACGGAAATCTTCATGTCGGGCACGCCGGCGAGGGCTTCTGCGGTCTCAGTCATTGTCTATCCCCGGGCTCCGCGGGAGGTCGCGGATGTCGTTGGCGGACGCTTCTTTCAGGTCCTGGAGGCTGATCATAGGAGCATTTAGAACATCGGGCGGCGAATTGAAAACCATTCCCGCCGGCCGGCGGGCGGAATCGGCGGCGGGCCGACGCGGGAAGGCGCAAAAAGCCGCCACTTTGCGGCCCTTGAAAATTCCTTCCAAAAACGGCGATTCAGTGTCAGGGCGCTGCCGGCCGCACGGCGCGCGGTCAGCAGAAGCCGGCCTGCTTGAGGATGTTGTAGGCCTGGATGACCTGGCGCAGGCGCTCTTCCAGCGAGCGGTCGCCGCCATTGGCGTCCGGGTGGTGGCGCTTCACCAGTTCCTTGAAGCGGGCCTTGATCTCGGTCTTGTCGGCGGACAGCTCCAGCTTCAGCACCTCAAAGGCGTGGCGCTGGGCCTTGGTGAGGCGGCGCTCGCGCCGGGCGGCGCGGCTCTCCGCGCCGTGGTCCTTTTGGCCGCGGAAGAACTCGAAGGGATCGTAGGTGCGGGAGTTCCAGCGCCGGCGGGCGCGTGCCGCGATGCTCTCCTCGGCCTCGGTCGGTGAGCGGTTGGCGCCCATCTTCCAGGTCGGGCGGTGGCCGATGGCGGAGTTCTTCAGGTAGGCGGCGATGGCGTCGTTGTCCATGCCGGAGAAGTAGTTGTAGGACTTGTTGTACTGGCGCACGTGGTCGAGGCAGAAGTTGAGATACTCGCCCTCGCGGTTGCGGCCCATCGGCGCGCGGTGGGGCGCGGCGGCCTCGCAGCCCTCCCAGTCGCAGGTCGGGTGTTCGCGGGTGACCGGCTGCTCCTTGGTGCGCCTGACCCTGATCTGGTCGAATATGGCCGAGTCGAATTTCATGGGCGGATTATGTCGGGTGCAGCAGGCAGGAACAAGTCATTGACCGCCGCGAAACGGCGCGTGAGTCCCCTGGCGGTCATCGGAATGATTCCTAGATAGTGAGTCGACGCGGCTTTGGAAATAGGTGGTTTCGCCAGTGAGCATGAGAGACAAGATTGAAGCAAAACTTAAACTTGCCCTTCGGCCGGAGAGCATCCGGGTCGAGGACGAGTCGGCCAAGCACGCGGGCCATATCGAGCGGCACGGCCATGCGGACCAGGGCGGCGACACCCATTTCCGGGTCTGGATCGTCTCCGACATGTTCGCCGGCAAGAGCCGGGTGGAATGCCACCGGATGATCACCGATCTCCTCGCCGAGGAGTTCGACGCCGGGCTCCATGCGCTGGCGATCCACAGCTCCACCCCGGCGCAATCGGCGTAACGGACGCTCCTGTCACAGCGCGAAAAAAATGGCGGTCGCGCGTGCGCGGCCGCCTTTTTCGTCGGTGTCTATGGTCGGCTCAGATATGGGTCAGACCGTGGTCTTTGAGAAGTACCAGTCGGTGTAGTCGTAGCCTTCGGAGGCGCGCTTGTCGGCGGCATCGACCGTCATCGGCGGCGGCACGATCACCTTGTCGCCGGGCTGCCAGTTCTCCGGCGTTGCCACCTTGTTGGCGTCGGAGGTCTGCAGGGCGGCGATCAGGCGCACGAACTCGTCGATCGAGCGGCCGTTCGACATCGGGTAGTAGACCATCGCCCGAAGGATGCCTTCCGGATCGATGATGAAGGTGGCGCGCACGGCCGAGGTGTCGCTGGCGCCCGGCTGGATCATGCCGTAGGCCTTGGCGACCTGCATAGACAGGTCGGCGATGATCGGGAACTTGATGTCGACGCCCCAGTGCTCCTTGATGTTGCGGACCCAGGCGATGTGCGAGTGCGGGCTGTCGATCGACAGGCCCAGGAGCTCGCAGTTCATGGCCGCGAACTTGTCGTGGGCGTTGGCAAAGCCCATGAACTCGGTGGTGCAGACCGGCGTGAAGTCGGCCGGGTGCGAGAACAGCACCAGCCACTTGCCGCGGTAGTCGGCGAGCGACTTCTCGCCGTGGGTGGTCGGGGCGGTGAAATCGGGGGCCGGCCTGTTCAGTTGGGGGAAGGCGGGCGGGGTTTCGGTATCCATCGCGAGGGCTCCTTATATGCGATTTAGAATGATTATATTATTGGAGGTTTTCTAATATTAGGAAAGCCTGAATTTCCGATCCTGCCAATTTGTCGCAGGCACGAGGAATTTCCGTTTTTCAGCAAGGACTTTGCACGATTTCGGGTCGCTGCAGACTCTACTGCAAGCGCCTGCCAAAGGAATTGAACATCCGCAATCGCGGGATGTGACATGCCGACTTATCCAGGGCATGCGGGGCCGCGGTGCGGACATTCGACGGCGCAATTGCGGCCGAAAATCCGGCAAGCGGACAAATGGTGACGGGCATCACAACGGCCGGGTCCGATCTCTCCTACCTTTCAATCATCGACGGACGGCAAGCCGCCGCCGCCGGACCAGAAAAAGCCAGAGACAGGAACCCGCGGGGCAGAGCCCCCCGCAAACCCGGAGACGAAACGATGTTTGCCAAGACCCTGTTCGCCAAGTCCAAGACCACCGTTTGCGGCCTGACCGCCGCCGCGATCCTCGCCGGTTCGCTGGCCTCCACCTCGGCCACCGCCGCGCCGATGAATGTCGGTCCGGCGCTCGCCAAGGCCGAGATCAGCGCCGACACCTCGGGCGACGTCACCAAGGTCGGCTGGCGCCGCCGCCACCGCCACCACCACGGCGGAGCCGCTGCCGCGGGCCTCGTGTTCGGCCTTGCCGCCGGTGCCATCGCCGCCGGTGCCTATGCCCAGCGGGACTGCGGTTGGGTGATCGTCCGCAAGAAGCGCTACAACCGCTGGGGCGAGCGCGTGATCGTCCGCAAAAAGGTCTGGGTCTGCGACTGATCGACCCCTGCCAGCCAGATCCAGTACCGAGGGCCTCGCCATCCGGCGGGGCCTTTGGCGTTTTTGGACGGTGCCCGGCCCTATTGCTCCGCCGGTGCCGTGGTGATGCGCAGGCGGGTGATGCGGTTCTTCAGCTTCCTGAGGACCACGAACTTGAAGCCGTAGAATGTGAAGGCCTGGCGCTCCTCCGGGATCATCCGGGCCTCGTGGATGACGAGGCCGGCGATCGTCGTTGCCTCCTCGTCGGGAAGCTCCCAGTCCATCACCCGGTTGAGGTCGCGGATCGGCACCGAGCCGTCGACCAGCACCGAGCCGTCCGGCTGCGGGCGCACGCCTTCAACGACGACGTCGTGCTCGTCGGAGATCTCGCCGACGATCTCCTCCAGGATGTCTTCAAGCGTGACGAGGCCCATGACCTCGCCGTACTCGTCGACGACCATGGCGAAATGGGTCTTCTTGCGCAAAAAGGCGTTGAGCTGGTCGTGCAGGTTGGTGGTGTCGGGCACGAACCAGGGCGCGGCGATGACGGCGTTGAAGTCGAGTTTCGTGGCGTCCCAGTGGACCTCGGCGAGGGAGCGCAGGAGGTCCTTGGCGTGGATGACGCCGACGATGTTCTCCTGCTCGCCCTGCCACAGCGGCAGCCGCGTGAAGCTCGACGACAGGATGGCGTCAACCAGCTTTTCCGGCGGATCGTCCGCGTTCAGCATTTCCATGTTGGTGCGGTGGACCATGACGTCGGAGACTTCCAGCTCCGAGAGGTCGAGGAGGCCGCCGAGCCGGTCGCGCTCCGCCTTGATGAGGCCGCCTTCCAGGTGCTGCAGGTCGACGGCGCCGCGCAGTTCCTCGCGGGCCGACAGCACCGCCTGGTTCTCGTCGACGACGGCGCCGAAGGCACGCAACAGCCAGCGAACGAAAATCTCGATGCCCGCGATCAGCGGTCCGAACACAAAGACGATGATGCGGACCAGCGGTGAGACCGCGATGGCGAAACGGTCCGGGTCGCCGATCGCCCAGGTCTTCGGCAGCACCTCGGCAAAGACCAGCACCAGGAGCGTCATGATCAGCGTCGCATAGGCAACGCCGGCATCGCCGAACAGCGTGATGAGGACGCTGGTGGCGAGCGCCGAGGCGAGGATGTTGACGAGGTTGTTGCCGAGAAGCAGCGCGCCGATCAGGCGCTCGCGGGTGGCGATCAGCCTGGATACGATCTCCGCGCGCCGGTCGCCGGTCTTTTCGAGCTGGTGCATTCGCGCGCGGGAGGCGGCCGTCAGCGCCGTCTCGGAGCCTGAGAAAAAGGCCGAGAGGATCAGCAGCGCGAAGATCCCGCCAATCATCAGCCACAGGGCAATGTCGGTCATTTCTTGAGCTCTTCGACGAGGAAGGCGGCGACGTCGTCGGCGGCAATGTCGCGGGCGATGAACGACTTGCCGATGCCGCGGGCAAGGACGAAGGTGAGCGTGCCGCGCGTCACCTTCTTGTCCTGGGCAATCAGGGTCATCAGCCGTTCGACGGCAAGGACGTCGCCGGGGATGTCGGAAATGCGGGTCGGCAAGCCGGCCGCCTTCAGATGCGCCTCGACGCGGTCCGCATCGCCAGGTGAACAAAGGCCCATCCTGACGGAGAACCGGAACGCCTGGCACATGCCGACGGCAACGCCCTCGCCGTGGAACAGGCGGTCGGAAAAGCCCGTCGCGCCTTCAAGGGCGTGGCCGAAGGTGTGGCCGAGATTGAGGAGGGCCCGGACGCCGCCCTCGCGCTCGTCGGCGGCGACGACCCGGGCCTTGGCCTTGCAGCTCGTGGCGATCGCCGAAATCCGCGCCTGGCCGCCGGCGAACACCGCCTCGCGGTCGCGCTCCAGCCAGCCGAAGAATTTCGGATCGTCGATGAGGCCGTATTTGGCGACCTCGGCATAGCCCGACGCGAACTGGCGCGGCGGCAGGGTGGAAAGGGATGCCGTGTCGGCAACGACCAGGGCGGGCTGGTAGAAGGCGCCGACGAGGTTTTTTCCCTGGGGTGCGTTGATGCCGGTCTTGCCGCCGACCGAGGAGTCCACCTGGGCGAGCAGGGTGGTCGGCACCTGGACGAATTGCATGCCGCGCCTGACGGTCGCCGCGACGAAGCCGGCGAGGTCGCCGACGACGCCGCCGCCGAGCGCGACCACCACATCGCCGCGCTCAAGCCGCGCTTCCAGCACGTGGCCGACGAGATCCTGGTAGACGGAGAAGCTCTTGGAGGCCTCGCCTGGGGCGACGGTCAGCACCTCGTTCTCGATGCCGGCGTCGGCAAGGCTCTCGCGCAGGGCCGCAAGGTGCAGGCCGGCGACATTTTCGTCGGTGATGATGACGGCGCGCGCGCCCGGCAGGCGGGCGGCGACCTCTGCGCCCGCGCGGTGGATCAGGCCGTCGCCGATGAGGATGTCGTAGGAGCGTTCGCCGAGCGCGACCGTCACGGTGTCTTCAGCCGCCGCCACACTGGCGGCGAGGGGGGCGGTCATGTCGGGCGGTCCTCGTTGGAAAGATACTGGGTGAGGGCGGCAAGGCCCTCCGCGACGATGGTCTCGTGGGTGACGTCGCGGGAATGAAGCGTGATGTCGGCGGTCGCATAGACCGGATTGCGCTCCGAAAGCAGCCGTTTCATGACGCCCTCCGGGTCCGGATCCTTGAGCAGCGGGCGGTGCGACTTGCGGCGCACGCGCTCCATCAGCACCGGGAACTCGGCCTTCAGCCAGACCGAGATGCCGCCCTCGGCGATCGCCGCCCGCGTCTCGGCATCCATGAAGGCGCCGCCGCCGGTCGCCAGCACCTGCGGGCCCTCGCCGAGGAGGCGGGCGATGACCCGGCGCTCGCCGCTGCGGAAATAGGCCTCGCCGTGCTCGGCAAAAAGCTCCGGGATGGTCTTGTTCGCGGCGCTTTCGATCTCCGCGTCGGCGTCGACGAAGGCAAGGCCGAGGGCGGTGGCGAGGCGCCGGCCGATCGAGGTCTTGCCGGCGCCCATCATGCCGACCAGCACGACGGAACGCGCGCCGAGGCCGTCGCGGATCGCGGCGGCTTCGGTACTCGGCGGTGCTGTCGTTGCGTCGGTGCCCATGCTCCGGTCCGGATCGTGTTGCTGGTCGCTCGGCTCTGGCCGTTCGGCTCTGGCCGTTCGGTTCTGGCCGCTCACGCGCGGCGGTTGCCGGCGCCCGCTTCCTCGACGTTTGAGCCCATGAAAATCATGACTGTCAAGACTTTCGCCCGCACGCCAAGCCCCTTGCACTTGGCGGCGGCATGGTCGACATAGGGGCGAAGACCTGTTTTTGCGCTGTATCCCGTCAACGGCCCGCCTCCCATGCCGACATTAACACGCTATATAGCTGTTCTGGTCATTCTGGCGTCCATCGCCTACGGGACGATGTTCGCGCTCGTCACCTATGTCGACCCGGCAACGCGGCAGATGAGCTATCCGATCTCGGATGACCGGTTCAACAGGTAAGGGGCATGGCCGGCTGGCAGCACCTTGAAAGCTTCCTGGAAGTCATGGCCGTGGAACGCGGCGCCGCCGACAACACGCTCGACGGCTATCGCCGCGACCTTGCCGATTTCTCCGAATTCCTGAACGACCGCGGCAGCGATCTCGAAGGCGCGTCCGCCGACGATGTCAGCGCGTATATGAACGCGCTGGCGAAACGCGGCTTTGCCGCCAGCTCCCAGGCGCGGCGGCTTTCGGCGCTGCGCCAGTTCTATCGCTTCCTCTATGGCGAGGGGCTGCGCGGCGACGACCCGACCGGCAAGGTCGACAGCCCGAAGCGGCAGCGGCCGTTGCCGAAGATCCTGTCGGAGGCCGATGTGGGCCGGCTGATCGATGCCGCAAAGAGCCGGGCCGGCACCGGCACGACCGATGCCCAGCGGCTGCGCAGCCAGCGCTTCTACGCGCTGCTTGAGGTGCTCTACGCGACGGGCCTGCGCGTTTCCGAACTGGTCAGCCTGCCGGCCTCGGCGGTTGCCGGCGACAACCGCGCCATCACCGTGCGCGGCAAGGGCGGGCGCGAGCGGCTGGTGCCGCTGTCCAATGCCGCGCGCCAGGCGATGCGGGACTATGCGTCGCTTCGCAAGGAGCTCGGCAAGGACCGGCCGAGCCCGTGGCTGTTCTCTTCCTCGGGTGGCAGCGGCCACGTCACCCGGCAGGCCTTCGCCCGCGATTTGAAGGACTTCGGGGTAAGCGTCGGCCTTGCCGCGGCGAGCCTTTCGCCCCATGTGCTGCGCCATGCCTTTGCCAGCCATCTCCTCCAGAACGGCGCCGATCTTCGGATCGTGCAGCAACTCCTCGGCCATGCCGACATTTCGACCACCCAGATCTACACCCATGTGCTCGACGAGCGGCTGAAACGGCTGGTCAACGAGCACCATCCGCTCGCCCATCCCTGACACGCGCCGGCCCCCGCGGCGTCCGTGAGACTTGACAGTTTTGCGCCCCGGCGCCAGTGTCGCGCCGCAAAATCGGGCCTGTGGGAAAACCCCGAAAGGTCCGGGGGACTGCGCCTCCCGTCCCGTTCCCTGCTGACAATGGTTCCGTATGCACAACTACCTCGAATTCGAAAAACCGGTCGCCGATCTTGAAGGCAAGGTCCAGGAGCTGAGGGCGATCGCCTCGGACGATGCCTCGGTCGACACCACCGAAGAGGTCACCAAGCTGGAGGCGAAGGCGCTGCAGGCGCTGACCGACCTCTATGCCAAGCTGACGCCGTGGCAGAAGACCCAGGTCGCCCGGCATCCGGACCGGCCGCACGCGGTCGACTACATCAACCGGCTGATCAAGGATTTCGTGCCGCTCGGCGGCGACCGCAAATATGCCGAGGACCACGCCATCGTCGCCGGCATGGGCAAGTTCCGGGACATTCCGGTCGCCGTTCTCGGCCAGGAAAAGGGATCCGACACTAAGTCGCGGCTGCACCACAATTTCGGCATGGTGCGCCCGGAGGGCTACCGCAAGGCGGTCAGGATCATGGAGCTGGCCGAACGCTTCAACCTGCCGGTCATCACCTTCGTCGACACCGCCGGCGCCTATCCCGGCATCGGTGCCGAAGAGCGCGGCCAGGCCGAGGCGATCGCCCGCTCGACCGAGGCGTGCCTGGCGCTCGGGGTGCCGAACGTTTCCGTCGTCATCGGCGAGGGCGGCTCGGGCGGGGCGATCGCGATCGCCACCGCCAACCGGGTCTTGATGCTGGAGCACTCGATCTACAGCGTGATCTCGCCGGAGGGCGCGGCCTCGATCCTGTGGCGGGATTCGTCGCGGGCCCAGGACGCCGCCAGCAATATGAAGATCACCGCCCAGGATCTCCTGAAGCTCGGCATCATCGACGACATCATCGCCGAGCCGCTCGGCGGCGCGCACCGGGATCACGAAAAAATCATCGACGATGCCGGTGCGGCGATCCATTCGGCGCTGCGGGCGCTTAAGGGCCAGAGCAAGCAGGAACTGGTGCGCATGCGCCGGGAAAAATTCCTGCGCATCGGCCGCGAGCTTTGACAAGTCACGGAAACGCCGGAATCTTTTGATGAAAGATGCCCGCTGCGCCCGACCGGCGCCGGCGGCCCTTACGCATGGCGTGACGGTTAACGTCGCGTCAACGCGCCGGGCCTAGGCTCGTCGGCGAGGATTGCGCCAGGGTAGCGCAAAGGGTAGCGACTTTGGGGTAGCACCTGGGGGTCGGACGGCTTTTGCCGTTCTGGTTCAGGGACTGGAAGGAATGGTTTCGACCAAAATGTTGCGTCTTCTTGCTGCGGCAGCGACCGTCCTGGTGCTCGCCGCCTGCCAGCCAGACCAGATCGGCTATGGCTCGAACAAGCATCTGCAGCCCTTGAGCGCGGAAATGCGGGGCAAGATCAACGATCTCAACATGTCCCTCTATTCGCCGATCCTTGTGCGGATCTTCAAGGAGGAGAACACCCTTGAGGTCTGGAAGGAGAAGAAGACCGGCCGCTTCGCGCTCCTCAAGACCTACCAGATCTGCGCCTGGTCCGGAAAGCTCGGGCCGAAGTTCAAGGAAGGCGACCGGCAGGCGCCGGAGGGCTTCTACGAGATCTATCCGGCACAGATGAACCCCAATTCGGACTACTATCTTTCCTTCAATCTCGGCTTTCCGAACGCCTATGACCGGGCGCACGGGCGCACCGGCTCGCATCTGATGGTGCACGGCGCCTGCTCCTCGCGCGGCTGCTACGCCATGGAGGACGCGCAGATCGCGGAGATCTATGCGCTGGCGCGCGATGCGTTCAAGGGCGGCCAGCGGGCGTTCCAGGTGCAGGCCTTGCCGTTCCGCATGACGCCGGAGAACCTGGCCAAGCACCACGACGATCCGAACATGGATTTCTGGCTGATGCTGAAGGAGGGCTACGACCACTTCGAGATCGCGCATCAGCCGCCGAAGATCGACTATTGCGGCAAGCGCTACGTCTTCAATGCGGTCTCGGAGAACGACAGCCTCCACTTCAACGCCCGCGCCGCCTGCCCGGACTATACGGTGCCGCCGCACCTGGCGACCGCGGTCGCCTCCAAGCAGAAGAAGGACGAGGCCAAGACGCTGGAGATCGTCGCCCGGCTGGAAGAAGAGGCGCGGCGCAAGGAAGAATGGGAAAAGCGCCAGAAGATGCTGGCCGAGGTGCTGGGCGCCAAGAAGGGGTCCGAGGGCGCCGCGATCGCCGAGGCAGGCTCCGTGGATGACCGCGATCCGGCTCCGACTGGTGCCCTGGTGGCCGCCGGTAGTGCGACGCAGCAGGCCGACGTGCCGGCGCCCAAGCCCGGCAGCACCATGGCCCTGAGGTCGGAACGCGAGAGCGGCGTCGGCTCGTTCTTCGGCGGCATTTTCGGGGATAAGGGCACGCCGGCTGAAGGGGATGCTGCGGCCGCGCCGGAATCGGGGACGCAAGAGGCCGGGACCGAGACGGCGAAGGCCGGCACTCCCGTGCCGCCGGCGGAGGTTTCGTCGGCAGGTTCCGGCGAGCCCAGTGTGCCGACCGCAAAGCCTGCCGCGGCCGCTCCGCAGGACAAGGACGACTCGGTGCTGCCGAGCTGGCTGCGCATCGGCGGGTAGGGTGCCGCGACAGGGTCGACGATGATGAAGGGCGCCGGTTTGGCGCCCTTTGCTTTGGCGTGGAGATTCGGGTTGGTCGCCGCGTGGCGACGTCTGGCACATCTTCCGGCGCGAGCGTGCTTGGCAACCGCCGCTCTGGATCGCTTCGCTGCGCTCGCGATGACGGTTTTTTCAATGTTCTCAGTGTCATTGCGAGCGAGCGAAGCGAGCGCGGCAATCCAGCCGGCGTTGCCGATAGGCGCAGCGCTTAATGCGATGCCCACCCGTCCGCCAGAACCTCAGCCGTCACCCCGGCCGCAGCGAAGCGGAGAGCCGGGGCCTATTGCCCTTGTCCATACGGGATGCCGGACGTGTTGGAACGAGAAGATCGCGTGGACATCGGCCATGCCAAGACCCGGGAAGGGCTGCCCGTGTCGATAGGGGCATTGGGTCCCGGGTCTCGCTTCGCTCGCCCGGGATGACGGGAGAGGGGATCGCGAGCGCAGTTTCCCAGAACGCACCGCTCCACCCTCCTCAAAACGGCCAGACCAACAGGATCATCGGTACCGCCACGGCGACGACGATGAGTTCCAGCGGCAGACCCATGCGCCAGTAGTCGCCGAAGGCGTAGCCGCCGGGGCCGAGGATGAGGGTGTTGTTCTTGTGGCCGATGGGGGTGAGGAAGGCGCAGGAGGCGGCGACGGCGACGGCCATCAGGAACGGATCGGCATTGGTGCCCATGCGCCCGGCGATGTCGACGGCGATCGGCGCGGCGACCACCGTTGTCGCCGTGTTGTTGAGGACGTCCGACAGGGTCATGGTCACGATCATCAGCAAGGTGAGCGTCACCGTCGGGCCGTAGCCCTCGGTCAGGCTGACAATGCCCTTGCCGATCAGCGCCGTGCCGCCGGCGGTCTCCAGCGCCGCGCCGAGCGGGATCATGGAGCCGAGCAGCACGACCACCGGCCATTCGATGTGGTCGTAGACCTGGCGGATCGGCACGATGTCGAAGGCCACATAGGCGGCCACGACAATCGCCAGGGCAACGGGCAGGTAGAGGAGGCCGAAGGAGGCGAGGGCGACGGCGCCGGCAAAGAGCGCGATCGCCGGCCAGGCCCGGTCGGAGCGGGTGATCTGCAGGTCGCGCTCGGCGAGCGGCAGGACGCCGAGCCATTCCACGACATTGGATAGCCGTTCTTCCGGTCCGAGCAGCAGGAGCACGTCGCCGGGCCGGATGGTCAGTTTGCGCAAGCTTTCGGAAAACCGCTTGCCGGAGCGCGAGACGCCGAGGAGGGTCACGCCATGGCGGTAGAGGAGCCGCATGGACATGGCCGAGCGGCCGGCGATGCGCGCGTCGCGCGGCACCACCACTTCCATCAGGTTCATGCCGCCGCCCTCGGCGCTGCGGTGCTTTTCCTCGCCCTGGAACTCCAGCTTCAGCTTGGAGGCGAACTGGTCGAGCGCGTCGGGCTTGGCCTCCACGACCAGGATGTCTCCGGCCTGGATCTCGACCCGGCGGGCAAGTCCGGCCATGCGCTGGCCGCCCCGCACCAGGCCGAGGATCTCCGTGTCGGTCTCGATCGCCACCTCGTCCAGCTCGGAGACCTTCATGCCGACGGGCTTCGATTTCTCGCCGACGACCAGTTCGGAGATGTAGCCCTTGACGTCGAACAGCTCCTTGACCGCGTTGCCGGCGTTCTTGTCCTGCGGGATCAGGCGCCAGCCGACAAGGGCGACGAAGGCGATGCCGACGACGGCGCAGGCAAGGCCGACGGGGGCGAAATCGAACATGTGGTAGGGGCTGCCGAGCGCCCGGTCGCGGAACTGGGCGACGATGATGTTGGGCGGCGTGCCGATCAGCGTGACGAGGCCGCCGAGGATGGTGGCAAAGGCGAGCGGCATCAGGGTGAGGCCCGGGCTGCGTTCGGCCTTGGCGGCGGCGTTGAGGTCGACCGGCATCAGGAGCGCGAGGGCGGCGACATTGTTCATGACGGCCGACAGCGCACCGCCGAGGCCGGCCATGACGGCGATGTGGGCGGAGAGGCTTCGTCCCGCATCGATCAGCTTGCCGGTCAGCATTTCCACGGCGCCGGAGACGACGAGGCCGCGCGAGACGACGAGCACCAGGGCGACGATGATGGTCGCCGGATGGCCAAAGCCGGAAAACGCCGCTTCCTTCGGCACGACGCCGAGCACGAGCCCGGCCAGCAGCGCGACGAAGGCGACGAGGTCGTAGCGGAACCTGCCCCATAGGAGCATCGTAAAGACGAGCCCGAACAGGCTGAACAGGATGATCTGGTCGGTGGTCATGCAGCCTCGCGGAAGAACGGAAATGGAAGGGCGGTGACAGGCGCCGCGGCTTTGGCAATGGCGGAGGACGCTGACGGTCTTATGGCGCAGTCATAGCAGGCCGGCAGCCGGCATGAAACTCGGGGACCGCCGATCCGGTTCCACTGGCGGTTTTCCTTCCCGGCTCAAGGCTCAGGTAGGCCCGGCAATTCAGAAAAGCGACAGGTGGTACCGTCGCCGCACGGGGCTGGCGCGATGTGAGGCCGGTCGCGGGCCCTCTCCCGTCACCCCGGGCGCGGCGAAGCCTCGACCCGGGGTCCATTGCCCGTATCGGCACGGTAGCCCATTGCGCGTCCAGGCATGGCCGAGGAGCGCGCATTGGCCCCGTTCCGCCAACGGCCGGCATACCGTTCGGGAAGGGACAATAGGCCCCGGGTCAAGCCCGGGGTGACGGCTGAATTTTGGGCAGGCGCGGGTGTGCAATGGCGCTGGATCGGGAGACCTTTCCGGTGCCCGCGTGTCAGGATGGTATTTCCGGCACGTCTGCTGCAGTCTCCCGCTCGCCCTTGATCAGAAAGGTGCGCATCGGGCCGATGCCCTTGATGTTGATGTCGCCGCGCGGCTCGAAGTCGAAGACGTCGCGCGTTGCCTCGACGAATATCTCGGAGACCTGGATGCGGCCGGGCAGGCCCTGGCTTTCCATGCGCGAGGCGACGTTCACCGCATCGCCCCAGACGTCATAGGTGAAGCGGCGCTCGCCGATGACGCCGGCAATGGCCGGGCCGCAATGGATGCCCGCGCGCAGCGTCAGGCGGGCTTCGCCGAGCTGCGGCTGGTCGGCGATCGTCTCAAGGAGCGCCAGCGCCAGCCGGCCGAGATCGGCCGAGCCCTTGCGGCAGTCGCCGTCAAGCCCGCCGACGATCATGTAGGCATCGCCGATGGTCTTGATCTTTTCTGCTTCGAACCGGTCGATCAGGATGTCGAACTGCGTAAACAGACGGTCGAGATAGGAGACGACCTCCTCTGGGCCGAGATTGCGGGCGACGGGCGTGAAGCCGACGAGGTCGACGAAGAGCACGGTGACGTGGTCGTGCTTGTCGGCGATGGTGGCGCCCGGATCGGCCTTCAGCCGTTCGGCGATCCTCTCCGGCAGGATGTTGGTCAATAACGCCTCGGAGCGGGCGTGCTCGAACTGCAGGTTCTGCTCGGCCCGGCGCAGCGCCCACAGCACGTAGCCGATGAGGAGCGCATTTGTGACCATGGCGTTGAAGAAGCCCTGGGCGGAGAGGATGCGGTGGATCTGGTCGTCGAACGGCATCAGGGGGCCGGTCTCGGAGACCACCGTCAGCGAGATCATCAGCGAGGCCATGGCAATGACGAGGAAGGGCAGCCACCAGCGCCAGTTCTGGATGCCGAACAGGAACAGGATGGCGCCGGCCATGGTGAAATAGATGTGCAGGTCGGCCGAGAGCCCGACGGCCCAGACGACGAGGAAATGGGTCGTGCTCATGATGCCGACGAGGGTCGCCGCCGCAAAGTGCTCGCCATAGCGGTGGAAGCGGTGCGCCGCGAGGAAGATGGCGGCGATGGCGAGGTTGTAGACGTTGAGGAAGAACAGGCCCGAGGCGTCGTAGGCGAGGTTGACGACGGTGTGGTGGAGGGCGTCGGCGGCGGCGGCGAAGGTGGCGATGTTGACGAATTTTTGACGCCGCCGCACCTCCGGGTCGTCGGAGACGATGCCCGCCGAGATCAGCCGCCTGAGCCAGTCCGGCACGTGCTTGCGCAGGCGCGCTGCGGCGTCCGTCGGCCGCCGGAACATCTCGCGCCCCGGCAGCCAGCGCCGGGCGTCCGGTGTCTCGGCCTCGACCTCTGACGGCGCGCTGGACATGGTCCTATGCCGGGCTTTCGGTGGACGCGGCCTCATTCTCCCTGCGGGCGCTCTTGCTGTAGAACAGGCCGTAGAGGACGGGGACGACCCCGAGGGTCAGGACGGTGCCGAGGATCAGGCCGCCGGAGACGACGACGGCAAGGTCGTAGAACAGCACGTCGCGGGAGATGATGATCGGCAGCAGGCCGAGCACGGTCGTCACCGTGGTCATGACGATCGGCCTCAGCCGCTTGGTCGAGGCGGTAAGGATGGCCTCGTTGACGGTGAGGCCGTCGCTTCGTTCGATGTCGATGCGGTCGATCAGCACGATGGCGTTGTTGATGATGATGCCGGCGAGCGACAACAGCCCGAGAATGGCGACGAAGGAAAGGTTGGCGCCGGGCATGACGAGGAGCGCGACCGTCACCCCGGTGATCGTCAGCGGGATGACGGCGAGGATGATCACCGGCCGGATGAAGCTGTTGAACTGGCCGACGAGCACGATGAGGATCAGCGCGAAGGCGAGCGGCATGTTGGCGAACAGGGACTGCCGCGCCTCGCCGGAACTCTCGATCTCGCCACCCTTTTCGATGCGATAGCCGTCCGGCAGGCCGAGGTCCGGCAGCTTTTCCGACACTTCGGCGTCGAGGGCGGTCGCCGATTTCGTCAGGTTCTTGCCGGAGACGGTGATGACCCGCTCCATGTTGCGCCGCTTGATGACGGAGAAGTCGGCAAAGCCGGTGAGGTTGGCGACCTGGATCAGGGCCACGGGTTTTTCATCGGAGACGGCGATGTTGAGGGTGCGCAGCCGGTCGACGTTTGTGCGCACGTCCTCCTCGGACCGGAGGTAGATCGGGATCACCGTGTCGCCCTCGCGGTAGTCGGTGATCTGGGTGCCGGACAGAAGCGCGTTGAGGGCGTTGGCGATCGATTCCGACGTCACCCCGGCGCGGCGGGCGCGGTTCTGGTCGATCTCGACCACCACCTTCATGATCCGGTTTTCCCAGTCGTTCTTGATGTCGACCGTGCCGTTGATGGAGCGCATGTCGCGCTCCAGCTTTTCGGCCGCCGCATAGAGCGTGCCGGCGTCCGGGCCGCCGATGCGGTATTCGACGAGGCCCGCCTCGCTCGATCCCATGGACATCGGCTTCACGCTCACCCTTGCCTGAGGCAGGTTGCCGGCCGCGTAGTCGACGATGTGGTCGCGGACCGTCTTGACGGCCTCGGCGGAGGCGACGTTGACGATGAGGAAGGCGCGGTGGGGGTCGGGATCGATCGGATTGAGGCCGAGATAGAAGCGCGGGCCGCCGCTTGCCACATAGGCGATGTTGGAGACGATGTCCGGGTTCTCGTCCTTGTCGGAGAGCCAGGTGGCGAGCTTCATCGTCGTTGCCGTCGTGCCGTAGGTGTTGGAGCCGACCGGAAGGTCGACATAGACCTGAAGCTGCAGGCGGTCGGATTCGGGAAAGAAGATCTTCGGCACGAACTGCATGCCCCAGACGGCGACGACGAGGAGCGCGACGGTCGCCGCCAGGAACGGAAGCCGGAAACTGAGGAGCAGGCCGAGCGCCCTGCGGTAGGTGCGGTAGAAGCGGGTGTCGAAGGCGGCGTCCTCGTCGACCGGCTTCGGCGTCTTCAGGCCCCAGACGCAGAACAGCGGCGTGATGGTCATGGCAAAGACCCACGAGGTCAAAAGCGCGATGGCGATGACCAGCGACAGCGAGCGCATGTATTCGCCCGCCGCGTTCTCCGACAGCATCAGCGGCATGAAGGCGAAGATGGTGGTCAGGCTGGAGGCCAGCAGCGGCAGCGCCATGGTCCGGCCGGTGTCGATGGCGGCGCGGGTGCGGTCCTCGCCGAGCGACATTCGCCGGCCGATCTCCTCGGCCATGACGATGCCGTTATCGACGAGGAGGCCGAGGGCGATGATCAGCGAGGCCAGCGACATGCGCTCAAGCTCGATGCCGACCTGGCGCATGACGAGGAGCGTCATCAGCATGGTCAGCGGCACCATGGAGCCGACGATGAGGCCCGTGCGCCAGCCGAGGAAGAGGACGACGACGATGAGGACGATGGCGACGGTCTGGTAGAGATTGCTGACGACGCCGTCGACGGCGGTGCGGATTTCCTTCGGCTGGAAGGTGATGAAGCTGAGCTGGTAGCCGATCGGCAGCGTGTTCTCCAGCTCCGTGACCTTGGCCTTCAGTTCGTCGCCGAATGTGAAGGAATCGAACTTTTCGACCATCTGCACGGACAGGACCACCGCCGGCCTGCCATTGAAGAAGGCGGGGGCCTCGGGCGGATCGGCATAGTCCCGGGTGATCGTCGCGATGTCGCGCAGATAGACCAGCCGGCCGGGATCGTTCGGGATCTCGATCGGGACGTCGCGGATGTCCTCGATGCTGTCGAAATTGCCGGTCGGCTCCACGACCACGCTGTTGTCGCCGACCTGCAACCGCCCGCCCGGCGAGATCACGTTGGTCTTCGACACCGTCTGCATGACGTCGCGGATGCTGATGCCGAGCTGGGCGACGTGGATGTTGTTGATCTCGATGAAGATGCGCTCCGGCTCCACGCCGAAGAGCTCGACCTTGCGGACGCCGTTGACGGTGTAGAGCCTGTTGCGCAGGTCGCGGGCCGTCTGGCGCATCTCGGCACGGCTGAAGCCGTCGGCGGTGAGCGCGACGGTGGCCATCGCCACCTCGCCATAGGTGTCGTTGACGAACGGCCCGGAGGTGCCTTCCGGCAGCTCCGACTTGACGTCGTTCATCTTGTTGCGCAGGTCCTGCCAGATCGGGCCGAGATCGGTGTAGCGGTCGTGGAGGGTGATGGTGACGGTGCTGGCGCCGGTGCGCGAGGACGACTTGATCTCGTCGACCTCGGGCATTTCGCGGATCTTCTCCTCCAGCTTCTGGGTAATCAGATCCTCCACCCGGGGCGGCGCCATGCCGGGGAAATTCGCCGTCACCAGCGCCGTGCGGATGGTGATCTCCGGGTCCTCGCGGGACGGGTGGGTGATGAACGAGGCCGGGCCGGCAAGGACGATGAAGATCACCAGCAGCAGGAACAGCATGCTGTTGTCGAGCGCCCATCTGGTCAGGAACCCCATCGGGACTACTCCGCTTCGGGCGTTTCGAGGAGCTTGACCTCCATGCCGTCGTGCAGGAACGAGGTTCCCGCGACGGCAATGACGTCGCCCTTTTCAAGGCCGCCGGAGACGACGAGGAAATTGTCCCGGATGTTGACGATCTGGATCGGGCGTTCGCGGACGACGCCGGCCGCCCTGTCATAGACATAGACGACGCCCTTGCGCTTGTCGCCGCGGGCGACGACGGCCGGCAGCGGCACCAGGAACGCCTCCCCGGTCTCCGCCGTGCGGAAGGAGAAGGTGACCTCCGCGGTCATGCCGGCGCGGATCTCCGGGTCGTCCTCGGCCAGGGCGGCGATGACGGGGAATGCGTTGCTCTGGCCGGCGCGCGAGCCGATCTGGGTGATGGTGCCGGCAACCGTCCTGCCGGGCAGGGTCGGGAAGGTGACGGAGACCGTGTCGCCGGTGGCGATGCGGCCGATGATGCCGGCCGGCACGTTGGCCTGGACCTCGCGCTCGCCGCCGGCGCTCAACTGCACGATCTTCTGGCCGCTCGAGACCTCGGTGAACCGCTCGACGTATTTTTCGGAAATGCGACCGTCGAAGGGGGCGGTGAGGGTGGCGTTGTTGAGGTCGCGCTCGGCCTTGGCGCGCTGGGCCTTCAGGCGGTCGACGACGGCCTCGGCGCTGGACAGGTTCGCCTGTGCCGTGTCGTAGGCGCTCTTGGTGGTATAGCCCTTGGCAAAGAGGGCGTCCTGCTGTTCGAACTTGGCCTTGGCGTCGGTGAGCTTGGACTGTGCCTCGGTGAGTTCGCCGACGGCGGATTTGAGGGCCAGCTCCAGCGGCGTCGGGTCGATCCGGGCGACCGTGTCGCCGGTCGCAACGGCCTGGCCGATATCGACGGGAAGCTCGGTCACCCGGCCGCCGATCTCGAAGGAAAGGTCGGTGACCGTGGCCGCCTCGACGACGCCGGCGATCTTCCTCTGCTGCTCGCCGACGCGATCGGAGACCACCATCGACTTGATGGCGCGAACCGGCGGCGGCGGAGCTTCCGTCTTTTCCTCGCAGGCCGCCAGCAACGGCAATGCAAGCACAACCAAAAGCCGTGCGTGACGCATGACATCCTCCCCCGGATCCGGCATTTCCTACAAGGCCGGTCTTTTCCGAACAGCGAAAGCGTATAAGCCGGACGGCTGAAATCAACTTATTTGTCGAGGGGGGTGGGGCTGGGGGTGCTTGAAGTTGCAGCCTGGGCGCTTTCCGCGATCCTCTCCACGACCCGCTCGACCGTGTCGGCGACGTCCGGCGAGAGGCCTTTGCCGAGGGTGAAGTCGGCGCCGGTGATGGCGTAGATGGTGAAGCGTTCCGGCAGGTCGCCGAGGACGCGGGAGGTCTCTACCGCTTCGGCGAGGCCGAAGGCGTGGCTGGAATAGTGGAAGCGGCCGGAGGCGAGTTCTTCTTTTTTGGCGTCGATGACGTGGAGGGTGCCGGGGGGGCCGCCGCCGTCGGCGGCGTCGATGACGACGACATGGCCGCGGCCTTCCCAGGTATGGATCAGCCGCGCGCCCTCGCCGTCGAGGACGATGGCCTCAAGCCCGAGTTCGGCGAGTCGTTCGGCGGCGACCGGACCTGCCGCATCGTCGCCGCGCATCGGATGGCCGACGCCGATGATCAGCATGTCCCAGTCCCTGCCTGATCCGTCCCTGTCGTCAGTCGTCGACTTTCCCTGCCGTCAGCCGCGGTCAATGCGCAGCTTCAGGAAGTGGGTGGCGCAGGAGATGCAGGGATCGTAGTTGCGGATCGTCTGCTCGCAGCGCCATTTCAGCGCCTCGTCGTCAAGGTCGAGGTTGCCCTGCACGACGCCGCGCAGGTCGTCCTCGATCTGCGGCTGGTTCTGGGCCGTGGGCGGCACGATGGTGGCGTTGAGGATGCGGCCGGCATCGTTGAGGCTGTAGTGGTGCCAGCAGATGCCGCGCGGCGCCTCGGTGACGCCCGCGCCGGCGCCCGCTCCGGCATGGATGTCGACCGGCACGGAGGGCGCGGCCGGCTCCTCGTATTCGCGGACGATCGCAAGGGCTTCCTCGCAGACGTAAAGCGTCTCGACCATGCGCACCAGGATGCTCTGGTAGGGGTTCCTGACGACGCGCGGCAGCCCGACCTTTTCCGCCATCTCCTTGGCGTAGGGGGAGAGCTGCTCGTAGTTGTTGTTGTAGCGGGCGATCGGGCCGACCAGGTAAGGCTCGCCCTCGCGCGTGCGCCCGTGCAGGGCGTTGGAGTGCTCGACATGCTCCTCGTAGAAGTGTTTCGGGAAGTCGGCGACGCGGATGTCGAGCCCGCGACTGGAGACGAGGTTGCCTTCCTGGATCGCGTATTCGTCCGGGTGGCGCATGGAGACGCACAGATAGTCCTGCTCGAAATCCGGATAGTCGAAGCCGGCGAAGGCCTCAAGCAGTTCGACCGAGGCGCCGATGGCCCATTCCAGCTCGCCTTCAAGCGCCTTGACGTCGGCCTTGCGCGGCGTGCGGTAAAAGCCGCCGACCTTGAGGTTGACCGGATGGACGGCGCGGCCGCCGACCACTTCCAGGATGGTGTTGCCGAGCTTCTTCAGGCGAAGCGCCGTCTTGACGAGGTCCGGATTGACCTTGGCGATCAGGAACGCATCGGCAAGGCCCAAGAAATCCGGCGCGTGCAGCATCGCCGAATGGAGCACGTGGCTCTCGATCCACTCGCCGCAATAGATCAGCCGGCGGAGCCGCTTGATCTGGGCGGGCGGGACGATGTCGAAGGCGTCCTCCATGGCGTTGATGGCGCCGAGCATATAGGCGATCGGGCAGATGCCGCAGATGCGGGCGGTGACGTCGGGGGCGTCGGAATACATGCGGCCGCGCAGGAGTGCCTCGAAGAAGCGCGGCGGCTCGACGATGCGGAACTTGATGTTGGTGATGACGCCGTCCTCGACCTTGACGTCGAGGGCGCCTTCGCCTTCCACGCGGGCCAGCTCGTCGACGACGATGGTGCGGTTCTGGGCCTGGATGCCTTCCGGCAGGGTCTGATCAGTGCTCGTCATGGCGAAGCGCCTCCCTGCGGAACGGTTCCGCGCCTGCGTTGAAGGTCCTGAACATGTCGGCCGTCGCCCGGTGGCCGACGCCGAAATCTTCCGAAATGCGTTTGCCGAGGCTGCGCGTGTTGGCCTCCTCCTTGGGGCCGAAGCAGCCGTAGCAGCCGCGGTCGCAACTGGTGCAGAGGCTCCCGCAGCCGGCCTGGGTCACCGGGCCGAGGCACGGCGTGCCGTGGGCGACCATGACGCAGACGATGCCGGAGCGCTTGCATTCCACGCATTGGGAATAGTTCGGCACGTTCGGCCGGCGCCCGGCAAGGCTGGCGGCGACCACCTCCAGGAGTTGGTGCTTGTTGACCGGGCAGCCGCGCAGCTCGAAATCCACATGGATGCGGCTGCTGATCGGCGTCGAGGTCTTCAGCGCATCGATATATTCGGGATGGGCGTAGACGTTGCGCACGATCTCGTCGTAGTCGCCGATATTGCGCAGGGCCTGGAAGCCGCCGGAGGTGGCGCAGGCGCCGATGCTGATGACCGTCTTCGACTGGCGCCGGATTTCGGCAATGCGCACCGAATCGGCCGGCGTCGTGATCGAGCCCTCGACCAGCGAGATGTCGTAGGGCCCCTCAGGCGGGGTGCGGGTCGCCTCCAGGAAATAGGCGATCTCCACGGCGCCGGCGACGGCCAGGAGTTCGTCCTCGCAGTCGAGCAGGCTGAGCTGGCATCCGTCGCAGGAGGAGAACTTCCAGACCGCCAGTCTCGGTTTGTCCGCCATGTCAGGCCTCCCGGGTGGTGAAGAGTTCGGAGATGGTGTCGTAGGCAAAGACCGGCCCGTCACGGCACACGAAGGTACCGCCGAACTGGCAGTGGCCGCAGAAGCCCAGCGCGCAATGCATGTTGCGCTCCATGGAGACGTAGACATTCTTGGTGTCGACGCCACGGTCGGCGAGCGCCTGGACCGCGTAGCGCATCATGATCTCGGGGCCGCAGACGAAGGCCGCCGTCTCCTCCGGGTCGAACACGGCATTGTCGATGAGCTGGGTGACGACGCCGACGCGGCCCGGCCAGCCGGCCTCGGCCCGGTCGACGATGACGTCGAGATGGAGGTCGAAGCGGCCGCGCCATTCGTGGAGCTGTTCCTCGAACAGGAGGTCGTTCGGGGTGCGGGCGCCGTAGAGGATGACGACGTTGCCGAACTGGCCGCGATTGGCCAGCACCGAATAGATCGCCGGGCGCAGGGGGGCGAGGCCGAGGCCGCCGCCGACGATGACCACGTCGCTGCCCTTGATGTTGTTGACCGGCCAGCCGACGCCATAGGGCCCGCGCACGCCGATGCTGTCGCCTTCCTTCAGCTTGGCGAAGGCCTGGGAGACCTTGCCGACGACGCGGATGGTGTGGACGAGCTGCATCGGATCGGAGGTGTCGCCGGAGATCGAGATCGGGATCTCGCCGACGCCGAAGGCGTAGAGCATGTTGAACTGGCCCGGCTCGAACTCGAACGGCATGCCGTTTGGCGCGCGCAGATCGAGCGTGACCGTGTCGGGAAGCTCTTTCTTGATGCCGACCACCTCATAGGTCAGCGGCAGCATCGGATCCTCGACCGGCTTGGCGGTTCCGGGATGGACGTTCATGGGCGACCTCCCCTCAGGGTCTAGTCCGCGGCGTTGACCGTCGGTGCGTACATGTCGGCAAGGCGGATGCGGGTGCCGCGCAGGCGCTGCGACATCACCGTGACGAAGCGGCGGAGCATCTCGTAGCCGACCGCGCAGTCGGTCTCCATCTTGGTGCGCAGGCAGGTGGCGTCGAAGGCGAGCGCGCGCACGAGCGTCACGCACTGGGCGTCGAACGACCAGCGGTAGGGCGCGACGATCCACGACCAGCCGAGCACCTCGTTGGTGGTCAGGGATTCGATGACCAGCGGCCGGCGGCCGGGGACATGGAGCTGCACGGCGACCGAGCCGTGGCGGATGATGTAGAAGGTGTCGGCCGCCTGGCCCTCGCGGTAGATGTAGTCGCCGGCGTTGAAGCGCACGTTCTTGGCGCAGCCGGCGAGCAGCTCCAGGGTGTCGGGGGGGAGGCCGTCGAAAAAGCCGACCTCGCCGATGATCGATGCCATGTCGCGTTGATCAACCATGAAGCGCCTCCGTTTTCTCGCTGTCGCGAATGGTCCGGGTTTCTTCCACGATGTCGATGGCGACCGGACACCAGGTGATGCAGCGGCCGCAGCCGACGCAGCCGGACTGGCCGAACTGCTCGTGCCAGAACGACAGCTTGTGGGTGATCCACTGGCGGTAGCGCGACCAGGCTTCCTGGCGGATGGCGCCGCCGTGGATGAAACTGTGATTGACCGAGAAGCAGGTGTCCCATTGGCGCCAGCGTTCCGCGCTGTCCGGGTCGAGCCCTGTGACGTCCTCCATGGCCGCACAGAAGCAGGTCGGGCAGACCATGGTGCAACTGCCGCAGCCGAGGCACCGCTTGCCGACTTCGACCCAATGGCTGTGCTTCATGTTGCGGGCGAGCACCTCGCGGGCGTCCTCCGGCATCACCCTTGTCTGCATCTCCGCGGCGCGCCGGCTGTTGGCGTCGGCCTTTTCCAGGTCCGCCTTCTTGGCCTTCTTCAGGTCGAGCTTTTCAAGGATGGCGGCGCCCGCTTCGCTGCCGGAGCGGACGAGCAGCACATGGTGGCCGTCCTCGAAGATCTCGCTGAGGCGGATGTCGTAGCCGGCTTCCGGCGCCGGGCCCGTGCCCATGGAATCGCAGAAGCAGGTGGAGGCCGACCGCGAGCAGTCAACGGAGACGATGAAGGCCTTGGCGCGGCGGGCGTTGTAGGTCGGATCGGCGAATTCGCCATTGTCGAAGACCCGGTCCTGGACGGCGATCGCCGCGACCTCGCAGGCCCTGGCGCCGAAGAAGGCATAGGCCTTGGCCGGCGCACCGTCGCGGCCGACGGCGAAGCCGTCCGGCGTGCGTTTGGCGCTCCACAGCTTCTCGCGCGGCGGGAACAGGTAGCGCTTGAAGCCCTGCGGGCCGACCACATAGTCGAACAGCTTGCGATCGTCGCGGGCAATCAGCCGGTAGCGCCCGCCGTCCTGCTCGTCGGTCCAGCCGGCCGGCGGCGTCTCGCCGGCCTCATAGGGCTCGTAGAGCATGGCCTGGGCGATGACCTTGGGGCCAATCACCTCATAGCCGTCCTCGATAAGGGCGCGAATCAAAGCCTCCGTCCCTTCCGGTTTCATGACATGCACGTCATTCCGGCGGGACAGGTCCGACAGCTCGCTCATCTCCTACTCCACCAATTGTCTTTGCGCGGGGGGGCGCGCGAGGAAGGAAGACGAATACGGTCGTTCGAAGGGGCGCAATCGGTACCGGGAGCGGCGTTTCCGCGAGGGTCTTTTTCTGCAACCCCTTAATACAAAGTCTAAACCGTTTCGCCTTCTATGGAAATGACGTATCCGAATTTTGGAACGTGTCCGGCCTTTGCCCGCGGCGCCCGGGACGTGCAAAAAACCTCTGCCCCCGATTGCCGGGCGGACAATGTTTCTCTACAAGAACGCAGATTTTCCAACAGGTTTCGGAGCGAGCGACGCGATCATGGCGCGGCAATTCATCTATCATATGCAGGGTCTGTCGAAGACCTATTCCGGCGGCAAGAAGGTTCTCGACAATATCAATTTGTCTTTCTATCCCGACGCCAAGATCGGCGTGCTCGGCATCAACGGTTCGGGCAAGTCGACGCTGCTTCGAATCATGGCCGGGCTCGACACCGAGTTCACCGGCGAGGCCTGGGTGGCGGACGGTGCGACGGTTGGCTATTTGCCGCAGGAGCCGCAACTGGATGCGGACAAGGACGTCATCGGCAACGTCATGGAGGGGGTCGCGGAGAAGAAGGCGATCCTCGACCGCTACAACGAGCTGATGATGAACTACTCCGACGAGACGGCGGCCGAGGGCGCGGAACTGCAGGACGTCATCGATTCCCAGAACCTGTGGGACCTCGATTCCCAGGTCGAGATGGCGATGGATGCGCTGTGCTGTCCGCCGAACGATGCGAAGATCGAAAGCCTTTCCGGCGGCGAGCGGCGCCGTGTGGCGCTGTGCAAGCTGCTGCTTGCCGAACCAGACCTGCTGCTCCTCGACGAGCCGACCAACCATCTGGACGCGGAGACCGTCGCCTGGCTGGAGCGGCACCTTCGCGAATACAAGGGCTCGGTGCTGATCGTCACCCACGACCGCTACTTCCTCGACAACGTCACCGGCTGGATCCTGGAGCTCGATCGCGGCCGCGGCATTCCCTATGAGGGCAACTACTCGATCTATCTGGACAAGAAGGCCAAGCGCTACTCTCAGGAGCAGCGCGAGGACGCGGCGCGCCAGCGCACCATCGACCGGGAGCGCGAGTGGATCGCGGCCAGCCCGAAGGCGCGGCAGGCGAAGTCCAAGGCCCGCATCCGCGCCTATGACGAACTGGTGCAGCGCAACGAGGCCCGGGTGCCGGGCGCGGCGCAGATCGTCATTCCGCCGGGGCCGCGGCTCGGCGACAACGTCGTCTCGGTCCAGGGCGTCTCGAAGGGCTATGGCGACCGGCTGCTGATCGACGATCTCTCCTTCGAACTGCCGCCCGGCGGCATCGTCGGCGTCATCGGCCCGAACGGCGCCGGCAAGACGACCCTCTTCCGCATGATCACCGGCCAGGAAACCCCGGACAGCGGCGAAATCGCCCTCGGCGAGACGGTGAAGCTCGGCTATGTGGACCAGTCGCGCGACGACCTTTCGGCGGGCAAGACGGTCTGGGAGGAGATCTCCGGCGGCAACGACGTGCTCCTGCTCGGCAAGCGCGAGGTCAATTCCCGGGCCTATTGCTCGTCCTTCAACTTCAAGGGCGGCGACCAGCAGCAGAAGGTCGGCTCGCTCTCCGGCGGCCAGCGCAACCGGGTGCACCTGGCGAAGCTCCTGAAGGAAGGCTCCAACGTGCTGCTGCTCGACGAGCCGACCAACGACCTCGACACCGAAACCCTTGCGGCCCTTGAAGACGCGCTGGAGGACTATGCCGGCTGCGCCGTCATCATCTCGCATGACCGCATGTTCCTCGACCGCCTCGCGACGCACATCCTCGCCTTCGAGGGCGACAGCCATGTGGAGTGGTTCGAGGGCAACTTCGAGGACTACGAGGCCGACAAGGTCCGCCGCCTCGGCGCCGACGCCGCCAACCCGCACCGCATGAAATACAAGCCGCTGACGCGGTAGGGACGATGTTCGAAAGGCTGAGGGACCGAAACTTCGACATCCTGGCGCTGCACCACGCCGAGGCAATCGTCTCCCAGGACATGGCGGCAGCGGAGCGGGATATCGAGGACGTTCTTCTCGGCCTTTCGATCCCGATCCTTGAACTCGTTGCCGGTGGCGGCGGCGAGGCGCACGGGACCCAGCGCATCCGCCGCGCGCTGGCGGACCGTGGCTGGAAGAAGCGCAACATCAGCGTGCGCAAGCTCGTGCAGTGGGGCGAGGACTCCGAGGAAAAAGAGGTCGCCTCGCTGTCGCACGAGATCGATCACGTCAAGGCGTTCGGCGAGGCCCAATCGGTCTTTGCGCTCGAGATCGAATGGAACAACAAGGATCCGTTCTTCGATCGTGACCTGGAGAATTTCAAGCGGCTGCACGCCGAAGGGGCCGTTTCCGTCGGCGGCATCATTACCCGCGGGACATCGATGCACGAGAACATCCGCACGCTGCTGCGCCGGTTTGCGGACGATTGCGACGTCGACGACATCGCGGCGCTCGATGCCTATGGCTACACGCCGACAAGCCGACAACGCTCGATGATCGAGGCCCGGGCGGAGCGCATGGGCGATTTCCGGCAGGCCTGGGTCGATGTCTTTGCCAGCGACAAATACGGCGAGGCGACGACGCACTGGGCGAAACTGCAGGACCGTGTCCTGCGCGGGGTCGGCAATCCCTGTCCGCTGGTGTTGATCGGCATTCCGAGCGACGTCGTGACCTTCGACTACTCCGCGGCGTCGACAGACCCGGATGCGGAATTGTAGGCGTAGGTCTTCCAGGTCGGCTTGTATTCGTCAGTCGCCTGGTTGCCCCAATAGGTCCAGCCGGGACGGGTGCCGCGGGCGAAGAGTTCCAGATACGGTCCGTTCGAACAGCTTTCGATGATCTCATACTGCTCGTCGGGCTTGCGCGAGTGCTCGCGCTTGCGCGAGGCGACATAGTTGACCTGCCGGCGGCCGGGCGCCTCGGTCCTGGCGTTCTTGCCGCGCACGCCGAACAGCAGGAGCTCCGTGACGTTGCGGAAATAAAAGCCGACGCCGCGCCCGTCCGAGCCGCCGTCCTTGCGCACCTTGTGCCAGACGATGTTGGACTTGTACTCGAACCCCCATGCGGACAGGACGCGCAGGCCGTCCGGAAGGAGCGCGTTCGGGACCCAGAGATAGAGATGGGCCGGCTGCTCGACGATGTCGGCCACCGGCAGGGCGCAGATTTCGTCGGTGGTCATGGTGTCGTAGCGCGACAGCCGGCGATGCTCGGGCGCGACCTTGCCTGTGCGGTTGGTGAACCGCCAGGGCGGATCGGCCAGCACGGTGCGGAATCGCTTGCCGCCGAGGGATTTTGAAAAGCCGAGGATCGTGTCGATCGATTGCTCTTTCATCTGGCTTTCCATGCTCAACGGAGATACCGCACGATTAGAACAAAAAGCGAACCTACGCGCAAGGGCTCGCCGATTCGTTAACGGACATTTTGCATGACCGTTACGCGGTTCGCCATGCTGCGATCCGGGTGACCTCGTTCTTTGCCCTACTTCTTGTCCATCCACCCCACTTTGGCGTCGGGGCGGGAGTCGATGCCGGAGAAATAGGGCTTGATGTCGAGGAGGGGGGTGCCGTCGAGGCAGTCGAGGCCGCGCACCGCGATGCGGCCCTCGGAAAGGTCCATGCCGACGACCTCGGCGACGGCGAGCGCGATCGGGTTCGGCCGCACGGGCGAGCGGAGCGCAAAGACGCCCTTGGGGCCGTTGGAGTGGTTCGGGCACTGGACGATGAGGTCGCGGCGCGACTGGTGCATCCAGTAGACGACGTGGAGATGGGTCGTGTTGTCGAGGCCGGTAAGGCCCTCGCGATAGGCCTTGTCGAACTCCAGCGTTGCGATGGCGCCGCGCTCCAAAGCCTCGCGGGTGTTGCGCGGGCAGTCGGACCGCTCGTCCCAGGGCGTGCGGATGCGGCCGATGAAGACGAGGCCGGCGTCGGTGGCGCGCTCGGCGGGGTCGAAGTCAAGGGCGATTTCGCCCGGACGGGCGTCGGTGGTGCTCATCGGCGGGGTCCTTTTTGGCTGGCGGCGCGACGATATCGCGAACGCCTCACGAATGCAGCCCGCCTTTGCGACGCATTTGGGAGACGGTGGCATGGCGCGCGCGGATCGGCTATCAGCGGGGCCATGAAGCTCGACATCACCGACATCATTTCCGATTTCCCGGCCTTTCGGGTAGCCGTCCTCATCGCCAACGATCTTCAGATCAAGGCGGAGCGGCCGCCGGAGCTGGATGCTGTCATCGCGGAGCGCATGGCCGCGTGCCGGGAGCGCTGGGGCGACACGGCGCTTGCCGAAATCCCCGGCATTGCCGTCTGGCGACGGGCCTACCGCGCCTTCGGCATCAAGCAGACCAGCTACCGCTCCTCGGTCGAGCGGCTGGTCAAGAACGTCCTTGCCGGGCGCGACCTCGTTACCATCAACGGCTTCGTCGATGCCTACAACGCCATCTCGCTCTCCCATGTCTTTCCGGCCGGGGCGGACGATCTGGACAAGGTCGCGGGCGACATCGCCTTTCGCCATTCCCGCCCCGACGACAGTTTCCGGGACATGGCGCCTGCCGGCGTCGACGGGGTGACCGAGGCGCCGCCGAAGCCCGGCGAGGTGGTCTATGCGGATGCCGAGAAGGTGCTGTGCCGGCGCTGGAACTGGCGCCAGGACGCGCGCTCGCTGGTGACGCCCGAAAGCCGCCGCGCGGTGCTGACCATCCAGTCGCTCGGCGAAGGTGACCTCGAAGCGGCGGTCGCTGACGCGGCCGATCTCATCGAGCGGTTTTCCGGGGCGACCGTCTCCGTCACCTATGCCGACGCAGATGCGCCGCAGGTGGACCTCGCCGGCACTTAACCCGTCAGCGCCACAGCCCGCGCTTTGCCGCCTTCGCCGCGTCGCGGGCCTTGACGAGTTGCGGATTGTCGACCGTCGGTTTCGCCCAGCCGCGTCCGACCAGCCAGGTGGCGATGTCGAGCGGGCCGACCTTGCAGGCAGTGGTGATCGTCGCGCCGTCGTCGGCCGCCGGCGGGGCGCACTCGATGGCGCGGATGCGGATGAGGCGCCGCAGCGCCGTGCGTGCAATCAGGCCGCAGGGCCACTCCTTGCCGTTCGCGTCCGTGCACATCCGGTTCAGCTCCGGCGTCTCCACATCGGCGATCTTTATGGTCACGTCGCCGGCATCGATGGTGCCGGCATCGCTGACGACGACCCGGAAGAAGCGCTTCGGGCGCTTCGGCTTCAGCGGGGGAGGCGGGCCGGGCAACCGCAGGGTCGGACCGACCGCCACGGGCCCCTGCGTCATCTCCTTCGGCGTGACGTTGCGCGCCGGCGGCAGCTCGACCATCCGGCCTTGAGGCTGCGACGCGGCAGGCGATGGGGATGTATCGCTGTGAGTGGGTGCGGGTGCGATGTTCTGTTCGACCGAGGCGTCGTCCGAAGGCCCGGGCGCCGCCGCATCGTCCTCGGGAGCGTCTGCCTTGGCTGCCGGTGCCGGCTCCGTCACGGCGGTGACCTCGACTGCATCCGGCGTCTCTTCCGTCGGCAGGTCGAGGCCGGCGAGCAGCCAGAACAGGGCGACCGCGCCGATCGCCACAATCAGATATCCGAGAAATCGCACGTGCCGTCCGCTCTCCGCCGCCCTCGCTCCCCGGCGTCCATCATCGGTCGTCGCCGGCCGGCGGACAAGGGCGAAGTGATGTGGGCGCTACTGGCTCGCCCAGACGATGCGGGCGATCCAGGCGACCTCGTTGAGCCTCAGCACCTGGGGCGCGGCGCCGGCATCGAGGGCGTGGAGTTCCACCGTGCGCAGGGTCTTCCGGTGCAGGATGCGGGCGAGCACCTCGCCGTCCCGCGTGCGGACGACGACCCGGTCGCCGCGGCGCACGGTGTCGGTCGGCGAGACGATGACGACGTCGCCGTCGCGGTAGAGCGGCAGCATGGCATCGCCGGAGACCTCCAGCGCGTAGACGGCGTTTTCCGGCATGTTCGGGAAGGCGACCTCGTCCCAGCCATGGCCGGTGGGACGGCCGCCATCGTCGAAGAAGCCGCCATGGCTGGCCTCCGACATGCCGAGCAGCGGCACCGTGCGGGCGAGCGGCAGGCGGTCGGCGTCGGCGGGCTCCATCAGGGAGATCAGGCAGTCGAGGCTGTCGCCGGTCGCCTCCAGGATCTTGGCAAGCGATTCCGTCGACGGCCAGCGTTCGCGGCCGTCGCGGGCGATCCTCTTGGACTTGTTGAAGGTGGTCGGATCGAGGCCGGCAAGCTTGGCGAGCCCGGAGGTGGAAAGCCCGTTGCGGGCTGCCAGCCGGTCGATCGCGGACCAGATCCCCTGATGCGACAGCATTGTTATCCCCTCCGCCGGCGCTGCAACGCGCGGCCGCTGCGGGACAGGAAAAAAAACCTCGAAATCTGCACTTATCCCTAGAGGTCGGTGCTGTCCAGCAGAATTCAAGGGTGTTTTATCCCCGGTGGATTGGCCGATCGCGGCGCTTGTCGGCCCTGGCGGAGAGGGCTAGGGTCCGGTCGCGACAGGCCGCCCTGCAAAGAAAACCGCCCGGGCAAGGGCGCGGAGACGACATGCCCTCCATCATCTACAAGATTTGCGACAGACCGCTCTGGGCCGCCGCCGAGGCGGCTGGAACGTTCACCGGCGCGCCGGTCGACCATGCCGACGGCTACATCCATTTCTCAACCGCCGACCAGGTGGCGGAAACGGCTGAAAAGCACTTTTCCGGTGCCGACGACCTCTTGCTGATCGCCATCGACGGCGACGCGCTCGGCGATGCCCTGCGCTATGAGCCCTCGCGCGGCGGGGCGCTGTTCCCCCATCTCTACGGCACGCTGCCGATGTCGGCGGTCATGTGGGTGCAACCGCTGGAGCGCGACGCCGACGGCCGGTTCGTCTTTCCGGAGCTGATGCCGTGAGTGACCTCTATTCCCTGTTCCGGCCGGCGCTCTTCAAGCTCGATCCGGAGGTCGCCCATAACCTTGCCATCAAGGCGCTCGCCTCCGGCCTGATGCCGTCGTGCCGGGGCGATGCCGATCCCCGCCTGAAGGTGAAACTCTTCGACCTGGAATTTCCCAATCCGCTCGGCATGGCGGCCGGCTTCGACAAGAACGCCGTGGTGCCCGATGCGCTGCTCGCCCAGGGTTTCGGCCATGTGGAGGTCGGCACGGTGACGCCGAAGCCGCAGCCGGGCAATCCGAAGCCGCGACTGTTTCGCATCCCGTCTGAGCGGGCCGTCGTCAACCGCTTCGGCTTCAACAATGAGGGCCATCGGGCAATGCGCGCCCGGCTCCTCGACCGCAAGCGGCGCGGCGGCATCGTCGCCGTCAATATCGGGGCCAACAAGGAGTCCGAGGACCGCACCGCGGACTACGTCAAAGGCATCGATGCCTTCGCCGATCTCGCTTCTTTTTTCACGGTCAACGTTTCCTCGCCGAACACGCCGGGGCTCCGGGATCTGCAGGCGCGGGCCGCCCTCGACGATCTGCTGGGGAAGGTGCTGGCGGCACGGGACGCCAAGACCGATGCGGTCGGGCGGAAGGTTCCGGTCTTTCTCAAAATCGCGCCGGACCTCGACGATGCCGGCTTTGAGGACATCGTCGCCTCGGTGACGGGCTCTGCCGTCGACGGCGTCATTATTTCCAACACGACCCTGTCGCGCGACGGCGTGAGCGGACCTGCGGCAAAGGAGGCGGGCGGGGTTTCCGGCCGACCGCTGTTCGAGCGGTCGACACGACTTCTTGCCCGCATGCGCTGCGCCGTCGGGCCAGAGCTGCCGCTGATCGGTGTCGGCGGCGTGGAATCGGGGCCGACCGCGCTTGCCAAGATCCTTGCCGGCGCCACTCTGGTGCAGGTCTATACCGGCTATATCTATGAGGGCCTCGGGCTGCCCGGCCGCATCCTCAAGCACCTGTCCGCCGAACTCGACCGGCGCAATGTGGCTTCGGTCGCCGACCTGGTTGGGCTTGAAGCCAAGTCCCGCGCCGATGGTGCCTGAGGCAAACTTGGAGAAAACGATGACCGTTACCATCTGGCACAATCCGCGCTGCTCCAAGTCGCGTGAGGCGCTGCAGCTTCTGCGCGACAACGGGGTGGAGCCGGAGATCGTGGAATATCTGAAGACGCCCCCGTCTGAAGCCGAGATCAAGGCGGTGCTCGACAAGCTCGGGATCGACGCCCGCGCGCTGATGCGCACCAAGGAAAAAAGCTACAAGGAGCTCGGTCTTGCCGGCGTTACCGACGACGACAAGCTCGTTGCGGCGATGGCGGAAAACCCGGTGCTGATCGAACGGCCCGTGGTGCTGAAGGGTGAAAAGGCCGCGCTCGGCCGGCCGCCGGAGGATGTCCTGAAAATCCTCTGAGGTTTGCTACGCGCCGCGCAGCGTCTGCGGCGCCACGGTGCCAAATGTCTCGTCGGCCTTGGAGCGACAGCGCCAGGAAAGCGTGATGCCGCGAAGGGCCAGAAAGACGAGGAGCGCCAGCCACAGGCCGTGGACGCCCCACACCGGCATCGCCACCCACCAGACCGCAAAGAAGGCGACCAGCGACAGGAGCATCATGTTGCGCATGTCGCCGGACCAGGTCGAGCCGATGAAGACGCCGTCCATCTGGAACGCCAGCACCGCCATCACCGGGGTCAGCGCCGCCCAGGGCAGGTAGACGCGGGCGAGCGCGCGGACCTCTTCATTGGTGGTCATGGCATCGATGATCGTCGGGCCGGCGGCAAAATAGATCGCGGTCAGGCCGAGCGACAGCGCTCCGCCCCAGATCAGGGTCAGACGGATGGTGGCATCGAAGGCCGGGCGATAGCGCGCGCCGACGGCGCGCCCGGCAAGCTGTTCGGCGGCGGCCGCGAAGCCGTCGAGGAAATAGCCGCCGAGGATGAAGAGGTTCATCAGGACCGCGTTGGTGGCGAGCACGATGTCGCCGCTGCGCGCGCTTTCCCTGGTAAAGAAGCCGAAGGCGATGAGGAGCGCGAAGGAGCGCACCATGATGTCGCCGTTGATGCCGGTCATGCGGCGAAACTTCTCTGCGTTGAAGACGATGCGCCAGGCCGGCCAGCGCCGGCCGTGGGCGACGCGCATGACGACCGCAAGGCCGGCAAAGAAGGTCGCCGTCTCGGCGATCAGCGAGGCGGTCGCAACGCCCTCGATGCTCCAGTCGAGGAGGAGCACGAAGAAGAGGTTGAGGCCGACATTGAGGCCGTTGAGGAGGACCTGCAGGACGAGCGCGACATGGGCGCGGCCGAGCCCGAGGAGCCAGCCGAGCATGGCGTAGTTGGCGAGCACGAAGGGCGTCGCGAAGATGCGGATGTCGATGTAGCGGCGCGCGGCCGCGGCGACCTCCGCGCTGGGACTCATGACCGCGATACCGAGATCGGCGACCGGGTCCCGCAGCACGATGATGACGATGCCGAGGCCGAGGGCGATGACGAGGAAGCGCAGGAACACCGCCCGCTCCTCGACGACGTCGCCGGCGCCGAGCGCCTGGGCGGTCAGGCCCGTGGTGCCGTTCCTCAGGAAATTGAAGATGGAGAAGATGAAGTCGAAGACGACGGCGCCGATGGCGATGCCGCCCATCAGGGCGGCAATGCCGAGCCGGCCGATCACCGCGGTGTCGACCAGTCCGACCAGCGGCGTCGACAGATAGGCGAGCGTCATCGGCAGGGCGATGGCGACGACGCCGCGGTTGGTGACGTCGAACCGGCGTGTGGCAAGGACTTGAGGGCCGTGGGAACCGGGCTGCATGGTGTTGGGCCTTTAGAGCATTTCATGCGACTACGGAATCGCCCGAAATGCTCTAGCTTGTTGTTTTGATGCGTATTCTTATCCGAAAACCGGTTTCCACTTTTCGGGAATACGCTCCAGGTGCGGAAACGCCGCCACGGCAGGGACCGCTCCGGCAGCCGGCGCACTCTATCCAGCCTTCCATTCAAAATGAAGCATGATTGAAGGCGCGGTCGGCCATGCCGCGACAAAGGCAATGCGGCCGGGGGAATGCCCCCCGGCCGCACCCTCTCCCCCGAGGGCGTTTCGCGCGCCCATGGAATGGTGCGAAACGCCCTAGCGCATGGTGTCGGTGCGTCTGTTGTCCGGACCTCCTGTCCGGCAAGGCGCCCCGGAAGCTGCGTTACATCGCGGCCTCATAAATGGCGATGGTGTCCTCGACGGTGACCGGGCGCGGGTTGGTGCCCTTGCAGACGTCTTCCATGGCGTTGGCGGCCATCAGCGGAATATCTTCCTTTTTGACGCCGAGCTTGGCGAGGCCGTCCGGGATGCCGACGCTGACCGACAGAGCGGAAATCGCATCGAGCGCGGCGGCCGAGGCCTCGTCGACGCTGAGACCTGCGGTGTCGATGCCGAGGGCGCCGGCCATCTTCGCCAGCTTTTCCTTCACGGCCGGGGCGTTGAAGCGCTCCACATGGGGCAGCAGCACCGCGTTGCAGACGCCGTGCGGCAGGTCGTACTGGCCGCCGAGCTGGTGGGCCATGGAGTGGACGTAGCCGAGGCCCGCATTGTTGAACGACATGCCGGCAATGAAGGACGCCCAGGCCATGCCCGAACGGGCCTCCATGTCGGTGCCGTCGTCGACCGCGCGCTTCAGGTATTTGGCGATCAGGCTGATCGCCTCATAGGCGAGCGTGTCGGAGAGTTCGAAGGCGCCCGTCGACAGATACGCCTCGACGGCGTGGGTCAGGGCGTCCATGCCGGTCGCGGCGGTCAGGTCGGCGGGCTTCTTGACCATCAGCTCCGGGTCGGAGACGGCGAGGGTCGCGAGGCAGTTCTTGTCGACCATGACCATCTTGATGTGCCGGGTCTCGTCGGTGATGACGTAGTTGATGGTCACTTCCGAGGCGGTGCCGGCGGTGGTGTTGAAGGCGATGATGTGCGGCGTGCGCAGCTTCGATTTGTGGATGCCCTCATAGTCGCGGATGTCGCCGCCATTGGCGACGAGGATGCCGATCGCCTTGGCGGCATCCTGGGGCGAGCCGCCGCCGAGCGAGACGATGAAGTCGCAGCCCTCGGCCTTGTAGAGTGCGGTGCCGTCCTCCACGCATTTGCAGGTCGGGTTCGGCATCACCTTGTCGAAGACGGCGTGCGCGATGCCATTGGCGTCGAGCATGTCGGTGATCTTCCTGACGAGGCCGAGGCGGGCGAGCGGCTCGTCGCTGACGACGAGGGCCTTCTTCAGGCCGAGGCCGACGATCTCCGGGCCGGCATCGGCAGTAACGCCGGGGCCGAGGAGGCTCATCGCCGGCATGATGAAGGTGCGTTTCTGCAACATGGGATGTGTCCTTTCCTGCGCTGCGCCAGGCCGCGCGGAGCCGGACCGGAGGAGGACCCGGGCGGTGCGCGGTGCGGCCGTTCTGCCGACGGACGGGCGGTTCCGGTCCCGGCCGGTCGGGACGATCGCCTTTGCGGCAGGCGATCCGTGCCAAGGCGGTTGCGGCGGCGGAGCCGTCTCCGTGCCGTCTTTGGTCTCAGAGAGGATAGACTGGTCGGGCAGGGCAGACGGGAGGAAAGCCGCAGGTCCCGATCGGTTCTTGCCTTGTCAAAATTTAGGTCCGGGATGCAACTGCTTGCAAGGCTGCTTTGCAGGCATTGTGACGCATCGTAGAAATACGTCCCGAGCAAGGTAAAGGGAGCTTTGTCGAAAACAAGGTTATTGTTTCCGGATGAAAACCGGAAGTTATGTTAGCATATTCTGTTTTTAAATTGTTTGAATTCGGCGGAACGTGTCGGGTGAACACTGTGCGGTTGCACCAGCGTCGCCGGCGTCTCACCGCGGGTCGCGCCCCATGTTGAGAAGCCGGATGACGAACCAGATCGGGACGACGACGGCGGCGCCGAGCAGGAAATAGCCGACGATGTGCTCGATCGTGTCGAAGCCCATCTGGTAGATGCGGTGGACGAGGTTGCGCAGGCCGTCGAAAATATCGAGCGGGTGGATGTTGAAGGCCGACAGCACCAGCCCGACGAGCAGCGACATCAGGACGAGACGCAGGATCACCCGGCCGGGCGAGCCGCCGAGGAAACGGGTGAGGGTGTCGTTGGTCATGGGCGGTCCGGGCTCCCGGCAAGGCTGTTCGTCGTTCCAGGGGCGGCGGCGGGCGATGCGGTAACCGGCCCTGCCGCGCCGACCTTAGATAGGAACCGCAGGACGGCTGCGCCAGACGGCGGCTCCTGTCTTAGCGATTCTGTTAACCCAGAATTAGCCGCCCGGTAAAATTCCAGGGCTCGTTAGGGAAAAACACTCACGTTTATGCACAACCTGCAGGGTATGCCATGCTACGGAAAACGGGCAGGGTGAAAAATTAACGCGGTTCAACAAGTACGGATTCCATGGACTACGATTCCTCCAGGGAAATGCGTCTCTTCACGCTGCGCGTGACGGTTCTGTCCGTCGTCGTGTCGGTGCTGTTGACCGTCGGAATTCTGACCATGATCGAGGTCGGGCTGAGGGAGTTCTCCCTCGCCGTCGCCCTCGGTGTTCCCGCCCTGGTTGCTCCCGTCGTCGCCTATCAGGTGGCCAAGTCCTACCATGAACTGGCCCAGGCGCAGCGCCAGTTGCGCCGCGCGGCGGACAGCGACGCCCTGACGGGCCTGTGGAACCGGGGCGCCTTCGCCCGGCTGGCAAGCGCCCTCCTCGGCGCCGATCCCCAGGCGCTGCGGCCGCTGTGTCTGCTGTTCGTCGACGCCGATCACTTCAAACGCCTCAACGACAGCCTCGGGCATCTTGCCGGCGACGAGGCGCTGGTGGTGCTCGCCGATGTCCTGCGCAGCCAGTGCCGGACCAGCGATCTGGTGGCGCGCATGGGCGGCGAGGAATTCGCCGTGCTCCTTCGGGACGCCGACGAGGAGGTCGGAAGGGCGACGGCGGAGCGCATCCGCAAGGCGGTGTTCGCCCGCACCGTGACCAGCCGCAATCGCACGGTCAATCTCAGCGTTTCCATCGGCGTTGCCGCCCAGCAGGCCGGCGACGACCTGGAAAGCCTGCTGGCCGCGGCCGACCACGCCCTCTACGAGGCCAAGGGCGCCGGGCGCAACTGCGTCGTCACCCGCTCCGACGTGCGCCGCACCCGCCGGCCCGTCACCGGCATCGGCGCTGCCATCCCCACCTTGCCGCTCGACGCCGCCGGAATGTTCCCCTACCACTGAGCGGGTGACCGCGGATCCGCTCGCCCCCGACCTGCCGGACGTGTTCCGCCGCTGGTTCGATGCCCGCGGCTGGCAGCCGCGCGCCCACCAGCTCGATCTCCTCGCCCGGGCGCGGGCGGGGCGCTCGGTCCTGCTGATCGCACCCACCGGCGCCGGCAAGACGCTGGCCGGTTTCCTGCCGAGCCTGACCGACCTCGCCGCGGCGGCGGCAACGAGAAAGAAGCCGGGCACCGCCGGGTCGGCCGCAAGGGGCCCGCACACCCTCTACATCTCGCCCTTGAAGGCGCTCGCCGTCGACATCGCCCGCAATCTCGAGGCGCCGGTCGCAGAAATGGGCCTGCCGATCACGCTGGAGACCCGCACCGGCGACACGCCGCAGCACAAGCGCCGGCGCCAGACCCTGTCGCCGCCCGACATCCTGTTGACGACGCCGGAGCAGGTCTCGCTGCTGCTGGCCTATCGCGACGCGCGGCGGTTCTTTGCCAACCTTTCCACCGTCATCGTCGACGAGCTGCATGCGCTGACGACGGTGAAGCGTGGCGACCTGCTTGCGCTCGCGATTTCCCGCCTGCGCGCCCACGCCCCGAACCTCAGGACCATCGGCCTTTCGGCAACGGTCGCCGCGCCGGACGACCTGCGCGCCTGGCTGGTGGCGCAGGAGGCGGGCGCGCCGCCGCAACTCGCCGACCTCATCGAGGTCGCCGGCGGGGCGCGGCCGGAGATCGAGATCCTGAAATCGGACGAGCGCATTCCCTGGGCCGGCCATTCCGCGCGCTACGCCCTGCCGGACGTCTACCGGGCGGTGAAGGCGCACGGCATGGCGCTGATCTTCGTCAATACCCGCAGCCAGGCCGAGGCCGTGTTCCAGGAGCTGTGGCGGATCAACGAGGACGGGCTGCCGATCGCCCTCCACCACGGCTCGCTCGATGTCGGCCGGCGGCGCAAGGTGGAGGAAGCAATGACGGCCGGGGCGCTCCGGGCGGTCGTCTGCACCTCCACACTCGACCTCGGCATCGACTGGGGCGACGTCGACCTCGTCGTCCATGTGGGGGCGCCGAAGGGCGCGAGCCGGCTCGCCCAGCGGATCGGCCGCGCCAACCACCGGCTCGACGAGCCGTCGAAGGCCTTGCTCGTCCCGGCCAACCGCTTCGAGGTGTTGGAATGCCAGGCGGCGCTCGACGCCAATTATGTGGGGGCGCAGGACACGCCGCCGGCGCGGCCCGGCGCCCTCGACGTCCTCGCCCAGCATGTCCTCGGCATGGCGGTGGCGGAGCCGTTTTCGGCCGATGCGCTCTATGGCGAGGTGACGTCGGCGGCGCCCTATGCCGGCCTCGACAGGGCGACGTTTTCCCGGGTCGTCGATTTCGTCGCCACCGGCGGCTATGCCCTCGGCACCTATGAGCGCTTCGCCCGCATCCGCAGGACGCGTGAGGGGCTATGGCGCATCGCCAATCCGAAGGTCGCCCAGCAATATCGGCTCAATGTCGGCACCATCGTCGAGGCGCCGATGCTGAAGGTGCGGCTTGCGAGCCGGAAGCGCGGCGGCGTGATTGGCCCTGGCGGCCGCGGCGGCCGGGTGCTCGGCGAGATCGAGGAGGCCTTCATCGAGAGCCTCTCGCCCGGCGATACCTTCCTCTTTGCCGGCGAGGTGCTGCGCTTCGAAGCGCTGCGCGAGGCTGAGGCGCTGGTCACGCGCGCCACCGCCGAGACCCCGAAGATCCCGGCCTATGCCGGCGGCAAGTTTCCGCTCTCCACCTATCTCGCCGATTCGGTTCGGGCCATGCTCGCCGACCCCGAGAGCTGGGAGCGGCTGCCGGATGCCGTGCGCGACTGGCTGCTCTTGCAGCGCGATACCTCGCTGCTGCCCCGGCGCGACGCGCTGCTGGTGGAGACCTTTCCGCGCGCCGGGCGCTTCTACATGGTCGCCTATCCGTTCGAGGGGCGGCTCGCCCACCAGACCCTCGGCATGCTCCTCACACGCCGGCTGGAGCGGATCGGCGCGCGGCCGCTCGGCTTCGTTGCCAGCGACTATGCGCTCAGCGTCTGGGCGCTCTCCGACCTCGGTGCCCGGTTCAAGGCCGGCCGGCCGAGCCTCGACGACCTCTTCGACGAGGACATGCTGGGCGACGACCTGGAGGCCTGGATGGCCGAATCCTACCTCCTGAAACGCACGTTCCGGGCCTGCGCCGTCATTGCCGGGCTGATCGAGCGGCGCTTTCCGGGCAAGGAAAAGAGTGGCCGCCAGGTCACGGTTTCCTCCGACCTCATCTACGACGTCCTGCGCAGCCACGAGCCGGACCACATCCTCCTGCAGGCGACCTGGGCGGACGCGGCGCGCGGGCTCCTCGACATCCACCGGCTCGGCGAATTGCTTTCCCGCATCAAGGGACGGATCATGCTGAGTGATTCGGACCGGGTGACGCCGCTGGCGATGCCGGTGATGCTGGAAATCGGCCGGGAATCCATCTCAGGGGCGGCCGACGAAGCGCTCCTGATGGAGGCCGCGGCGAGCCTTGAACGTGAGGCGCTGACGCGGGACGGGACGGAAGGCGAGGCGGAACGGGATGCTCCATGACGCGGCGCGACGCGCCGATCCCGATGGGATGACGGACGGCGCCCTAACGCTTGGCGACGCCGCCTTCCGGCTGCACCCGTCCGGCGCCCTCTTCTGGCCGGAGGAGGGGGCGCTCGTCGTCGCCGACCTGCATTTCGAAAAGGGGTCCAGCTTTGCCCGGCACGGGATGCTGCTGCCGCCCTACGATACGGCCGTCACCCTCGATCTCCTTGCCGACGTCATCGCCTTCTATGCCCCGAAGATCGTCGTTGCCCTCGGCGACAGCTTTCACGACCGGGCGGCGCCGGACCGGCTTCCTGAGCCGTATCGGGAGCGGCTGGCCGCTTTGCAGGCGGGGCGGGAGTGGATCTGGATTGCCGGCAATCATGACCCGGATGTACCGGAGGGTTTTGGTGGCGACGTCTATGCCGAGGTTGCCTGCGGCGACATCGTCTTTCGCCACGAGCCGGCGCTCGGACCCCAGCCGGGCGAGATCGCCGGGCACCTGCATCCGGCGGCCCGCATCCGGATGCGCGGCCGCTCGCTGCGCCGGCGCTGCTTCGTCACCGACGGTGCCCGCCTCGTGCTGCCGGCCTTCGGCGTCTATACGGGCGGGCTCAATGTCTGCGACCGGGCCTTTACGCCGATCGTCCCGCGCCACCTGATGGCCGCCCATCTCCTCGGCCGCGACCGGGTCTATGCGGTCGCCGGCAGCGACCTCCATCCTGATTGAGTTTTTTGGATTTTTTGGACGTTCAGGCGCCACTGGGGCTTCACGGCGCATGAGCGCCGGCGCGCGGTCACGCTTGCCGTAGGCCGCTGAAACTCGCGGCATAGGGTTCGGAGGAACCTCTCGTCGCTGTGCGAAGGGGCGCCCTGATCAATCCTTGCGGAAGATGACGCCGGCGAGCCAGCCCGTCACCAGCGCCAGGACCACCGCACCGATGCCGTAGGCAAGGCTGTAGTCGTGGGCGAGCGTATAGGTCACCTGCTCGAAGCCCGTCTTGTGGATGTAGAGGGGCTTGGTCTCGTGCGACAGCACGGTGCCGTCGCGGAACAGGAAGACGTTGATCTGGTAGATGCCGACCGGAACGTTGGCCGGCAGCGGGATGGTCGTGCGAAACAGCGACGGGCTCAGGAACTTCACCGCGCCGACGCGTTCTGCATAGAGCTGGTTCTTCTGCTTCAGCCGCAGGAAGGCCTCGCGGAATTCCTTGGTCTCGGCAGCGGCCTCAGGGTTGTCGGGCGGCGTCTCGGTCTGCAGGACCAGGTGGTTGACGCCGATCTGGTAGCGGTCGAGGAGGGCGTCGTTGCCGAGCGCGTCGAGGCCGCGCGAGGAATGCATGGCGTAGAAGGACGGCACACCTTTGAAGACCCGGCTTTCCCGGTTGACCCAGATGCCGAGCAGCCGCTCCTTCCTGCGCGTCACCAGATTGTCTTCCGGGCCGAAGATCGCGACGACGACGTCGTTGATGCCGCCGCGGGCGATCGTCGCCTGGTCGCGCTCGATGCTGCCGAAGACGGTGATTTCCGTGCCGGTGAAGTTGGAGGCGATGCGCACGTCCGGCGAGGAGATGTCGGCAACCAGCCGTTCCGCGCGAACCTCGTTGGCCGGGCCGATGGCGGCGACGGAGAGACAGGCGGCGGCAAGGAGGGCGGCGAGGCGCAAGGGCGTATCCCGGTTGCTTTTTTGCGCTCCGAACGAGTGGAGCGTTGAGGGTTGTCCGTTTAAACGCCGACACCGCTCGGGTGTCAACGATCGCCGGGTGTTTTCCGCCGCTCACAATCGCGACATCTGCAAGGATCCGCGGTCACGGTTACTGCTCAGGAAAGCAGAAAGGCGGCTTGCGGCCGCCTTTCCATCCCGATTCCCGCAGTGCTTGCCGGGCGTCCGTTCCGGTCAGATCGTCTCCTTGGAGAGCGCCTTGATGAGCCGGCCGTCGACCTGGCCGGTGACCGGCAGGCCGGCCTTGCGCTGGAAGTCCATCACCGCGTCGCGGGTGCGCGGGCCGGAGACGCCGTCGGCCGGACCGGGGTCGTAGCCGAGTTCGGTGAGGAGCTGCTGGGCGCTCTGGGTGAGCTGCTGCTGGGTCACCTGGGCCGGCACGGCCTGAGGCCTGGCCGAGGCGGACCGCTCCGGTGCGTTGCCCCACTCCTCATGCGGGGTGACGCCGTTCGCCTTCTCGTCGACCGGGGCCGCGCGCCAGGTCTCCACCGCCAGCCGCGCCGCGGCGAGGCCCTGGCGGTCGAGCGCATTGGCGATCTCGTCGCGCTTCTTGCCGGCGTCGGTGTCGCCCTGGCGGGCGGCAAGCGCGAACCACTTGTAGGAGTCCTTCAGGTCCTGGGCGACGCCGAGGCCGCGGGCATGGAGGATGCCGAGATTGTACTGGCTGTCGCGGACGCCGGCGCTGGCCGCCTTGTTGAACCACTGGGCGGCGGAGGAGAAGTCCGGCGAGCCGCTGGCGCCCTCGGCATAGAGGACGGCGAGATTGTGCATGGCCTTGGTGTTGCCCTGCTCGGCGGCGCGGCGATACCACTTGCGGGCTTCGTCCATGTCCTTGCGCACGCCGGTGCCCTTTTCATAGAGGCTGCCGAGCCGGTACTGGGCCGGGGCAAGGCCCTGGTCGGCGGCGAGCCGGTACCATTTGGCGGCCAGCGTCAGGTCCGGGCGGACGCCGCGGCCTTCGGTGTAGCGGGCGGCGACCTCGAACTGGGCTTCCGGATTGCCGTCGGCGGCGGCGGCGCGCAGCGCGATCGGCCCGACATCGGACGGCGGCATGGCGATGGCGGCGGGCGCGTTGCCCGCATCCTGCGCGGCTTGCGGCGCGTAGGCGGTGACGGTCTCCGGAGCCGCGTCGGCGGTGCCTGGGCCAAGGGCCTGGCGGGCTGCCTCGGCCTGCGGGTTGCTGTTCGAGGCGGCCATGTCGAAACCGGCGGCGGAGGTGGTCTGCGGGTCGCTGCCGGTGCCTGCGGGATCGGCGGCGCTGGACGAGCGGTCGTCGTCGGCCGGGGCCGCGGGGGCCGCTGCCGGGGCTTCGTCGCCTTGCGCGGGCGCGGGCTCGTCGATCTCCGGGGCCGGCGGTGTTGGCGCGACGCTCTGCTCGATCGAGGCGGTCTCGTTCACCGGCGTCAGGAACGCCTTCATGAGCTGGTTGCCAAGGAAGATGACGATGAGGCCGACGGCGGCGATCATCAGCGGCCGGCGATATTTCTTCAGCGCGCCCGAGACGCCGCTGGCGCCGTCTTCCTCCGGTCCGTTGCGGCTGCCGGCAAGCGGCGTCGCGTAGATGTCATCCTCCGGCGCCGGCTCTTCCATGCGCGGCGCGGGCTCCGGACGCTCCGGCGCCTCGGCTGCCGCCTCGCCCTTGCGGCGGCGGAACCAGCTGCGCTTCTTGGCCGGCTTGGCGTCGGCGGCGCCATCCGCCTCGGCGGCGGCGGCCTGGGCGGCGCGGCGGGCAGCGGCGATGAAATCGGTCTTGCGGTCGCGGCCGGCCGGATCGGGGGCCAGCGTCTCGGCCATGATGCCGGGCGCGAGCGGCTCGTCGGGATCGACCTCGACCCGGCGGGCCTGGGGCTCGCGCGGCGCATCGGGGCGATAGGCCTCGGCCCGGTTCTGGTCGGCCCGGTTCTGGTCGGGACGGCTCTGATCAGGACGGCTCTGGTCGGGACGGCCGGCACCCGGCTCCAGCGGGCGGCTGTCTTCTGCGCTGCCGGGCGAGGGCGCGCGCGGATCGCGGTGCGGCTCGGCCGCGTGCTGCGGGCGGCTTGAGGCGTCGAGCGTGGCGCCGCTTGCGGTCGCGAAACGGTCGGGGCCGGCGTCGTAGCCGGCCGGGCCGTTGACGGCGATGCCGCGGGTCTCGGCGTCGACATTGGCCGGCTCATAGCCGGTGAGCTTCGATGAAATCGCCTGCAGGGCGTCGTGCAGGGTGACGAGGGTGTCCTGGGTGCGTTCGGCGGAATCGACGGTGGTGGCGCGCAGCTTGTCGAGGTGGAACTGCAGCTCTCGGATCTGCTCGTCATTGTCAATGTTGCCGCCGCCACTGCTGCGCTCGCGGGCGAATTCGGCGATCGCCTCGCGCGCGGCGTCGCGCGCGGCGCGGGCCGCCTCGTCGCGATTGCTGTCGAGCCGGCGATCGAGATGGGTGAGCGCGGTCTCGATCGCGCCGAGCGCCTCGGACTGCTCGGAGCGGTCGCCGAGGAGCTGGGCGATGCGCGCGACCTGGTCTTCCAGATGGGCAAGGGCGTTGGCGTTGACGCCGCCCCTGCTGCCGCCCACCTTGTCGGCGAGGTTGTGGATCTGGCGTTCCAGCCGGGTCAGGTCGACCGGGATCGGCTTGGAAAAGGCCATCCGCATGCCGGCGATCTCGTCGCGCAGATTGGCCATTTCGGACAGGTCGAGCGGGGCGCGGCCGAGGTCGTCGAGTTGGGCGGCGAGGGAGGCGACCTTGCGGTCGAGGGCGGCGAGCGCGTCGCTGCCGGAAGTGCGCTGCAGGGCGTCGTCGATGCGCTGGATGGTCTCTTCCAGCTCGGCGAAGGCGGCGCCGTCGCCCATCTGCCGGCCCGGCTCGAAGCTGTCGAGGCGGTCGGCGATCTGGTTGATGCGGGCCTCCAGCGCGGCAAAGGCATCGCCGGAGCCGGTGTCGGCGCCCGGCACGATCTCCTCGACGCGGGCGATCATGTCGTCGATGCGGCGCTCCAGGGCGAGGATGGCATCGTCCTGGGTGCGGGCGTCCTCCAGCTCGTCGAGCTTCTGGGCGACGGCGGCGATGTTGCTTTCGATCAGCGTGAAGCGGTCGGCGTCGCGGCCGCCGGACATGGCGTCGCGCAAATCCTCGATCTGGCCGGAGAGGCGCTCGATGGCTTCCAGGTAGCCGTCGCCGACGGGCTCCGGCTGGGCCGGCGGTTCGGCGGCGAGCCGCTCCAGGCCGTCGATCTTGTCGTGCAGGGCACGGAGCTGCTGGTCGAGTGTGGCGACGGCGGCCTGGGTGTCGAGGCCGCTGAACAGGCCCTTGAGGTCGGCGATCTGGCCTTCGAGCTGGCCGATCGCCGGATCGTTCATGTCCATCGACAGGCCGTCGATCTGGCGCGCAAGCTGGGTCACCCGCTGTTCCAGCGTGTTGATCTGCCCGACCTGGGGGATCGTCTTCAGGGCCGAATCGATGGTGTCGATGCGGTCGGCAAGACGCACCAGCAGGCGCGGGTCGCCGACGGTGCGGCGCATCTCGTCGAGCCGCTCGACGATGTGCTGGTAGCCGGATTCCAGGCTGTGGAGGGTACCCTCCACATTGCCGGAGATGACGCTCTGGCGCAGCTCGGCGATCTCGTCGCGCAGGGCCTCGACGGCACGCGGGTCGCTCTGTGCGGCCGACAGCGTCTCGACCTTCTGGCCGAGGGCGCGGATCATCGTCGCGTCGTCATCAGACAGGCTGGCGGTGTCCCGGCGCTCGATCTCGTGGCGCAGATTGCCGATCTCCCGGCGCAGCCGCTCCACGGCCGCCTCGGTGTCGCTCTGGCGCAGGGAATCGATCTTGTCCGCCAGCGCCTTGAAGTGATGTTCCACGTCCGGCAGGCCGAAGCTGCGGTCGTCACGGTCGTAGGCGCGGCTGCGGGCCGGAGCCTCCGCCTCGTCCCGGCGCGGGGTGCGCGCGGGCTCGCGGCCGGTGTTGTGGTTGTGGATCGGGTATCCGTCGTGGTCGAGGGTCTGCTGGCGGGCGGTGATTTCGTCGATGGCGCGGCGAAGGGCGTCCTCTTCGCCGTCCGCCGCCTCGAAGGACGGGTTGCGGGCCGCCGCCACGGTGCGCCGGTCCTGGGACGGCGTCTCGCCATTGGCGGGTAGGTTGCGCATGCGCCGGTCGATGCCGTCGAGCGTCTCCAGGATGGCGTCGATGCGGCCGCGGGAAGCGTCGCCGCCGGCATCGGCCTCGCGCCCCTTGCGCGCGCCGCCGTTGCGGCCGCCGGCGGGCTCGCGGCCGCCGTTACGCTCACGTCCGGACGAGCGGGCGTCGAGCCTCGTCATCAGCCGGTCGACCGTCTCGGTGATGCCGGCCAGGTCGTCGTTGCGTGGGGCCGCGGCCTCGCGGCGCGGCGGCATCTTCGATGCGGCGCCGGCGTTCAACTGGCCCAGGCGTTCGGACAGCGCATCGAGCCGGCTGTTGAGGTCGGCGAGCGGGTCTGACGGCCCATGGCGGCCGGCCGTTGCGGACCGGGGCGTTGCAGCATGGGCATTGGGACGGTTGCGGAACATGGCTCACCCACCTGTCGGGTCTTTGGTCGAGCGGAACGAACGGACGCGGTCTTTCGCCGGCGCCTTTGGCGCGTCGTTGCCGGGAAGCTCCCCAAGGAGATGCCGGATCAAGGCGGACCCCATCGTTGGTCTTCGGATTCCCTCCGCCACGGGCTCCCCCGGATTCCCGGAACGCCAGTGGCGGGAACCGCACCTGGCGGAGTGGCGGAATGTCAATGCGTTCCGGCCGAATTTGCGCGATTTAGGGTAAACAACCCGTTAACCCTCCATCGGTAAATGCATAAACCGGTAACAGGCCTTAACGGTCGCTCACCGCGGCGTTCCGTTCCGGGACGGCGCGTCGCCTCCGCCCGAAGGATGCGACGTATAGCGACCGCTGCGGTTGCTTGACGCTTACGTATACGGAATTTAGTTTGTCCGCTTGCAAAGGCGGGGGCTTTGCGACAGCGAGGAAATAACGAGATGGCGCGAGACGACAGTGCGAGCGCACGGGACGACAGGAATACGGTCGCCGACCGGGCCGTCCACGATGATGGCAACAAGACCCACTACACGATCGGCGAACTGGCGCGCGAATTCGACGTGACGCTGAGGACGCTGCGCTTCTACGAGGACAAGGGGCTGATCAATCCCCGGCGGCGCGGCACCACACGGCTCTACAGCCGGCGCGACCGGGCACGCCTGAAGCTCGTCCTGATGGGCAAGCGGGTCGGGTTTTCACTGGAGGAAATCCGCAACATGCTCGGCCTCTACGATCTGCGCGACGGCGAGGTCTCGCAGATGCGCGCGGCCCTCGACCGGTTCCAGGAGCAGATCGCCCATCTGGAGGCCCAGAAGCGCGATATCGAGCAGGCGATCGAGGAGCTCGGCCGCACCGTGGAGATCGTCTCCGGCATGGTGCGCGAGCGGGAATCGCGCGCCGGCTGAGCCGTCATCGCCGCGTCGTCGGCGCAATTGAATTTGTTCCCCACCGGCGTGCCCGCTAGACTGCGGGTCCTGACACCAAACCCGCCGTGGGGGCTGTTCCATGACCAGGAAAGTGTTCGTATCGGGAGCATCCGGCGCGCTCGGCGGGCGCATTGCCGGCCATCTCCTCGATGCCGGCGTTGCGGTCGTTGCCGGCGCGCGGCGGCTGGAGCGGATCGAGCCGCTCCGGGTGCGCGGCGCCGAGGCGCGGCGGTTCGACTATGACGATCCGACGCTGATGCGCATCGCCTTTGAGGGCTGCGACACGGCGGTCCTGGTTCCGACCTCCGCGCCGGTCGTCGACCGGGTGCGCCAGCATTACGACGCGCTGACCGCCGCGCGCGAGGCATGTGTCGCCAAGGTCGTGTTCGCCTCCTTCCTGCCGGCGACGCCGGAATCCCACTTCACGGTCTCGCCCTTCATGCTGTTCGCCGAGGCGACGGTGCGCCAGAGCGGCATGGACTGGACGATCCTGCGCGACGGGCTCTATCTCGACCCGCTCGCCGACTGGGTGCCGGAGATCGTTGCGATGGGCCGCATCCCCTATCCGGCCGGCGAGGGGCGGGTCGCCTATGTCACCCGCGACGACCTTGCCGAGGCGATCGCGCAGGGCGCGCTGTCGGATGCGGCGAACGGACGGCTCTACCGGCTGACCGGGCCGAAGGCGCAAGGCTTCGTGGAGATCGCCGGCATCATCTCCGACGTCACCGGAAAGCCGGTGCTTTATGACCCGATGAGCGAGGAGGATTTCGCCCGGCTGTGCGAGGAGCCGGAGGCGCCGGACTATCTGCCGACGGCGCTCGCCAGCCTCTACCGGGCCGTTGCCGCCGGCGAGTTCGACCTCGTCACCGACGACATCGAGGCGCTGACAGGCCGCGCGCCGGAGGACGTCGAATCCTATCTGAAACGCAAATATGGCTGACGCGCCACCGCGGCCCACCACAGAGCCAGCAAGGAGATCTCACTTGGCGGACTACACGCTTTACTGCTTTGCGCAATCCGGCAACGCCTACAAGGCGGCACTGATGCTGGAGCTTTCCGCCGCCGACTGGGAGCCGCGCTTCGTCGATTTCTTCAACGGCGAGACGCGGACGCCGGAATACCGCGCCCTCAACGTCATGGGCGAGGTGCCGGTTCTGGTCCATGGCGACGTGACGCTCTCCCAGTCCGGGGTCATCCTCGACTACCTGACCGAGGCGCTCGGCAACTACCGGCCGGTGGACAACGCCGAGCGGCGCGAGGTCCTGCGCTGGACGCTGTTCGACAATCACAAGCTGACCAGCTATGTGGCGACGCTGCGGTTCCTGCGCAGCATCGCCAAGTCCGGCGATCCGGCGGTGATCGAGTTTCTGGAAAGTCGTGCCAAGGGGGCTCTCGCCGTCCTCGACGCGCAATTGACGACGCGGGAATTCGTCACCGGCGAGCGGCCGACGACGGCGGACTTCTCGCTCTGCGGCTACCTGTTCTGGCCCGACGAGATCGGTATCGATTTTTCCGCCTATCCCGCAGTCACGGCCTGGCTTGACCGCATCCGAGCGCTGCCGGGCTGGAAGCATCCCTACGACCTGATGCCGGGGCATCCGCTGCCGGACAAGAACTGAGCGCAAGGCGGGGGTCCGCCGGTTTCCTCAAGAGGAGATTTTCAGATGCCGAAGATCGATGTGGTCAAGGTGCCGGCGCTGCCGACCGACTTTTCCGGGGCGCTGGGCAAGCTGCTTGGCGGGCGCACGCGGGCACGGCTCGGCGATGCCGCCGGGCTCACCCAGTTCGGCGTCAATCTGTGCCGGGTCGATCCCGGCGCGCGGTCCTCGCTCAACCACTGGCATGAGAACGAGGACGAGTTCGTCTTCGTGCTGGCCGGCGACGTGGTGCTGGTGGAGGGCGGCATCGAGACGCCGCTCGGGCCGGGCGATGCGGCCGGCTTCAAGGCCGGAACGGGCGTCGGCCACCACATCGAGAACCGCGGCGCGGAAGAGGCGGTGATGCTGGAGGTCGGCACCAGGGCAATCGGCGAGCGCTGCCACTATCCGGAGCACGATCTCATCGTGGAAATCGTCAACGGCACCGACCGCGTCCTGCACCGCGACGGATCGCCCTATTCCGACGCGACGGCCAAGCCCGTCGATTGATCAGAGGAGCCGGAACGCAATGCCGAAGGTGGATATCGAGGCGATGGAGTGGCAGGGCGGCAGCAGCTATCCCTCGCCCTATCGCGAGCGTGTGGCGGGCCGCGTGCGCAAGCGGCTCGGCGATGCCGGCGGGCTGAGCCAGTTCGGCGCAAACCTCACCCGGCTCGATCCGGGCGCGATGTCGGCGCTCCGGCACTGGCACCAGGTCGAGGACGAGTTCGTCTTCGTCGTCGAAGGCGAGGTGGTGCTGATCGAGGACGATGGCGAGACGCCGATGACGGCGGGCGATGCGGCGACCTTCAAGGCGGGCGTTGCCAACGGGCACCATTTCGTCAACCGCTCCGACAGGCCCGCCCTCTACCTTGAGGTCGGCACGCGGAGCCCGACCGAGCGCGCCAACTACCCCGACGACGACCTTGCCGGGATCAAGGAGGACGGCCGCTTCGTCTTCACTCGCAAGGACGGCAGCAGCTTCGACTGACGATCGGGTCTTCACGGCATGGTGCAATCGGTCCCGTTGACGGCGCTTCCCGGCTGGGCGAGGCTCCGCGGCGGGAAAAACGCTGCTGGGGACCGCAGGCAATGTCCGAAATCACCGTCGACTACTTCTACACCCATGGCTCGCCCTGGGCCTATCTCGGCCACGACCATTTCGTCGAAATGACGGCGCGGCACGGGGTCCGGGTGCGCTACAAACCGGTCTTCCTCGGTCCGGTGTTCGAGGCGACCGGCGGCCTGCCGCTGCCGAAGCGCCATCCGGCGCGCCGGCATTACCGGCTGATCGAGCTGCAGCGCTGGCGCGACAAGCGGGCCCTGCCGCTGAACCTGCAGCCGGCCTTCGCCAATCCGGCGCCGACGCTCGCCGACTGCGCCGCGATCGCCATCCAGGAGGCGGGCGAGAGCCCGGCCGACTTCTCGCACCGGGCGTTCCGGGCGATGTGGGCCTATGACAAGGATGTCGCCGACGAACATGTGGTGGAGGGCATGCTGGCCGATGCCGGCCATGACGCCCATGCGCTGCTGGCGGCGGCAAAGTCCGATGCGGTGAAGGCGATCTACGAGCAGAACCAGGCCGACGGCGTTGCCCTGGAGATCATCGGCTCGCCCTGCTACGTGCTGCGCGGCGAGCCGTTCTGGGGCCAGGACCGGCTGGATCTCCTGGAAGAGGCGATTGTCTCCGGCCGCCATCCCTACGCGCCCTAGGGTGTTCGCTCTCTGAGCCATCGCCCTCCTTTCGTCATGCCGGTGCCCTATCTCTTTGTGCGGAGAGGAGCACCGACATGGGAGGGAGAGAATGGCGATGGTGACTGTGAAACGTTTCTGTGGGCCGGCGGTCGCGGCGGCCCTGCTGCTGCTCTCGTCCGGCGTTCTGGCCGAGGACTATGACGGCACGCCGGACGACCGCTTCACCATCGTGGAGACGGCGACCGGCATCCTCAGGATCGACAAGGAGACGGGGAACGTCTCGACCTGCCGGGAAAAGGTCTCGGGCGGCTGGACCTGCCAGATCGCGGCCGACGAGCGGGCCGCCTACGAGGCGGAGATCGACCGGCTGTCGGCCGAGAACAAGGCGCTTGCCGACCGGCTCGCGGAGATCCGCCGCCGCCTTGAGGCGGTCGGCGACGATACGGTGAAGGACAAGGAAAAGACGCTGTCGCGCGAAGACCTGATGCGCTTCTTCACCGATCCGCCGAAGCTCTCCGAGAAGGACGAAAAGGCGGTGACGGAGGCGCTCGACGTCACCGAGAAGGCGTTTCGCGGCTTTCTCGGCGTCATGCGCGAGATCGAGCGCGACCTGAAGAGCGACGACGCCAGAAAAGACAAGGGCGCCGAGTAGAGCGGCGCCCTTGCGTGGTTTCCTTTGCCGGAAGTCGGCCGACTTTTCGGTAGAGCGCTTCAGGCGAAAATGAAGTCGCCGTTGTCGAGGGAGGCCTTCTCGACACCTTCCAGAATGATCGTCGTCTTGAAGAAGCTGATCGTCGTATCACCGCCACTGCTGGTGATGCTCAGGTCGGAGATGTGGTCGAGCGTCTTGTAGGCGCTGAGATCGATCTCGTCGGTGTTCGGCTTGAAGTCGAGGATCATGTCGGTGCCGGCCCTGCCGGCAAAGACGAAGTCGTCGGCGCGGGCGCCGCCGGAAAGCGTATCGTTGCCGGGTCCGCCGATGAGCACGTCGCTGCCGCCGCCGCCCGTCAGGATATCGGCGCCGCTGCCGCCGACGAGGAAATCGGTGCCGTTGCCGCCGAACAGCTGGTCGTAGCCGTTATTGCCGTAAAGGGTATCATTGCCGGTGTTGCCGAACAGCATGTCGCCGTTGCCGCCGCCGGCGAGCTTGTCGTTCTGGCTGCCGCCGTAGAGCGTGTCGGCGCCGCTGCCGCCGGCAAGGGTGTCGTTGCCGCCGTCGCCCGTTATGCGATCGCTGCCGCCATTGCCGAAGACCTTGTCGCTCTGGCTGTCGCCGCTGAGGCTGTCATTGCCGTTGCCGCCGAGGATGGTGTCGTCGTGCTTGCCGCCGAAGATGGTGTCGGCACCGTTGCCGCCGACGGCCTTGTCGTAGCCCTTGGATGCAACGATGAAGTCGTTGCCGTTCTGGCCGTAGAGCAGGTCGTCGTGCTTGCCGCCGCCGAGGGTGTCGTCCGATCCGCCGCCGATGAGCTTGTCGTCGCCATTGGAGCCCATCAGCTTGTCTTCGCCGCCCTTGCCGACGAGGCGGTCGTCGCCGCCCTTGCCGAGCAGGGTGTCGTCGCCCTCGTTGCCGACCAAGAGGTTGTGCCGGGAGTTGCCGACGATGCGGTCGTCGCCGCTGCCGCCGAGGGCGTTTTCGATCAGCGAGGCATCGTTGCCCTGGTAGCGCAGGGCATTGGCGATGTTGCCGCGGGCGTAGTGCAGCGTGCCGTTGTCGTCCTCGCCGAGCAGCGCGGTCTGTTCGGCGGAGGTCTTGGTCCATTGGCCCGGGTTGAGGTTGACGCGGAGGTTTGAGGAGTAGTTCTCGAAGTCGTAGGTATCCTTGCCGCCGCCGTCCCAGATGGTCAGGAAGACGCGGTTGGCGCCCGGCGTTTCCTGGCCCCTGCCGTTGATGTACATGCGGCCGGTGTCCTCGTTCCAGCTATAGCGGGTGTTGCCGGAATTGTGGGTGTAGTCGGCGCCGTACATGTGCTGGATGGCGCGGATGTCGTACATCATCAGCGACTGGGGGTAGCCCCAGTCTTCCGGGCCGCTGTCGGTGTAGAAGTTCTGGCCGACGAATGACCGGTAGGTCATCACCGTAAACTCGTAGGAATCGAGACTGCGCGGCATCGCGGGAAAACCGTTGCCGCCCTGGTGGCCGTGGCTGAGGCCGAGGGCGTGGCCGCTCTCGTGCATGAAGGCGAGATAGGCCCAACCGCCGACGTCGGTCTCGTCGAAAGGCCCGCCCGGCTTGCTGTACCAGGAATCGCCGCCCCAGGTGCCAGTGCTCGGATAATAGGCCCAGGCGCCTGCGCCGGCGTCGGACGGGGCGTCGGAAAAGGCATAGCGCAGCGTCGCTTCGCTGGCGCGGGTCTCGTTGATCAGCCGCAGCCCGAGAAGGGAGACGGAATCGTACTGCTTCAGCGCATCGATCGCCGCGGCCTTCTGGGTGGCGTTGAAAGCGCTGAAATTATTATATTTTTCGCCGTTGAAGGAATAATGGTAATAGCCGGGGCTCGACGGGAAGCTGTAGGTGAGATTGTAGACGCCCCATTTCACGCCGGAAAGAAGGCCGTTCACGCCCTGCATGGAAGAGCTGTTGACGGAAGCCGTTGCTGTCATGCCGCATCATCTCCGGGGCAGGAGGCGTTTCGTCGTCACCGCACCGCCGCTCTCTGTTCGTGCCAGGGACTCGCTCGCCTTACCGAAGCCCTGCCGTCTCGATTCGCTGTCGCAAACCCACCATAACGCCGCAGGCGGGCTCGTTTAAGGTTTGTTGCAGCAAAACCTTGCTACAACGCAAAGATGTCGCGGGCAGCGGTCGCCTGTCTGCTTGCCGCCGCGTGCCGGCGCCCGCCGGACCGGCGCTGCGGCCGTCTCCACCCGATCAGAAAATGAAATCGTCGTTGTCGAGCGCGCTCTTTGCGACGCCGTCCAGCACGATCGTCGTGTTGAAGAATTCGATCACCGTATCGCCGTGGTCGTTGCGGATGGTCAGGTCGGAGATGTGGTCGAGGCTCTTGTAGGCGCTGAGGTCGATGTGGTCGACATTCGGGGTGAAGTCCCGGATTTCGTCCGCGCCGGCCTTGCCGCCATAGACGAAGTCGTCGGCTCCGGCTCCGCCGACGAGGATATCGTTGCCGCTGCCGCCGACGAGGCGGTCGACGCCGTTGCCGCCGTTGAGCGAGTCGTTCCCCGATCCGCCGAACAAAGTATCGTCGTGCTTGCCGCCGAACAGGGTGTCGGCGCCGGCCTTGGCGTTGAGGAGATCCTGGCCGCTGCCGCCGGACATGTGGTCGCTGCCGGCGGCCCCGAACAGGCGGTCGGCGCCGGCGCCGCCGCTCATCCGGTCGTTGCCGGCCTGGCCGAGCAGGGTGTCGTCGTGCTTGCCGCCGAACACCCGGTCATCGCCGCCGCCCGCCTTCAGGAAATCGTCGCCGCCGGCGCCGGCGAGCGTGTCGCTGTCGCCGAAGCCGAACAGCCGGTCGTCGCCGCCATTGCCCTTCAGCTCGTTCTTGGCGGCATTGCCCTGGATGACGTCGTCGCCGCTGCCGCCATAGGCGTTCTCGATCAGCGAGTCCTTGTTGCCCTTGTAGAGGAGGGCGTTGGCGATGTTGCCGCGGGCATAGTGCTGGGTGCCGTCGTCCTCGGTGCCGATCAGCGCCGTCTGTTCGCTGTTGGTCGTGGTCCATTTGCCGGGCCGCAGGTCGATCCTGAGGTCGTCGGAATATTTGGTGAAGGAGTAGGTGTCCTCGCCGCCGCCGTCCCAGATCGTCAGGAAGATGCGGTTGGCGCCGGGCGTTCCCTGGCTCTGGCCGTTGACGAAGGTCCTGCCGCTGCCGGGCTCCCAGCGATAGAAGGTGTCGGTGCTGCGGAAATCGTAGTTGGCGCCGTACATGTGCTGGATGGCGGCGATGTCGTACATCATCAGCGACTGGGGGTGGCCCCAGGTTTCCGGGCCGAAATCGGTGTTGAGGTTCTGGCCGACGAAGTCGCGGTAGGTCATCACCGAGAATTCGGTTGAATCGATGCTCGACGGCATCTTGGGAAAGCCGCTCTCGCCCTCGTGGCCATGGCTGAGGCCGACGGCGTGGCCGGTCTCGTGCAGGTAGGTCGAATAGGCCCAGCCGCCCATCCTGGAATCGGAAAAATAGCCGTTCGACTTGTTGTACCAGGAATCGCCGCCCCAGCTTCCGGTGCTCGGATAGTAGGCCCAGGCGGCGGACGGCGAATCGGAAAAGGCGTAGCGCAGGGTCGCCTCGGTGCTGCCGGTCTCGGTGACCTGGTTAAAGGCCAGGTTCGATGCGGCCGCGAAATCGGCCAGCGCATTCTTCACAGCGGCCTTCTGCGCACTGTTGAAGACGCCGAAATTGTTACTCTTTTCGCCGGAATAGTCGTAGTAGGACGGGCTCGTCGGGAAGCTGTAGCTGAGGCTCGTCACGCCCCATTTGATGCCCGACAGGATGCCGTTGATACCGGCCGACGACGAGCTGCTGACGGATGCCGTGGCCGTCATGGCGAATCACCTCCGAGGCTCAATTGGGGAGCGGCGTCACTTATCATTATTTCGCAAGAAAAGGTCCAGAAAACGTCCATCGGCGTTAAACGTTTCTGAATGCACCGCCGCTCGGTCCCATCCGGCCGGGCGGCGGAAAAGACCCGCCATACCGACCCGCCGTCGGCCCGGTCATTGGCAGAACTTGCCGTCGCCGTTGCGGCCGCGACGGGCGAGGTCGAGGTGGAAATGGTCCTGGTGGTGCCGGTCGCCGTCGGGGCCGATCACGGTGTTGAAGGGGCCGCAGGCCTTGTCGTGGACGGTTTTCAGGAACGCGGCCTCTTGCGGTGCACCTTTCCAGCCGTCGGCGACGGTGACGCGGCGGCCGTCGGCGGTGCGGAAGGCGGAAATGTCGATGGCGTTGGCGTAGGCGTGTTCCGACACCTTGGCCCCGGGCTTATTGTTGCGGGTGCGGCAGACATAGGAGGCGGCGACGTCGACGGAAACGATCTTGCTGTCGAGGTTTTCGCCCGCCGCCGGCTGGACGACGGTCTGCAGCCATCGGTCGAGCGCCGGCAGCATCGGGCAGGCAAGGGTCGCCGGTACGGAAAAAGCGACGGAGCCGTCGGCCGCGGCCGTGACCTTGTAGGGCGCGTCGGCGCCGCATTCGCCCTCTTCGAAGATCGGCTCCATCGGCGTGACGAAGGGCGAGGGCGTGACCCGGCCGCTGGTGCGGCAGGTCCGGTCCGCCTGGCTGCGCCATTCCTCGCGGCTGTCGTCGAAGGCCATCATGCCCGCCGCGCAGGCGGTCAGGGCAAGGGCGGTGAGAAGCGCCGCAGATAGGCGCCAAGGGTGTCTGATCGGCATGGGGCCAGTCTGGTGAAAGAACGATTACGATTCATTAACGCTGCGGGTCCCGTAACCGTTGCGGCATCAGGTGGCCGTCGATGCGCCGCCGTGGTGGTCGCGTGTATCCGATAAATATTTTTCAGGCCCGATGCCAGGATTGCCCGCTCCGCATAAGTCCTTTCGAACTATTGGCGACCGCCAGCTCCGAGCATTTACTTTTCGTGAAGCCTTTCGGTTAGGTCAATTTCAATTCAAATGGAGGATTATGACCCGGCAAAACAAAATCAGGGCGCAAACAAGAGAGACGGGCATGAAGGATTCCGAAGACCGCCAGGGCTTTTCCATCGCAGATGACGTGGTGACCACACTTCCGGACCTGCCGGACACCGAACCGGTCACGACCGCGCGGGAAAAACCTGCTGGAAAGAAAAAGGGCGCGGCCAAGGTCGCAGCTTTCGAGAACCCGGCCCATCACATCGCCGAGATGCGGCATGATCCGCTCGAGATCAAACGCATCTTCGAGACCGGCGAATACCCCTACAAGAGCAAGCTGCGCCGGGCGCCTTACGAGGAACACAAGGCGGAGCTGCAGGTGGAACTCCTGAAGGTCCAGCGCTGGGTGGAGGAAACCGGCCAGAAGGTGGTGATCCTGTTCGAGGGCCGCGATGCGGCCGGCAAGGGCGGCACCATCAAGAGGTTCATGGAGCATTTGAACCCGCGCGCCGCCCGCGTCGTCGCGCTGCCGAAACCGACCGAGCGGGAAAAGACCCAGTGGTATTTCCAGCGCTATGTCGAGCACCTGCCGGCGGCCGGCGAGATCGTGCTGTTCGACCGCTCCTGGTACAACCGGGCCGGCGTCGAACGGGTCATGGGGTTCTGCTCGCCGAACGAATACCTGGAGTTCATGCGGACCTGCCCGGACCTGGAACAGATGCTGGTGCGCTCCGGCGTGCAGCTCTTCAAATACTGGTTTTCCGTCTCACAGGGAGAGCAGCGCCGGCGCTTCAAGGCGCGCGAGACCGATCCCTTAAAGCAGTGGAAGCTGTCGCCCGTGGACCGCGCTTCGCTCGACAAGTGGGACGACTACACCGAGGCCAAGGAGTCGATGTTCTTCTATACCGACACCGCCGATGCGCCCTGGGTGATCGTCAAGTCGAACGACAAGAAGCGGGCCCGCCTCAACTGCATGCAGCACTTCCTGTCGTCGCTGCCCTACCCGAACAAGAATCCTTCGGTCGTTCGCGGCCCGGATCCGCTGATCGTCGGATCGGGTGCGCACGCCCTCGGCGAGGCGCGGCACATCCTCGGCAAGAGCCTCCATCCGGAAACGAAGCGCGCAGGCAAATAGGCCCGCGCCCGGAAGCAGCCAGCCTCACGGAATGAGCACCGCGGCGCCGCTGAGGCGCCCGGCGCGCAAATCGTCGAGCGCCCTATTCGCTTCCTCGAGCGGATAGGGGACGACCGTCGTCCTGACCCCGGCCTTCGGGGCGAGCGCCAGGAACTCCTCGGCGTCCTCACGCGTCAAGTTGGCGACCGAGCGGATCACCCGTTCTTCCCAGAGATCGGAATAAGGGAATCCCGGAATATCCGACATGTGGATGCCACCGCAGACGACGGTGCCGCCCTTTTTGACGGCCTTCAGCGCAGCCGGGACGAGGCTTCCGACGGGCGCGAAGATGAGCGCGGCATCGAGAGGTTCCGGCGCCGGCTCGTCCGATCCGCCGGCCCAGGCGCAGCCCATGTCGCGGGCAAAGGCCATCGCGTCCGTGTCGCCCGGCCGGGTGAAGGCAAGCACCTTGCGATCTTCGTAGCGTGCGACCTGCGCAACGATATGAGCGGCGGCGCCGAAGCCGTAGATGCCGACGGTGCGCGCCTCCGGACCGGCCATCTTCAGCGAGCGATGGCCGATGAGGCCGGCGCAGAGCAGGGGCGCTGCTTCGGCATCGGAGTAGTCCCCCTCAATGGCAAAGGCGTAGCGGGCATCGGCGATGGCGTGGGTGGCGTAGCCGCCGTCGAGCGTGTAGCCGGTGAAACCGGGATCGTCGCAGAGGTTCTCCCGGCCGCCGTCGCAATAGGGGCAGTGGCCGCAGGTCGACCCGAGCCAGGGAATGCCGACCCGGCCGCCGACGGCATGGCGATCGACGCCTGCGCCCTTGGCGACGACATACCCGACGATCTCGTGCCCCGGCACCAGCGGCAATTTCGGATGTGTCAGGTCGCCGTCGACCACGTGCAGATCGGTGCGGCAGACGCCGCAGGCCGCGACCTCGACGAGGATCTGGCCCGGACCCGGCTCCGGCGTCGGCAGGTTCCAGGCTTGAAGCGGTTTGCCCTGCTCCCTCAGCACCATTGCGCGCATGGCGGTTTCCTTTCCGAAAAGGGGCGCCTGGCGCGGCCTTTTCTGACGTATTGCGGGTGGTCCGGCTGGCTCGCAATGCACCTTGCCTTTTGCCATGGTGAGCGTGTTCTATCGCCTGTCAACCGCACGCGCCCGAGTCGCCTGAAAAGCCTCGGCGCCCCGCCGTTCTGGAGATCCCTCATGCTGTCCGCTGCAAAACTCGTCGCCGACATCCGCGCCGGCAAGACCCGGATCGGCGAGGTTCTCGCCCAGGTGTTCGACACCATCGATGCGGAGGAAGAGCTGATCGGCGCCTTCGAGGCGATCGACCATGGCGCGGCGCGCCCGCCCGCGAGCGGTGCGCTCTGCGGCCTGCCGGTCGGCATCAAGGATATTTTCGATACTGCCGACATGCCGTCCACCTACGGCTCGCCGATCTATGCCGGCCACATGGCGCGGACCGATGCGGCGATCGTGTCGCTGTGCCGGCGGGCCGGGGCGACGGTGATCGGCAAGACGGTGACGACGGAGTTCGCCTTCATGCAGGCCGGGCGGACGCGGAACCCCCGCAATCCGGCGCACTCTCCGGGTGGGTCGTCGTCCGGCTCGGCGGCGGCGGTGGCGGCCGGCATGCTGCCGCTCGCGGTCGGCACCCAGACCGGCGGCTCGGTGGTGCGGCCGGCGAGCTTTTGCGGTATCGCCGGCTACAAGCCGACCTTCGGCCTGTTGCCGACCGTCGGCATGAAGACGTTTTCCTGGACACTCGACACGGTCGGCCTGTTCGGCGCCGGGGTCGTGGACGCCGCGCTCTTTGCCGCTCTCCTCACCGGGCGCGACCTCACTGTCGGCGAGGAGCTTCCGCCGCCGCGGATCGGCGTCGTCGAAACCCATCTGTGGAACGAGGCGAGCGGGGAGATGCGGGCCGCTGTCGGCGAGGCGGCGCGGCTTGCCGCCGATGCCGGGGCGCGGGTCGAGACATTGCAGCTTGCAGGGACCTATGCCGACGCCTTTGCCGCGCACCAGGTGATCCAGGATTTCGAGGCCAATCTGGCGCTCTCTTACGAGCGCGACAATCACAGCGACGAGCTCAGCGCGATCCTGCGCGAGATGCTCGATGCCGGCGATGCGATTACGCCGGAGGCCTATGACGCGGCGCAGGCGACGGCGCGCTCAGGCCGGCACGGGCTGGGAAAGGTGTTCGCCGATGTGGACGTCATTCTGACGCCGTCGGCGCCGGGCGCGGCGCCCGAAGGCCTCGGCAGCACGGGCTCGTCGATCTTCAACCGGCTGTGGACGCTGATGGGAACGCCGGCCGTCAACGTGCCGGGTCTCGCGAGCGACAAGGGGCTGCCGCTCGGTGTGCAGATCGTCGGCCCGGTGCGGGCGGACAGGACGACGCTCGCCGCCGCGGCGTGGCTGGAACGGGTGATCGCGGCGCGGTCCTGACGGTCCCTGCCGTTGGATGAGATTGCCAGACGGCTTGGGGGCGCTAGCTCGCCTGCTTTTCCGGCTTGCGGCGTTCCTTGAGCACGCGGATGGCCCGGTGGGCTTCCTCTGGGCTCATGCGGGAATAAAGTTCCACTTCGGCGCGGGTCACAGGCGCCGGACGCCTGAGGCGCCTTTCGCGCAGGCGGGCGACGGCCATGAACGCCTTGGTGCCAAGGCCGATGTCCTTGCACAGGACGGCGATGGGACCGCTTTCCTTGCGGAAGATGAGGCGGCTGACGTCGACCCCCTCGGCCTCGCTGAGGCCTTCGATGACCAGCGCGATGTCGAGCGCCCGGTCGGCCCGGACGAGGGATTCCACGACGGAATCGAGGTCGCGGAGGCCGCTGCGGATGTCGTCGGCCATGATGCCGGCGTCGATGCGCGTCTGGCGCACCTCCATCAGCTCGTTTTCGATGCGCTTGGCGGTGACCATGACGAGGCGGTCGAGGCCGTCCTGGCTGGCGGCGATGTCCGCCTTGGCAAGCCGGACCGTCAGTTCCTCGGTCAACAGCGGGCGCAGCCATTCGACGACGGTGGCCGTCAGGTCGGTGCGGGCGGCGAGGTTTTCCTGGAGTACCTCGTCGTTGCCGGCGCAGCGCACCAGCATGTCGAAGGCGGCTTCGGAGAATTCCGCGCCATCATTGCCGGTGACCGCGTGGAGGACGGCACGGTCGCCGCGCTGGACGAGGATTTCGGTCACCGCCTTCGACAGCGTCTGGCGCCGGGAAATGGCGAGCAGGTGGTCGACGGACTGCTCGGAGGCGAGCTTTACGAGGTCGTCGTCGGTCAACACGATGGAAGTGCGCAGGAGCGGGTCGGCGACGACAATCTGGTCGCCGGCAAGGCGCAGCACCAGCTTGTGGGGTGCCTGGTCGTCCGCGGCCAGCCGCCGGGCGACTTCGGAACGGACCTTGACCGGAACGTCCTCCAGGACGCGGCCGACGACATCGGCGAAGAGATCGCGGGAGGTCGCCTTGGACGCCAGGCTGCCGGCCCCGAACAGGTCGCCAAGGCGCCGCAGCAGCCGTCGGCGGCCGTCCGGCGCCGTCTCGCCGGCGAGGGTTTCATATTCCTTCAGAACCGCGTTCTTGCTCACGTCGGTCACGCCACCTGGTTATGGAGGGACACAAGTCCGGCGAGTATTGCGCGGCAAGATGGCGGCGCCGTTAAAATGATGTCTAAAATGAGATCTATTCTGAAATGATCGTTCGAATCGGCCAACTAGAGCGAACACATCGTAAAAACCGCAATTGAATTGTGGCGTTATTTTGGTTTTGAAATTAATTTCCAATTGATCGGCAGGGTTTTGGGAAGTTTTTTTTTATCAGGTTTTCATCTGCGATGTAAAAACAGTTTATTAAGATTTTTCAACGGACACCCCGTCAGGTCGCGCAACCTCAGCTGGTTCGAGTTCTGCGGCGCACAAACTTTTTTTCTTCGGCTACGTGTCATTCCGCATTATCATTGGTGTGTTGGCAGAAGGGAGACCAATGATGAGCATGACACGAAGTTTGAACGCGCTGATGATCAGCGGAGCTTTCGTCTTCATCGCCGCAATTATCGTGGGTACCCTCTAACGCCAGAGCGGAAAGGCGGCAAAAACGGCTAAAAAACAGAAGGTTGGCGAAAAACCTTCGATTGCCGAAAAAGAGTGACAGTCAATGCGGGGCGCTGCGGATCGCAGCGCCCCGTTTCCATTTCCGATCCGCCCGACTCGCCGGCCGCGGGAAAGCACGCAGAGCGGCTCCGCCGGGCGCCCGGCCCGGAACTCTTTCCAATGCAACCACCAAGCGATCCGATTCGCCCAATGCGACAATTTGCCGGTGAAAAGTCTTGTTGCGGTGCACAGCAAGTTGATCCGGCGGATCGCGACGCTCGCGGCAATTCTCCTGCAGAACGGTCATGGGACTTTCGCCGGAAGGCGCTATGCTCGCCGGACCGTTCGTTGCTGCCCAAGGAGTGCCCGATGGCACCGAAAACCCTTCTGGAAATGGCCGGTGTTGCGGCCGCACCGTCCAGGCTTTCAGAATCCGTTCTGATCATCATCGATGCGCAGGAGGAGTACCGCTCCGGCCTGCTGCCGCTGGAGGGCGTCGCGCCGGCCGTCGCCGCCATCGCGCGCCTCTTGGCGCGGGCGCGGGCGGCGGGCGTGCCCGTCCATCACGTCGCCCATGCCGGCCAGCCGGGCGGTGCGTTCGACCGCAGCGGCCCGGGCGGCGCGATCATGGCGGAGGTGGCGCCGCGGGACGGCGAGCCGGTGCATGAAAAGCCGCTGCCGAATTCCTTTCAGGACACCGACCTTGCCGACAGCCTTGCCGCCGGCGGGTGCCGGAACCTCATCATTACCGGCTTCATGAACCATATGTGCGTCGACGCAACGACACGGGCCGCGGTGGACCGGGGCTTCCGGGTGACCATCCCGGCCGAGGCGACGGCGACGCGCGATCTGCCGGGGCCGGCCGGCGAGGGTGTGGTGCCGGCGGCGACGCTGAAGGCCGCGAGCCTTGCCGGCCTTGCGGACCGGTTTGCGACGGTGGTCGGCAGCGTCGACGACATTCCGGACTGAGGCATTTTCCCGTTGGCGTACGACGCCTTCAGGCGCTGGCATTCCTCAGTTTCAGGAAATGGACGGCGCGGCGGGCGTCGGTCTCTTTCAGCGCTTCGTAGAGCGCGACTTCCTTGGCGGATTCGGCGTTGTCGAGCTTCAGGCGCTTGCGGCGCAGGCGGACGATGGCGGCAAAGGCCCTGGTCGGGATGCCGGCGTTCTTGCACAGGACCGCGATCGGGCCCGGCTCGCGCTTGAAGATCGTCTTGGTGGCGTCGATGCCGTGCAGGTCGGAGAGCGTCAGGATCAGGCTGGCGACGTCGAGGGCGCGGTCGGCCTTGCACAGCGCCTCGACCGTGGTGCCGAGATCGCGCTCGCCCTTTTCGACCTCGGCCGCCATGACGCGGATTTCCAGGCGCGCCCGCTGGCGGGCCTTGAGCTTGTTCTCGACCCGCAGAACGGTGGAGGAGACCGCCGCATTGAAGGTGGTGTCGCTGGCCTTGAGCTGCGCCTCGTTGAGCTTTTCCTTGAGCATTTCGGACAGGAACGGGCGCAGCCGGTTGGCCAGCGGCTCGGTGAGGTCCGAGCGCTCCACGATGTTGCTCTGGAGCTCGTCGTCGCCCTCGGAGCGTTCGATCAGGGTCTCGAAGGTCGCCTCGGAAAACCGTGCGCCGACATTGCGCGTCACCGAATGGAGCACCTGGGTCTCGCCCCTGGCCACGAGGATGTCGGTGACCCGCTCCGACAGGGCCTTGCGCCGGGAAATCGCCATCAGGTGATCCTGGCCCTTCTTTTCGGCGATGCGGATGAGGTCCTGGTCGGTCAGTACCTCCGAATTGCGCAGCACCGGGGCGGCGACCGTCGCATCGTCATTGGCAAGTCGCAGCATCAGGTTGCGCGGCGACTGGTCGATCTTCGACAGGCGCTCGGAAACCTCGGCGCGGATCTCCACCGCGACGTCGTCGATGACACGGGAGACGACTTCTTCAAAGAGGTTTTTGGTGTGGTCGCGCGCTTCCGGCGTCTCGGCGTCGAACAGGTCGGTGAGGTTCCTCAGGAGCGCGCGCCGGCTCTCGTCCGACGGCTGCGCCGCAAGCTGAGTCATTTCCTCAAGAAGACTGACGCCCGCCATAAAGCCGTTCCGCAATGTGCACAGTGGGACCCCGATCGACCCCACTATAGACAATTGCGGATTGGAATTTGGTTACCGGGGTCGGCGCGATTTTACCGATCGCGCGAATGGCAGGCATGACGGCCGCCCGGCCGGCGGCCGTCGTCGCCGATGACTGTCCGCAAATGCCTCGTTTTCCGCGGTTTTATTCCGCCGCTGCCTTGTTCTCGTCCGCCGGATCGTAATTGAGGATCGGGGCCAGCCACCGCTCGGCCTCTTCCAGCGACCAGCCCTTGCGCCTTGCATAGTCCTCGACCTGGTCGCGCTCGATCTTGCCGACGCCGAAATAGTGGCTGTCGGGGTGCGAGAGATAGAGCCCGCTGACGGAGGAGGCCGGCCACATGGCAAAGCTCTCCGTGAGCTCGATGCCGGTCGCCACGGTGGCGTCGAGGAGATCGAAGAGGGTTTCTTTCTCCGTATGGTCGGGCTGGGCCGGGTAGCCGGGGGCGGGGCGGATGCCGCGATAGCCCTCGGCGATGCGTTCTTCCTGGGTGAGGCTCTCGTCCGGCGCATAGCCCCAGTAGTCGCGGCGCACATGCTCGTGGAGATATTCGGCAAACGCCTCCGCCAGCCGGTCGGCAAGGGCCTGGAAGAGGATCTTGTTGTAGTCGTCGCCGCTCGCCTCGAAGTCCTTGGAGCGGGCCGCCTCGCCAAGGCCGCAGGTGACCGCGAAGCCGCCGATATAGTCCGGCGTGCCGGATTCCGCCGGCGCGACGAAGTCTGCAAGGGCCGTGTTCTTGCGCTCCTCCTGGCGTCCGCCCTGGCGGGCGATCTGCTGGCGAAGCGTGTAGAGCGTGGCGCGGGTCTCGCCCCGGCTGTCGTCGGAATAGAGGACGATGTCGTCGCCGGAGGCGTTGGCCGGCCAGAAGCCGACGACGCCGTTGGCCTGCAGCCATTTCTCCTCGACGATCTTTGCCAGCATCTTCTGGGCGTCGTCATAGAGCGCGCGCGCCGCTTCGCCGCGGCGGTCGTCCTCCAGGATCTGCGGGAAGCTGCCGGTGATCTCCCAGGTCGCAAAGAACGGCGTCCAGTCGATATAGGGAATGAGGTCGGCGACCGGCACGTTGTGGATCGCCTTGGTGCCGAGGAAGGACGGCGCCGGCGGCGTGTAGCCTGTGAAGGCGGGGACGAACCGGTTCTTGCGGGCGTCGCTGAGCGAGAGACGCGGACGGCGGCCGCGGCCGCGCGAATGGCCCTCGGCGATGCCGGCATACTCAGTGCCGATCTCGTTGTAGTAGTCCTTTCGGCCCGAGCCCATGAGCTTCGAGACGACGCCGACGGCGCGGCTGGCGTCCGGCACGTAGATCGCCTGGCCGCCCGTGTAGTTCGGGTGGATCTTGACGGCGGTGTGGACGCGGCTGGTGGTCGCCCCGCCGATGAGGAGCGGCAGGTCGAGGTCGCGGCGCTGCATTTCGGCGGCGACGTGGCACATCTCGTCGAGGGACGGCGTGATGAGGCCGGAAAGGCCGACGATGTCGGCCTCCTCGCTGGCGGCGGCCTCCAGGATGCGGTCGGCCGGCACCATGACGCCGAGATCGACGACCTCGAAATTGTTGCACTGGAGGACGACGCCGACGATGTTCTTGCCGATGTCGTGGACGTCGCCCTTGACGGTGGCCAGCACGATCTTGCCGTTGGAGCTTTTGCCGGTGGCGCCGGCCAGCCGCTTTTCCTCTTCCAGGTACGGCGTCAGGTAGGCGACCGCCGCCTTCATGACACGGGCCGACTTCACCACCTGGGGCAGGAACATCTTGCCGGCGCCGAAAAGGTCGCCGACGACGTTCATGCCGGACATCAGCGGGCCCTCGATGACGTCGAGCGGGCGGCTCGCCGCCTGGCGGGCTTCCTCGGTGTCCTCGGTGATGTAGTCGGTGATGCCGGCAACGAGCGCATGTTCCAGCCGCTTTTCGACGGGCAGCGCGCGCCATTCCAGATTGACCGTGCGCTTGGCGCCGGAGCCGTCGCCCTTGAAGCGGGGGGCGGCCTCGACGAGGCGTTCGGTGGCGTCCTTGCGGCGGTTGAGGACGACGTCCTCGGCGAGGTCGCGCAGTTCCGGGTCGAGGTCGTCATAGACGCCGAGCTGGCCGGCATTGACGATGCCCATGTCCATGCCGGCGGCGACGGCATAGTAGAGGAAGACGGTGTGCATGGCCTCGCGCACCGGCTCGTTGCCGCGGAACGAGAAGGAGAGGTTGGAGAGCCCGCCCGAGACATGGGCGCCGGGCAGGTTCTGACGGATCCAGCGCGCCGCCTCGATGAAGTCGACGCCGTAATTGTCGTGCTCCTCGATGCCGGTGGCGACGGCAAAGACGTTCGGGTCGAAGATGATGTCTTCCGGCGGCATGCCGACGGTTTTCGTCAGGATGTCGTAGCAGCGCCTGGCGATTGCCGTCTTGCGCTCGAAGCTGTCGGCCTGGCCGTCCTCGTCGAAGGCCATGACGACGACGGCGGCGCCGTAGCGCCGGGCAAGGCGGGCCTGTCTCAGGAACGGCTCCTCGCCCTCCTTCAGGGAGATGGAGTTGATGATGCCCTTGCCCTGGATGCATTTCAGGCCGGCCTCGATCACCGACCATTTCGACGAGTCGATCATCACCGGGACGCGGGCGATGTCCGGCTCGGCGGCGACCAGGTTGAGGAAAGTGGTCATCGCCTTTTCGGAATCGAGCAGGCCCTCGTCCATGTTGACGTCGATGATCTGGGCGCCGTTCTCCACCTGGGCGCGGGCGACGTCGAGCGCCGTCGCATAGTCGCCATTGGTGATCAGCTTCTTGAACTTGGCCGAGCCGGTGACGTTGGTGCGCTCGCCGACATTGAAGAAGTTGAGCTCTGGCGTGAGCGTGAAGGGTTCCAGGCCGGACAGCCGCAGATGGGCCGGCGGCTCGGCGAGCTTGCGCGGGGCGATGCCCTTGACGGCGTCGGCAATGGCGCGGATGTGGTCCGGCGTGGTGCCGCAGCAGCCGCCGAGGATGTTGACGAGGCCGCTTTTCGCGAACTCGCCGACGAGGTCCGACATCGCCTGCGGGCTCTCGTCGTACTCGCCGAATTCGTTCGGCAGGCCGGCATTGGGATAGGCGCAGACGAGGGTGTCGGCAACGCGCGACAGCTCGTCGATATGGGCGCGCATTTCCTTGGCGCCGAGGGCGCAGTTGAGGCCGATGGAGATC
>NZ_JAOQNS010000003.1:0-65000 GCF_025961475.1 Rhodobium gokarnense | reverse complement strand
TGCAACATCCGGGCAAAGCCCTGCAAGCCGTTCGGCTACAGCACCATGCACACGGGGCCAAGGCTGCCGGTGTTCGGTGCGGCGCGCCTCAAGCGGACGCGCGTTCATCACCACAGGCCGCACCGCCCCCACCGCCGGTCGTTCCAGATGCGGGCGTTCCGGTAAGGCCGGGCGTGGGGGCCGATGCGGTATCGCCGACGCTTCCCCGTCACCCATCCGGGCAACGAGAAAAGCCCGCCGCGGTTTCGATGCGCGGCGGGCTCTTTTTCTCTGGAGGTGTTTTCAGGCGGGCGACAGATTGGAAAAAGCGATCAGGCGGTGGTGGCCGTCGGCGCCGTCGCGGGGGATTTGGGCGGCATCGACGGGAGTGTCAGGGCAGGTTTTGCGGACTTCCAGACGATCAGCCGCCGCAACAGCCATTCGAACGGGCCCTGGCTGAACGCCATCAGATAGAGCCGCGAGCCGACGAGCTGAACCGCGATCATGGCAAAGGCCATGAGCAGCAGCTGGCTGTGGGAGAAGCTGCCGTAAAGGCCGAAGCCGTAGCCGAAGAAGAGGCCGGTGAAGACCATCGTCTGAAGAAGATAGTTGGTGAGCGCCAGCCGGCCGGTCGCCTTCAGCATGGAGGTGAAGACCGTTGCCATCGGCAGGCGCGTCAAGAGGACGATGAGGGAAAGGTGGCCGAAGGCGTTGCCAATGCGGCCGAGATCGTAGGTGATCGAGGTCCAGTCGGTGCTGCCGGCCTCCTCGGCGGGCAGCACGGCGGCCATGATCTCCATGCCGTTTACGGTGACGCCGACGCCGTAGCCGAGCATCAGCATCATCAGATAGAAGCGGGTGGACCGGGCGCCGGTGACGATGCCGAGCTTGAAGAAGGCCATGCCGATCAGGATGAGGGCGCCGACATCGACGAGATGGGTCTTGAAGAGGTCGGTCGAATGGTTGGCGAAGGCCGTGCCGGCCGAGGTCACCAGATTGTAGAGATAGCCCTCGCGGCGGTCGGCGACGTCGGCGATCCAGGACTGGTTGATCGCCTCGGTGGCGTCTTCTTCGGCCTGCGTCTCCTCGTCGGGCTCGGCGGCTTCGTCGGCCGGTGCTGCATTCGTACCGGACCCGATAAGAACGATGGGAGCGTCCCCGGCCCCGTCCTCGGCCTTGGTGACGAAGGTGGCGGGTTGCACCGGCTGCGCGGCCTCGATAACGGTGCCGGCGTTGGCCTGTTTGGCGTTCTCTTCGGTGATCTGCCATTCCAGGGTCGACAGCAGGGCGGTGACGGCAAGGCCGGCGCCGGCGACGATCAGCAGGGTGCGGGGCCTGAGGTTCCGCAAGGGAAAGATCATCAGGCCAAGGCAGCCATAGACGAACAGGATGTCGACCGGCGACAGCAGCAGATAGGCGTGGACGAGGCCGAACAGCATCAGCCACATCAGCCGGCGGTAAAAATAGTCGACCGCGGCGAGGCCGCCGGAATCGGCCTTCTGCAACAGCAAGAGCGCGGTGGCGCCGAACAGCAGCGAGAACAGCGCCCGCATGGAGCCGTCAACGAACAGTTCCACGAAGCCCCAGGCCTGAAGGTCGGCCATCTCATCGCCGCCCCACATCAAGGGCAGCGAATAGGCAAGGCCGGGAATGGCGAAGACGAAGATGTTGCGGATGAGGATGCCGCAAACGGCAAAGCCGCGCACGGCGTCCATGGCGCCGATGCGCTCGGCCGCGTTGGTGCGCCCGCCGGTGCGGGCCGCCGCGCGTGCGATGCCGGCGCCGAGCGGCGCCTCGGCGATGTCGGCGGCGCTCATTGCGCCGACCCGGTCATGGGGTGGGAGGCAGACAGCTTCACGGGCGCGCGCGGGGAGGGCACGACACGACACAAAGGAGCTGTTGCGACCGCAACAACCACACAAGTGTGCAACTCAGGTTTTCTCCGAAACCGCCTGCTTTTCGACTTGGGGGCAAAGCGGTAATCCCCAGCGAACGCTCGATAAACGCCGCTTCCGCAGAATCATCTAGATACCGATTTCAAAGGCCGCGCAAGATTTTTTTGCGGCCCCGCGCAACGGGCGTGCCATACTACCGGAAAACGACACGTAAAAATTGAAGTCGCGCCCGAAAGGGCATTTTTGCGCTTAAGGGGACCCTATGATGCGGTGGCTTGCAGCCTTTCTTTTCCTGATGCCGGTCGTGCCGGCGCTGGGCGCCGAGATGGTTCCGGTCGGGGCCGTCTCGTCCTTTGCCCAGTCGACCATGGATGGCGAAGTCTTCCGCTACCGGGCGGTGCTGGTCGAGGTCGACGGCGGCGCCGACCTCTACATCTTCGCCGACAGGGGTGAGGGCATGGAGCTTTACGCCCATGCGCCGTCGATCGCCTGGCGCGGCGGCATGTCCGGCCAGGAACCAAGGCTGGAAGTGGCACCGAACACATCGCTCAGGGTCATTTCGGAGAATGCCTCCGTCGGCCGCGACCGCTGGGAGCAGGTGCTGACGATCGCCTACCGTGACGCCCGGTTCGTCGTCGCCGGCTACACCTACAGCCATTACGACACGCTCGATCCGAACGCCGGCGGCAAGTGCGACGTCAACCTCCTGTCCGGCCGCGGCATCCAGGACGGGCGCAGCTTCCGCACCAGCATGAAGGCGATGCCGGTCGAGGACTGGACGATGGACGTCAGCCCGCCGGGATGCTCCCGGTAGCCGGAGCTTTCGCTCGCCGCGCGCCGCGCCCGATTCGCCTTGCCGCCTTACGGATCGGACCTTTGCAGGTGCCGAGTTAAGCCCCGGCGTGCCGTCGCCGCCTGTGCGGTAGCCGGTTCCGGGCGCGCCAGCGCGGCGTCGATGCAACAGTTGCGGGAATTGGCATCCGCCAACCGCCTGCCATGCTGGACAGTCCGGACGCTTTGTCGCTATATCGTTTTTCTCGCCAGTCGGTTCACGGCCCGTTAACCTTTATCTTCGGTGAAGCGGGATTCGGCGGATGCGACGGGCGCATGCCTGCAACGGGCGTGCTAGGTTGGGCTGCGGCGTCGATGGCGTCCCGGGGGAATAACGGAAAGAAGCGCTTGGCGATGGCGACGTCGACGACCGAAGCAATGACCGTGCGGCGCCGGCCCGGCGCGTTTGCGGCCGTGATGGCCTGTCTTTGTCTGCTGGTGGCGCTTGCCGCACCGCTGGCGACGCCCGTCCGCGCCGACGACTATTCCGACGGCGCCCATCCCGATCGCTGGATCACCTTCCACGACATCACCAAGGCCTGCTCCGGCGAATGCGGCTTCCAGATCTATGCCGGCCGGTTCGTCGACGATTCCATGAAGTCGATCTTCGGCCTGAAGGGCTTCACGCCGATCTGGGACTGGACCTGGGCCGACAGCGGCATCGTCGCCGCGGCGATTTCGCGGCCGATCGTGTCCCTGAAGGACTATGCCGAGATCGAAGGCGAACTGGGCGTTGCCAAGCGCTTCGGCCAGGCGACCTCCGAAGAGGTCTGGGGCGCGCTGTTCTTCCGCTGGAAGTGGTTCCCCTGGAACAAGTTCGTCAAGACGTCGATCGCCGTCTCCACCGGCCTCAACTATGCGCGCAAGCTCGACCAGCTCGAGGTCGCGCAGGCGGGCAATCACGAGGGCTCCAAGCTCCTCCACTTCCTGACGCCGGAAATCGCCCTGTCGCTGCCGGAACATCCGCAATACGAGCTGGTGTTCCGCTTCCACCACCGGTCCGGCGGCAAGCACTTCCTGCTCGGCGACACCAAGATCTTCAACTCCACCGCCGGCGGCGCCCAATACGCCACGGTCGGCCTGCGCTACCGGTTCTAGCGGGCGCGGTTTTTCTCTCTACTTTTTCAGTGGATGTCTGGTCGGGGCGACTTCGGTCGACCCGGAGCGGATCGGGTGCTGCGTCGGCGAGGGCGTTGTTTGCGCCGGCTACGCCCCTGCGTCGTCACAGCAGTGCCTGAGGCGGGGCCCATTGCCCGTCTTCTACTGCGTGACCGTCGCTCGGGGCACCGCTGTCCTGGATTGCTTCGCTTCGCTCGCAATGACGTTGAAAAGTCACGGCAATTTCAGCCGTCATTGCGAGGAGGCCGTCAGGCCGACGTGGCAATCCATCGGGCCTTGCGATTGAAACGCTTCCATCAATTCGACACTCGGCCGATCGACGCGCGCGGCTGCACGGAATCGCGCTGGGCTACCGTGCCGATGTGGGCAATGGGTCCCGGGTCTCCGCTTCGCTCCGCCCGGGATGACGGGGAGAGGGGGCGCAAGGGCAATCAAAGCCGTCAGCCTTCGCAAGGGCGACCGCCCGCCGGCGCTTATGCGCCGCCCCCGCGGAGCCACGAGCGAAGCGAGCTGGCGTGAGCGGCAACAACGAAGCCGTCAGGCTTCGCAAGGCCGAACGGCCGCCGGCGCTGATGCGCCGCCCCCGCGGAGCCGGCGAGCGAAGCGAGCCTGGCGTGAGCGACAAAAAACCTTGAGCGGAAAAAACTGCTCAATCCTTGATGCGGTTGTTCAGGTAGTCGCGCTGGTAGTTGATTTCGAACGCCCTGTCGCTGACCGGTACGCCGGTGGCGACGTTGTAGATGGCGACCGAGGTGTCGCCTTGCGCGTCCGTGACGGTCCACTGGCGCAGTTCGTAATTGTTGCCGTCGAAGACGAGGGTCAGGCGGCCGTCGCCGAAGGTGCTCTCCTCGTCGATGATGACGGTGACGAGGTCGGGTTCGACGGAGACGCGGGTGACCTTGGCGTCGCTCGTCAGGTCGATGTTGTCGGCGAGGAGGAAGCGCAGCGGCGTCTTGTTCAGCGGCCAGATGTCCTGGGTGTCGAGCCGGCGGTCGCGGACCGCGACGGACTTGCCGTCGGCGATGATTTCCATGCGGGCCGGCTTTTCGTAGCGGAAGTTGATGCGGCCGGGACGGGCGAGCTGAAAGGTTCCTTCCGTGCGGCTGCCGTCCGGGGCGAACTGCACGAACTCGCCCTTCATGGTGCGCACCGAGTTGAAATAGGCGTTGATCTTGGAGAGCGTTTCCTTCGCCGTCTCGTCGAGGTTCGGGGTCGCGCCGGCGCCGGTCGGCGACAGCAGCGCCGCGCCGAGGCCGGCAAGGCCGAGCGCAAGGGCGAGGAAGCTGCGGCGCGTCGGGGCCTTGCGGGGGGCGGCCGTACGGGATGCGGTCGGGGTCATGAAATCGTCTCCACTTTGTCTTGCGACATCGGGGTCTCGTCGAATCGTCGGCCGGGGAACAGCTCCGTGCGCTAACACCGGCCTATGGCAAGTTTGCGGCAGACCTGCCGCGCCTGCCGTCAATAGTCTTCGGCGCCTTCGCCGACCAGGATCTCGCGCTTGCCGGCGTGGTTGGCCGGGCCGATCAGGCCCTCCTGCTCCATACGCTCGATGATCGAGGCGGCGCGGTTGTAGCCGATCGACAGGCGGCGCTGGACGTAGCTGGTCGAGGCCTTGCGGTCGCGCAGGACGACGGCGACGGCCTGGTCGTAGAGGTCGTTGGAATCGTCCGAGCCGGAGGCCAGAAGGTCGTAGGGGCTGCCGTCGGCGTCTTCCTCGTTGGTGATCTGGTCGAGATATTCCGGCGCGCCCTGGTCCTTCAGGTGGGCGACGATCTCCTCCACCTCGTCGTCGGCGACGAACGGGCCGTGCACGCGCTGGATGCGCCCGCCACCGGCCATATAGAGCATGTCGCCCTGGCCGAGGAGCTGTTCGGCGCCCTGTTCGCCGAGGATCGTGCGGCTGTCGATCTTGGAGGTCACCTGGAACGAGATGCGGGTCGGGAAATTCGCCTTGATGGTGCCGGTGATGACGTCGACCGACGGGCGCTGGGTCGCCATGATGATGTGGATGCCGGCGGCGCGGGCCATCTGGGCAAGGCGCTGGATGGCGCCCTCGATGTCCTTGCCGGCGACCATCATCAGGTCGGCCATCTCGTCGACGATGACGACGATATAGGGCATCGGCGCCAGATCGAGGTCTTCCTCCTCGTAGATCGCCTCGCCGGTGTCGGGGTCGAAGCCGGTCTGCACCGTGCGGGTGATGGTCTCGCCCTTCTTCTCGGCCTGGGCGACGCGGGTGTTGAAGCCGTCGATGTTGCGCACGCCCAGCTTCGACATTTTCTGGTAGCGCTCTTCCATCTCGCGCACGGTCCATTTCAGCGCGACGACGGCCTTCTTCGGGTCGGTGACGACGGGGGAGAGGAGGTGCGGGATGCCGTCATAGACGGAGAGTTCCAGCATCTTCGGGTCGATCATGATCAGCTTGCACTTGTCCGGCGGCAGCCGGTAGAGCAGCGACAGGATCATGGTGTTGATGGAGACCGACTTGCCCGAGCCGGTGGTGCCGGCAACGAGCAGGTGCGGCATGCGGGCAAGGTCGGCGATCACCGGGTCGCCGCCGATGGTCTTGCCGAGGCAGAGCGAGAGCTTGGCCTTCGATTTCTCGAAGTCCTCCGAGGCGATGAGCTCGCGCAGGAACACCGTCTCGCGGCGCTGGTTCGGCAGCTCGATGCCGATGGCGTTCTTGCCGGGGATGACGGCGACGCGGGCGGAGATCGCGCTCATGGAGCGGGCGATGTCGTCGGCAAGGCCGATGACGCGGGACGACTTGATGCCCGGCGCCGGCTCCAGCTCGTAGAGGGTGACGACCGGGCCCGGATGGACCGCAATGATTTCGCCGCGTACGCCGAAATCGTCGAGCACGCCTTCCAGCAGTCGGGCGTTCTGTTCCAGCGCCTGGGTGCTGAGGCCGGAGCGGTTGCCGGACTGCTTCTTGGCCTCGGCGAGAAGATGGATCGGCGGGAACTCGAAGGCCTCGTTGCGCAGAAGCGAGGGCTGGGCCTCGCGCATGACGCGCTTGCCGGGCTTCAGGCTGCCGGTCGGCTTGGAGACGGCGACCGCGCGCTGGACCGGGGTGTCGGTGTGGGCATCCGGATCGGCGACGTCGGCGTCGTCCCAATCCTCCTCCCAGTCGTCGGCCGCCGGGGTGCCTTCCAGCACCGGCTCGACGCGGGCGCGGTCGTCGAGCGGATCCTCGTCGTCGCCGGCAAGGCGCTCGCGCATGGCCGACACGATGGAGCCCCTGCGGCCCGCTCCGGCCCGGCGCAGCGTCGCGCGGGCCTGCAGGACCCAGTGGGCGAGGGCGCCGACGGCGGGCGCGAAGCCGCGGTCGTCCTCGTCCTCTTCATCCTCCTCGTCGTCGTAATAGGTCCGGCCGATATCGTCGTCCGCAGCGGCCGGCGCCTCGCGGCGCCACCAGCCGGCGGCGTAGACGAAGGCGGCGATCGCCGGAATGCCGAAGCCGGCGCCGATGAGGGCGATGGCGAAGGTCGAGCCGGTGCCGAGGATGGCGGCGGGAATGCGCAGCGCCATGTCGCCGGCAACGCCGCCGAGGCCCGTCGGCAACGGCCAGGTGTCGGGAATCGGGATGACGGCAAGGGCGCCGGAAAGCAGAAACGTGCCGAGGAGCCAGGCGGCGAGCGGCTTCCTGCCGATGCGCATGACGTGGCCGGACATGAGCTGCCAGCCCCACAGCACGACGGGCAGGAGCACGACGGCGGCGGCAAGGCCGATCATCTGGATGAGGATGTCGGCGACGATGGCGCCGGGCTTGCCGAGGGCGTTGCGGACGTCGGTGTCGGTGACGTGGTTGAGGCTCGGGTCGCCGATCGACCAGGTGGCAAGGGCGGCGGCGAGCGCGGCGGCAAGGGCCACAAGGGCAAGGCCGGCGGCCATGACCAGATGGCGGCGCAGCCACTGGCGGATGCCGCCCTCATCGATCATCAGGTTCTGTTGCGTCCTAGATGCCCGCATGGTCCGGTCCATACCCTATCCAAACAGCTCAACGAGGCGGTGGAGCGCCTCTTCGACCCGGCTTCTCTTTTCCACCAGCGCCAGGCGCAGATAGCGCGCGCCGGGGTTTGTTCCGTCGGCAAGGGTTCCGGCCAGATAGCCGCCCGGCACGGTCCTGATGCCCGCCTCGCGCCAGAGCCTCAGCGCGGCCTCCTCGCCGCCGCCGACGGCCTCCATGTCGAGCCAGAGGAAGAAGCCGCCGTCGGGCGTCGCAGCGCCGAATCGTCCCTGAAGTATCTCGGCCGCAGCGTTAAATTTTTCGTTGTAGAGCTGCCGGTTGTCGATGACGTGGGCCTCAAAGCCGTAAGCAGCCGCACCGACCGCCTGCAGCGGCAGCGGCACCTGGGGCGCCGACATGTTGCGAAGGCGCGTCCACTCGGCAAGGAAGCCCGGGTCGCCGGCGGCAAAGCCGCAGCGCAGGCCGGCAAGGTTGGAGCGCTTGGAGAGCGAGTTGAAGACCATCAGATTGGCGAAGTCGCCGCCGAGGTCGTTGGCGGCCTGAAGGGCGCCCGGCGGCGGCGTCTCGCGGTAGATCTCCGAGTAGCACTCGTCGGCGAACAGCATGAAGCCGTGCTTGCGGGCAAGGCCGATCATGGCCGTCCAGAAGTCGGCGCTGGCGACCGTTCCCTGGGGGGCGACGGGCGAGGCGACATAGGCGGCCACCAGCCGGTCGAGGAGGTCCGGCGCGAGCTTGTCCGGATCGGGCAGATAGCCGGTTTCCGGCCCCGCCTCGATGAAGACGGGCTCCAGCTCCAGCGTGTGCGCGGCGGCGGCATAGGCGTGGTAGAACGGGTTCGGCAACAGGATCGCTGGGCGGGCATTTGTGGTGCGGATGCGTTCCGCCGACCGGTCGCGCGCGGTGATCGCGGCGGAAAAAAGGCCTTCGCGGGAGCCGGCAAGGATGGTGATGTGGCGTTCCGGGTCGACCGCCTCGCCCAGATGGTAACGGCGGTCGAGCCAGCCGGCGACGGTGGTGCGGAATTCCTCGGTGCCGAGGATCGGTGGATAGCGGGAGAATTCGGCGGTATGCCCTGCCAGTGTGCCGGCGACGAAATCGGGCATGGCATGGCGTGGTTCGCCGATCGACAAATCGATCGGCGGCTTGCCGGGCTCGATGCCCGCAATCAGCGTCGCCAGTCGGCGAAACGGCGATTCCCCCGCCAGCCCGCCACCGGGTCTTTCCACCGGCTGCATGTTTTTGCTCGTCTCCCACGCACAGACTCATTCGGGAAAGACGCTAGCAGCGCTGTGGTTAAACACTCATTAACCAAGCGGCGGCGGATTGGGCAAAAGGCGGGCTTCAGCCGTCCTCGCCGAGGGAATCGGTAAACGGCTCCCCGGCCTCCGGGTCGATGGCGACGAGGCTGTCGCGGACCCGGTTGAGGTCGCGGATCGTGCCCTTCAGGCGGTCCGCATAGGCTTGGTAGATGCGCACGGCGAGATCCGGGTATTCGCGCAGGATGCGCCGGAAGAGGGAGCGGCGGATCTGGACGATCTCGGTCTCTTCGCCGGCAACGGCCCGGTTCTGGCAGACGGTCTCCGTCATCAGCGCCGTCTCGCCGATGAGGGTGCCGGGCTTGACCATCGCCAGGAGCTGGCGGTCGTCAGCGCTCCTCAGCTCGATCCGGCCGGAGCCGACGAGATAGGCGGTGCTGCCCCGGTCGCCGGCCTCAAAGAGGACCGTGCCGGCGGCGAGCACGCGATCTTCCGAGCCGAAGGCGAGCAGGCGCAATTGCTCGTCGGTGAAGTCGGCGAGCAGCGGCACTTGGCGGAAGAGGTCGATGTCTTCTTCGAGGGTCATTCCCGGCAGGTTACGCGGATTCCTTTAGGGAACAAGCTTATAACCGCCGGCTTCCGTTACGAGAAGCTCTGCGTTGGAGGGATCGCGCTCGATTTTCTGACGCAGGCGATAGATGTGGGTTTCGAGCGTGTGGGTGGTGACGCCGGAATTGTAGCCCCAGACCTCGTGCAGCAGCACATCGCGGCCGACCGGCTTTTCGCCCGTGCGGTAGAGGTATTTCAGGATCGAGGTCTCTTTCTCGGTCAGCCGTACCTTGGCGCCCTTCTCGTCGAGCAGGAGTTTTGCGCTCGGCCTGAACGTGTAGGGGCCGATGGAAAAGGTGGCGTCCTCGCTCTGCTCGTGCTGGCGCAGATGGGCGCGGATGCGGGCGAGCAGCACCGCGAACTTGAACGGCTTGACCACATAGTCGTTGGCGCCGGCCTCCAGCCCGAGGATGGTGTCGGAGTCGGTGTCGTGGCCGGTCAGCATGATGATCGGCGCCTTGAAGCCGCTCTTCCTCAGGAGCTTCACCGCCTCGCGGCCGTCCATGTCGCTGAGGCCGACATCCATCAGCAACAGGTCGATATGGTCGTTGCGGGCCATCTGGACGCCCTTGGCGGCGCTGGACGCCTCGATGGACTCGAACTCCTCATAGAGCGACAATTGCTCCATCAGCGCTTCGCGCAAATCGTCGTCGTCGTCGACAATCAGAATCTTGCGGGCCGTCATGCGATCTCCCAAAGGTCTCGGCTTGCCGGTAAGGGGCTGCTCCCCTCGCGATTCCAGGATAGATGGGATCGGCGGCAGAGCATTGCGAGAATTCATAGGATGGCGCGAGAGATTGCGCCGGTCAAACGCGGATCACATCGTGGTGAAGATCATGTCATCTGGGGAAAACACATGAGGTCCATGGATGGGGATGCGGCGTTCGTCATCCGCGTGCGGGCAAGGCCGGGAGAGCCGCAAAAGGGGCTGATCTCGGTTGCCGGGCTGAGCGCGCCGTGCGCGCTCGGGCGCGGCGGAATCACACGCCTGAAGCGGGAAGGCGACGGGGCGACGCCGGCCGGCACGTTCCGTCTGCTGTCGGTCTTCTATCGGCCCGACCGGAGGCTGCGGCCGCGCACGCTCCTGCCGCTGATGAAACTCCGTCCCGATCTCGGCTGGTGCGACGATCCGACCGACCGCAACTACAATCGCCCGGTGCTGCTGCCCTATCCGGCAAACCACGAGGTCCTGTGGCGCGACGATCGGCTCTACGACATCGTCGTCGTCCTCGACATCAACATCCGGCCGCGAAGGCGCGGCGCGGGGAGTGCGCTGTTCTTCCACATCGCGAAACCGGACTTTGCGCCGACGGAGGGGTGTGTTGCGGTGGCGCCGGAGACGATGCGGCGGGTGCTGGAGATGGCTGGGGGGAATGCGGTGATGGTGGTGGAATAGCTCAAAACACCGCGTGATCGCCGCGGTCGTCGGCAATTTCGCCGGCAACGAGCCTGGCATAAAAATCGAAGAGGGTTTCCGTGCCGTAGGAGGGCGTTTTTTCGGCGTCGTAGCGGCCGGCCGCCTCGTCCCAGACCAGCATCGACTCTGTTGCGTAGTAGCGGCCGATACGGGCGAACTCGGCCTTGGCTTTCAAGGCCGGCACGACGGTGCCGCCAACTGACAAAACCGCGACGATGACGTCGAGGAGGGCCGGGGGCACCTTTTTGAAGCGTGGTTCCTGGCCTAAGAGCCGGAACAGCTCCTCGCCCTGGTCTTTTGGCGTGATCGCCGGGCCGGGGCCGCCGATGGGGAGGACGCGGTTCTGGAGTGCCGGATCGGTCAGGCAGTCGGCAAGGAAATTGCCGAGGTCGCCGTCGCTGATCGGCTTGCATGCCGTCAGGGTGCCGTCGCCGAAGAGGAGATAGGGTTTTCCGGCCCTCAATCGCGCGAGCTGGCCCGACAGGGACTTGAAGAAGGCGGTCGGGCGGACGATGGAGAAGGTGAGGCCGGAGTCCTGCAATTCCTTCTCGAAGGCGAGCTTGGCCTTCTGGAACTCCAGCAGCGGCTTTTGCACGCAGATGGCCGAGAGCAGCACCATCTGCTGGATGCCGGCGGCCTTTGCCGCCTTCAGGGCATCGGAGTGGGCCTGGTAGTCGATGGCCCAGGCGTCTTTCGGGGCGCCTGTCCGCGAGGCCATGCAGGAGACGAGCGCGTCGAAGTGCTCGCCGCAAATGCCGTCCTGCGCCAGCGAGGCCGGATCGGTGACGTCGCCGTAGCGCAGGGTCGCGCCGTCGAGGTCTGCGGGAAGCGGGTGGTCGCCGCGCGGGCGCAGGAAAACGAAGACCTCGTGGCCGCGGTCGAGGAGCGCGCGCGCGGTGGCGCGGCCGATGGTGCCGGTGGCGCCGAGCATGAAGACGCGTTTGGGGGTGTGGTCGATCATGGGCGCAGCCTAGACCGGGCGAAAACGGGCATAAAGCCGCCTTTGGCCGCAGCTACATCTGCCGTCGCCGCCAGCGCATCAGGTCGCGGACAAGGAACCCGAGGCCGATGACCGCCAGTAGCCCCGGAATGCCGGTGAAGACGGTTAAGAGCAGCACCGTCATGCCGAATTCGGCAAAGCCTTGCGCCGTGCCGCTCGTACACCTGATGGCGCCCTCGTTGAGGGTCGGGCAGGCGTCGAGCATCGTGACGGCGACCAGCGATCCGATGCCGGCCACGACCAGGATTAGCGCAGCAATAGACGCGATCTTCAGGGCGAGATAGGCGAGTTTCCAGACGATGCGCATGGTGGCTCCCCTTGCCGTCGGCCGTTTAGCCCGCGCTTACCTCAACCAAATGCCGATCCGGCCGGCCCTTTCGCCCTCTGGCAATCTTGCGGACTTTCGGCCATATAACAGCGTTACGGCAAAAAGGCGTTTCGGACATCTGCGGTGACAACGGCACCCTTTCACAAGATGAACGGGCTCGGCAACGAGATCGTCGTTCTCGATCTGCGCGGCGGCGGCGCTGCCGGCGGCGATCTTGCGCGCGCGATTGACGCCCATCCGGCGACGAAGTTCGACCAGATGATGGTGATCCTGCCGCCGCGGGTTGCCGGCACCGACGCCTTTGTCGATATCTACAATTGCGACGGCACGCCGGCCGGCGCCTGCGGCAACGGCACGAGATGCCTCGCCCATATCCTGATGTCGGACTTGGGCAAGGATGCGCTGACGCTGCACACCGCGCCGGGCATCCTCAATGCCTGGCGGGAGGGTCCGGCGCGCTACCGCGTCGACATGGGCGTGCCGCGCTTCGGCTGGGACGAGATCCCGCTTTCCGAGGAGTTCCGCGACACCCGCGCCATCGAGCTGCAGATCGGGCCCATCGACGCCCCGGTGCTGCATTCGCCGTCGGTGGTCAATGTCGGCAATCCGCACGCGATTTTTTGGGTCGACGACGTGGAGGCCTATGACCTTGGCCGGTTCGGGCCGATGCTGGAGCACCATCCGATCTTCCCCGAAGGCGCCAATATCTCGCTCGCCCATGTCACCGCTGACGATGCCATCACCCTGAAGGTCTGGGAGCGCGGGGCGGGCCTCACCCGCGCCTGCGGCACCGCGGCCTGCGCCGCGACCGTCTCCGCCGCCCGCACCAAGCGCAGCGGCCGCGCCGTCACCGTGACCCTGCCCGGCGGGCCGCTCCATATCGCGTGGCGCGACGGCGACGACCACATCCTGATGACCGGGCCGGTGGAGCTGGAATTTTCCGGCACGGTTGAGCTTGAGACCGGCAACTGGTCGCGGGTCGACATCGCCGGCGAGGCGGCTCGTCCATGAGTGTCGACGTCATTACCTTCGGCTGCCGGCTGAACACCTACGAGTCCGAGGTGATCCGCCGCGAGGCCGGGGAAGCGGGCCTTGAGAACGCCATCGTCTTCAACAGTTGCGCGGTGACGGCGGAGGCCGTGCGCCAGGCGCGCCAGGCGATCCGGCGGGCGCGGCGGGAAAACCCCACCGCGCGCATCGTCGTTACCGGCTGCGCGGCTCAGACTGAGCCTGAGCTCTTTGCGGAGATGGACGAGGTCGACCTGGTCCTCGGCAATTCCGGCAAGCTTAATGCCGCGACCTGGAAGGGGCTCGCCGATTTCGGCATCGAGCGGGACCAGAAGATCCTCGTCGACGACATTATGAGCCTGAAGGAGACCGCGGCGCATCTGGTCGATGGTCTGGAGGGAAGGGCTCGCGCGTTTGTCCAGGTCCAGAACGGCTGCGACCACCGCTGCACCTTCTGCATCATCCCCTATGGCCGCGGGCCGTCGCGGTCGGTCCCCATGGGCGCGGTCGTTACCGAAATCCGCCGGCTGGTGGAGAACGGCTATGGCGAGGTGGTGCTGACCGGCGTCGACCTGACGAGCTACGGCCACGACCTTCCCGGAACGCCGGCGCTCGGCGACCTCGTTGCGAAGATCCTCGCGCTGGTGCCGGAGCTGTCACGGCTGCGGCTCTCGTCCATCGATTCCATCGAGGCCGACCCTTCGCTTGTCCGCGCGCTCGCCGAGGAAGAGCGGCTGATGCCGCATCTGCACCTGTCGCTGCAGGCCGGCGACGACATGATCCTGAAGCGGATGAAGCGGCGGCACCTGCGGGACGACGCGATCCGGTTCTGCGAGGAGATCCGGGCGAGGCGGCCCGACGTCGTCTTCGGCGCCGACCTCATTGCCGGCTTCCCGACCGAGACCGAGGCGATGTTCCAGAACACCCTCGATCTCGTTGCCGCCTGCGGGCTCACCTATCTGCACGTCTTTCCGTTTTCGCCGCGGCCGGGAACGCCGGCGGCGAAGATGCCCCAGGTGGAGCGGGCGATCGCCAAGGAACGGGCGGCGCGGCTGCGCGGCGCCGGGGCGGCGGCCTATGCGCGCCACCTTGCCGGCGAGATCGGCTCGCGTCGCCAGGTGCTCATTGAGCGCGACGGGCTGGGGCGGACCGAACAATTTACCGAAACGGCCCTTGAGGGCGCGGCGCCGGGCGACATTGTCCCCGTGCGCATTGTCGGCCACACCAGGCGGCATCTCGTCGCCGAAGCGGCCTGACGTCTTAAAACAACAGGAATTTTAGTATGGGTGGGAACGAAAAACCTGGCTTTTTCAGGCGGTTGTTCGGTGGCGGCAAGGATGCCGCGCCGCTCGAACCGGAGACCTTTCAGCCGACCGTGCCGCATCTCGGCGAGGAAAAGGCTTCTGATGGCGAGGCCGGCAACGGAGAGAAGGGCAAGGGTTCGTCGCTCTCCCTCTACCGGCGCGTGGAGCTGACGCCGCGCGAGAAGAAGCGCGAGGAAAAGCTCGCCCGGCGCCGCGAAAAGCTGATCGCCAAGATCAAGAAGCGCGCTGCCAAGGCCGCGGAAAAGCGCGAAAGGCGGATGTCACGCGAAGAGGCGCGCCGGCGCGAGGGCGGCTTCCTTGCGCGGCTGTTCGGCGGCAAGCCGGAGGCCCTGCCGCCGGCGGAACAGCGCGAGGCGCTACAGCCGCCGGCACCGATGCCGACCCCGGTGCCGAAGCCGATCCCGGAAATCCCCGAGCCGGTGGCTCCGCCGCCACCTCCCGTGCCGCCGACGCCCGAGCCGATCGAGGTCGAGCGCCTGCCGGAGGTGCCGCCGCTTGCCGAAGAGGTCCCGCCCGCGGAAGAAGAGGTTCTGCCGCCGGAGGAGATCGCGCCGCCTCCTGCCGTCGAAGAAATCCCGCCGCCGGTCATCGTGCCGCCGGTCGAGGAGGAGGTGCTGCCGGCTCCGCCGGTCGAAAAGGTCTCCTGGGTCCAGCGTCTGCGCCAGGGGCTCGGCCGCTCGTCCTCCGCGCTGAGCGAGGGAATTTCCGGCGTCTTTTTGAAGCGCAAGCTCGACGAGGACACGCTGCAGGACCTGGAAGACATCCTGATCCAGAGCGACCTCGGGGTCGAGACGGCGATGACCATCACCGAGCGGCTGGCCGACGGGCGCTACGACAAGGAGGTCAGCGACAAGGAGGTGCGCGGCATCCTTGCCGAGGAGGTGGAAAAGGTGCTGGCGCCGGTCGCCGAGCCGCTTTCCGTCGATCCGGCGAAGAAACCCCACGTCATCCTTGTCGTCGGCGTCAACGGCACCGGCAAGACGACGACCATCGGCAAGCTCGCCCAGAAACTCTCCGACGAGGGGCGCTCGGTGATGCTGGCCGCCGGCGACACCTTCCGGGCCGCAGCCATCGAGCAGCTCAAGATCTGGGGCGAGCGGACCGGATCGCCGGTGATCGCGCGCGAGACCGGGGCGGACGCCGCCGGCCTTGCCTTCGACGCGCTGACCGAGGCGAAGGCCTCCGGCACCGACGTCCTCCTCATCGACACCGCCGGCCGGCTGCAGAACAAGGCCGAGCTGATGGCGGAGCTTGAAAAGGTCGTTCGCGTCATCAAGAAGCAGGAGCCGGATGCGCCGCACACGGTGCTTTTGACGCTCGACGCCACCACCGGCCAGAACGCCCTCAACCAGGTGGAGATCTTCCGCCAGACGGCGGGCGTCACCGGCCTCGTCATGACCAAGCTCGACGGCACGGCGCGCGGCGGCATCCTCGTTGCCATCGCCGCCAAGCACGGCCTGCCGGTGCATTTCATCGGCGTTGGCGAGAGCGTCGACGACCTTGAGCCGTTCAACGCGGCCGATTTCGCCCGGGCGATTGCCGGGCTCTAGATACACCGACCGGGAGCACCCATGACCGAGACCGCCACCGAGAAGAAGACGCCGTCCTCCGGCTTCAAGTTCCTGCTCGATTTCGGGCCGCTGGTGGCGTTTTTCGCGACCTATTTCACGGTCGATCCGGTGACGGTCGGCGGCGAGGTCTATAAGCCCATTGTCGTCGCCGGGGTCGTGCTGGCGCTCCTGACGGTGATCACGCTGACGATCTCCTATGCGCGCTACCGGCACGTGCCCACGATGCCGCTGGTTTCCGGCGTTCTCGTCGTCGTCTTCGTCGTGCTGACCGTGATCTTCAACGACGACACCTTCATCAAGATCAAGCCGACCATCGTCTATTGCCTGTTCGCCGCGGCGCTGCTCGGCGGGCTGGCGCTCGGCAAGCCGCTGCTGCAGAAGCTGTTCGACGGGGCGTTCCAGCTTGACGACAAGGGCTGGCGCATCCTGACCCTGCGCTGGGGCCTCTTCTTCGTCGTCATGGCCGTCGTCAACGAATTCGTCTGGCGGAACTTTTCGGAAGAAAGCTGGGTCGCCTTCAAGACCTTCGGCTTCCTGCCGATCACGGTGCTCTTTGCCTTTTCCCAGATGCCGCTGATGAGCCGACACGCCATCGAGGCGGAGGACGGCGAGGGCTGATCGCGCCCTTTTGCGGGCAAAGATACTTTTTTCGAAATATGTTATTTTCGCATATCTGCATGTGCTGACATGCGGTTCGAGTTGACGGGAATGCAGCGTTTTTCCGCGCTCGCTATTCGGCCTGTCTTGTCGCCGGTGAAACAAGGTTTCGCCAAGCCATCCGCCCTTTCGGCGAATTGACGGAACGGGCGCGCTGCGTCTTGTGCGCTGCGACAAATGGTATTCTCCGACCGGGCGCGGTTGCCGGAATTGAAATTCTTTTTTACCGTCCGGCGTTTACCGCCCCGTTTTTGGAACATACTTCTTTCTTCATCGTGGAAACGCCCGACGTGTTGTGCACTGCCGAAAATCTTCCGACAGCCGGCACGCAAGCGGACGGGCGGCTGCGCATTGTCATTGCGAAGGGAGCGGACGATGAAGAGCATTACGGCCAATCGGCTGAACGACGGCGAAGCGGTCTGGCTCGACGCGCGCGGCGCCTGGGTCACCGACGCCCGCCGTGCGGCGGTGTTCCGGAGCGACGACGAGGCGGTGGCGATGCTGGAGACTGTTTCCCGGCAGGGCGATGTGGTGGTAGAGCCCTACGCCATCGACGTGACGGTGGAGGCCGGCGCCATGGTGCCGGTACGCCTGCGCGAGCGCATCCGGGCCAAGGGCCCGACCGTGCGCAGCGATCTCGGCCCGCAGGCGGCGCTCGCCGCCGTTGCGGCCTGAGGGAGGGCGGATCGATGTATGTCTACGACGATTTCGACGCCGCCTTCGTCAAGGCGCGGGTGGCGCAGTTCCGCGACCAGGTGAACCGCCGGCTCTCCGGCGAACTGACCGAAGAGCAGTTCAAGCCGCTCCGGCTGATGAACGGCGTCTATCTGCAGCTCCACGGCTACATGCTGCGCGTCGCCATCCCCTATGGCGTCCTCAATGGCGCGCAGATGCGCATGCTTGCCCATGTGGCGCGGCGCTACGACAAGGGCTACGGCCATTTCACCACGCGCCAGAATATCCAGTACAACTGGCCGAAGCTCATCGAGATCCCGGACCTGCTGGAGGACCTCGCCAGGGTCGAGATGCACGCCATCCAGACCTCCGGCAACTGCATCCGCAATACCACGGCCGACCCGTTCGCGGGCGCCGCGGCCGACGAGTTCGTCGACCCGCGCCCCTATGCGGAGATCATCCGCCAGTGGTCGTCGCTGCATCCGGAGTTCTCGTTCCTGCCGCGCAAGTTCAAGGTCGCGATCACCGGCGCCACGGTCGACCGGGCGGCGATCAAGGTGCATGACATCGGCCTGAAGGCGCTGCGCGGCGCGGACGGCGAAGTCGGATTCGAGGTCTTTGTCGGCGGCGGCCAGGGCCGCACGCCGATGATCGCCAAGAAGGTGCGCGACTTCCTGCCGGAAGAGGACCTGCTCTCCTATCTGGAGGCGATCCTGCGCGTCTATAACCTCCACGGCCGGCGGGACAACAAGTACAAGGCGCGGATCAAGATCCTCGTCCACGAGACCGGCACCGAGGAGCTCAAGGCCGAGATCGAGGCGGAGTGGGGGCGCATCCGCGACGGCGCGCTGAAGCTCCCGAAAGCGGATGTTGCGCAAATCGCATCTTTCTTTGCCCCGACAGGTCTGGCCCCGCGGCCGGGCGCGGCAGCCCGCCTCGCCGTGGAGCGGGCGTCCGATGCCGGGTTCGATGCCTGGGTGTCCCAGAACGTCGTCGCCCACAAGGTCGAAGGCTACGGCATCGCGACGATCTCCCTGAAGGCCGTCGGCGAAATCCCGGGCGATGCCAGCGCGGAGCAGATGGAGGCCGTCGCCGATCTCGCCGAGCGCTACGGCCACGACGACATCCGCGTCACCCACGAGCAGAATCTCGTGCTGCCCCATGTCGGGCTCGACGACCTGAAGGCCGTCTACGACGCGCTCCTTGAGGCCGGCCTTGCCAGCGCCAATGCGGGGCTTATCTCGGACATTATCGCCTGCCCGGGGCTTGACTACTGCTCGCTGGCCAACACAAGGTCGATCCCGATCGCCACGCGGATCGCCGAACGCTTCGCCGATGCGGAGCGCCAGCGCCTGATCGGCGACATGAAGATCAAGATATCCGGCTGCATCAATGCCTGCGGCCACCACCATGTCGGCCATATCGGCATCCTCGGCGTGGAGAAGAAGGGCCAGGAATTCTACCAGATCACCCTTGGCGGCTCGGCCGGCGACGAAACCTCCATCGGCGCGGTGGCCGGGCGCGGCTTTTCCGAAGATGCGGTGATCGATGCGGTGGAAGGGCTCGTCGACTTCTATCTCGCCGAACGGCGGGATGCCGGGGAGACGTTCCTTCAAACCTATCGGCGGCTCGGGCCGGAGCCGTTCAAGGGAGTGCTTTATGGCGCACAATGACGCTCCGCGTCGCAATTACCGCCCGGAAGATGTCGACCTGGCGGCGCTGGAGGCCCGGTTTGCCGGCGCCTCGCCCCAGGAGATCCTGGAGTTCGCCATCTTCGACCTGTTCCCCGACGATACCTCCAGCGTCACCAGCTTCGGTGCGGAATCGGCGGTGCTTTTGCACATGATCGCCGGCATCAAGTCGGATCTGCCGATCCTCTTCATCGATACCGGCAAGCATTTCGGCGAGACGCTGCGCTACCGCGACGAGATCATTGCGAAATTCGGACTGACGGGCGTTCAGACGATCTACCCGGACGAGGAGGAACTGGCGCGGGTCGATCCCGACGGAATGCTGTTCTCCACCGACGCCGACTGGTGCTGCGTTATTCGCAAGGCGCGGCCGCTGAACCGGGCCCTCGGGCCCTACAAGGCCTGGATTTCCGGGCGCAAGCGCTACCAGTCGTCGACGCGTTCGGAACTGAAGCTGTTCGAAGTCGCCGACGGGCGCATCAAGGTCAATCCGCTCGCCGCCTGGGGCACGACGGAGCTTGAGGACTACGCCAGGGAGCACGAGCTGCCGGCGCATCCGCTGGTGCCGATGGGGTACCTCTCCATCGGCTGCATGCCCTGCACCTCGCCGACGCTGCCGGGCGAAGACCCGCGCGCCGGGCGCTGGCGCGGCTCCCAGAAGACCGAATGCGGCATTCATTTTGCGGGCGGCAAGCTGACCCGCACGAAAAAGAGCTGAGGACGGAACGATGACGACGATCGACAAGGTTGATGAAACCGCCGCCGTCTGGCGCGAGGGTGGCTTTGTCGAGGATTCCTGGACGGTGGCGGCCGATGACAGTGCGCTGCCGGAGGGCGACGTCATCGTCTCCGTGGCGCGGTTGTCCGAGGACCGCGAGGCGCTCCTTTCGCGCAATGGCCGGCTCGGCCTCCTGATCGACACGGACGACGATCTCGATGCAACTGTCGCCGCCGTCGGCGACCTGTCGCGTCTGTCGCTGATCGCCCTGTCGTTTCCGAAATTCCAGTTCGGCCAGTCTTATTCCCGCGCGCGCCTCCTGCGTGACCGCCACGGCTTTGCCGGCGAACTGCGCGCTGTCGGTGACATCCTCATCGACCAGATCCCCTTCATGCTGCGCTGCGGGTTCGAAAGCTTCGAGATCCGCAACGAGCCGACCCGCGCGGCGCTGGAGCGCGGCGACGTTCCCGCTATCGACCTCTTTTACCAGCCGCTCCAGGACGGCTCGGAAGCCGCCGTTGCCGGGCGGTCTTGGCTGAGGCGGGCGGCGGAGTAGGGGCTGGCCGGGGGAGCTTCCGCTCTTACGTCGGACCATCCAACGCCGTCATCGCGAGGCGCCGCAGGCGCCGTGGCGATCCAGGAGCGGCTGGCTCGGAGTGTGCGGCTCTGGATTGCCACACTCGCTTCGCTCGTTCGCAATGACGATGTTACGGATCGCCGGTTCTTTCGAACGTCCCGAGGCGCTGCGGGTTTTTCACTTTCGTTGCCACATACTCTCCCGTCACCCCGGCCTCTGAGCCGGGGCCTATTGCCCCTCACGGCGCGGTATGCCGTTGGCGATAACGTGATCACGCCGGCGAGTGTCGACGCCGTGCGGACAGCCGATAGGGCTACCGTATTGAGAGGGGCAATGGGTCCCGGGTCTCGCTGCGCTCGCCCGGGATGACGGGAGAGGGTGAGGCGTCGCCGAACAGCGGCATCGTCGACTATACGAAAAACAAAAAAACCGCGCGGCGAAATAAACGCCGCGCGGTTTGATTTCTCGAAGCGATCCCTGCTGCGTCAGGCGGCGAGGTTGCGCAGGACGTAGTGCAGGATGCCGCCGTTCTTGTAGTATTCCAGCTCGTCCTCGGTATCGATCCGGCAGAGGAGCTGGATGGTCTTGTTCTTCTTCCGGGTGCCCGGATAGGAGATCTCCGCCTCCAGCGTCATGCGCGGCTTCAGGCCCTCCGAGAGTCCCTTGATGGTGACCGCCTCGGTGCCGTCGAGCTTCAGGGATTTCCAGCTATCCCCGCCGGTGAAGACCAGCGGCAGGACGCCCATGCCGACGAGGTTGGAGCGGTGGATGCGTTCAAAGGATTCGGCAATGACCGCACGGATGCCGAGAAGCGTCGTGCCCTTGGCCGCCCAGTCGCGCGAGGAGCCGGTGCCGTATTCCTTGCCGGCAAAGACGACAAGCGGCACGCCCTCGTCCTTGTAGCGCATGGCCGCGTCGTAGATCGACATCTCGTCGCCGGAGGGCTGGTGCTTGGTGTAGCCGCCTTCGACGCCCGGAACCATCTGGTTCTTGATGCGGATGTTGGCGAAGGTGCCGCGCATCATCACCTGGTGGTTGCCGCGCCGCGAGCCGTAGGAGTTGAATTCGGCGCGGCTGATCTGGTGCTCCGAAAGGTACTTGCCGGCCGGCGACTTCTCCATGATGGAGCCGGCGGGCGAGATGTGGTCGGTGGTGATGGAATCGAGGAAGAGGCCGATGACCCGGGCGTTCTCGATGTCGGTGACCGGCTCTGGCTCCATCTTCATGCCCTCGAAATAGGGCGGGTTCTGGACGTAGGTGGACGACATCGGCCAGTCATAGGTGAGCGAGCCCTCGACCTTGATGCCCTGCCAGTTTTCGTCGCCCTCAAAGACGTTGCCGTAGCGGTCCTTGAACATCTTCTTGGAGATCGACTTGCGAATGAGGTCGGTGATCTCCTTGGTGGTCGGCCAGATGTCCTTCAGATAGACCGGCTTGCCCTTCTTGGTGTAGCCGATCGGGTCCTTGGTCAGGTTGATCTTCATGGAGCCGGCGATGGCATAGGCGACGACCAGCGGCGGCGAGGCGAGGTAGTTGGCGCGCACGTCCGGGTTGACGCGGCCCTCGAAGTTGCGATTTCCGGAGAGTACGGAACACGCAACGAGGTCGTTCTTGGAGATCGCCTCGGAGATTTCCGTCGGCAGCGGGCCGGAGTTGCCGATGCAAGTGGTGCAGCCATAGCCGACGAGGTTGAAGCCGAGCTTGTCTAGGTCCTTCTGCAGGCCGGCCTTTTCCAGGTAGTCGGTGACCACCTTGGAGCCCGGCGCGAGCGAGGTCTTGACCCAGGGCTTCACCTCCAGGCCCTTTTCGCGGGCGTTGCGGGCGAGCAGCCCGGCGCCGATGAGGACGCTCGGATTGGAGGTGTTGGTGCAGGAGGTGATGGCGGCGATCACCACGTCGCCATTGCCGAGATCGTGGTCGCGGCCGTCAACCTCGACGCGCTTGTCGAGTTCGGCGAGCTTGTCCCACTCCTTCTCCATGGCCAGCGCGAAGGCTTCCGGCGCGGTGTCCAGCGCGATGCGGTCCTGCGGGCGCTTCGGGCCGGAGATCGAGGGCACGACGGTCTCCATGTCGAGTTCCAGCGTGTCGGTGAACTCCGGATCCGGCGTCTTGTTGGTGCGGAAGAGGCCCTGCTCCTTGGCGTATTCCTCCACGAGCTCGATGCGGGCCGACTTGCGGCCGGTGGCCTCCAGATAGGAGATCGCTTCGGCATCGACCGGGAAGAAGCCGCAGGTGGCGCCGTATTCCGGGCCCATATTGGCGATCGTGGCGCGGTCTTCCAGCGTCATGTTGGACAGGCCCGGGCCATAGAACTCCACGAACTTGCCGACGACGCCCTTCTTGCGCAGCATTTCAACGACGGTCAGCACCAGGTCGGTGGCGGTGACGCCCTCGTTGAGCTTGCCGGTGAGCTTGAAGCCGATGACCTCCGGGATAAGCATGGAGATCGGCTGGCCGAGCATGGCGGCCTCCGCCTCGATGCCGCCGACGCCCCAGCCGAGGACGGCGAGGCCGTTGACCATGGTGGTGTGCGAGTCGGTGCCGACGAGGGTATCCGGATAGGCGAACTCGACGGTCTCCTTGCCCTTCTTGGTCTTGACCTTGTCCTTGCGGGTCCAGACCGTCTGGGCGAGGTATTCCAGGTTCACCTGGTGGCAGATGCCGGTCCCCGGCGGCACGACGCGGAAATTGTCGAACGCTTCCTGACCCCAGCGCAGGAACTCGTAGCGCTCGCCGTTGCGCTTGTATTCAAGGTCGACGTTCTGGGAAAAGGCCATCTTGGTGCCGAAGGCGTCGACCATGACCGAGTGGTCGATGACGAGGTCGACCGGAACCTGCGGGTTGATCTTCTCCGGATCGCCGCCGAGTTTGGTCGTGGCGTCGCGCATGGCCGCGAGGTCGACGACGGCCGGAACGCCGGTAAAGTCCTGCATCAGCACGCGCGCGGGGCGGAACGCGATCTCGCGGTCGGAGCGCTTGTCCTTCAGCCAGCCGACCATCGCCTTGATGTCGTCGGCGGTGACCGTGCGGCCGTCCTCGAAGCGCAGGAGGTTCTCAAGCAGCACCTTCAGCGAGAAGGGCAGCCGCGAGGCGCCTTCCAGGCCGTTCTTTTCGGCCGCCTTGAGGCTGAAGATTTCGTAGGACTTCTTGCCGACCTTGAGGGTCTTGCGCGCCTTGAAGCTGTCGAGCGACTGAGATGTCACGGCTGGCGGTTCCTTCGTCTTGGGGCGGGCTGGCGTATCGCGACGGCGCAAGGAGTGCGCGTGTCGGGCCGGAGCCAGGGTGACACGCCGCCAGCTTTCGGTGAATGCGGGGCCTTGGGCTCGGTTCGCATGCCCTATAGCGAATTTTTTAGGGCGATTCCATATGAACGAAAGGCGTTTGCGCAATTTACGGAGATCGAAGGGTCTTTTCATAGACCCGGAATGGATCCCCGGGGGCATCGAATGGAGCGCCGAGGCGCTTCGCGACTGGACTTCCGGCGAGCCGGAGGCTACCGAACGGGGCGAAACGCAGTCAGAACGGATCCTCCATGGGCGATCTTGCGATCGAAGGGCGCGGCCTCGTTTGCGACCGGGGCGGGCGCCGGGTCTTTGCCGGCGTCGATTTCGACGTTGCGGCCGGCGAGGCGCTGGTCGTCACCGGGCCGAACGGCGCCGGCAAGTCGAGCCTCCTTCGGACCATCGCCGGCCTGATCGAACTTGCCGGCGGCACGCTGGAGCTGACGGGCGGCGACCCGGAACTTTCGCTCGGCGCGCACTGCCACTATTTCGGCCATGAGAATGCGTTGAAGACCCAGCTCACCGTGCGCGAGAACCTGGAGTTCTGGCACCGCTATTACGGCGACTGCGGGGTCTCCGTCCTCGAGGCCCTCGACCGCGTCGGCATCGGCCATCTCGACCACCTGCCGGCGGCGGTCCTTTCCGCCGGTCAGCGGCGGCGGCTGGCGCTTGCCCGCCTCGTCGTCTCGCACCGGCCGGTGTGGCTGCTCGACGAGCCGACGGCGGCGCTCGATGTCGCCAGCGAGGCGCGGCTCGGCGAGCTGATGGCCGCCCACCTCCTTGCCGACGGGCTCATCATCGCCGTCACCCACGGGGCATTGCCGCTGGCGGAGACCAAATCCTTGAAGCTCGGGGAGGCGCGGGTCGCATGACGGGTGCCTTTTCCGCCCTGTTCGTCCGGGAGATCCGGCTCGCCGTGCGCGTCGGCGGCGGCGCACTGATGGGCGTCCTCTTTTTCCTGACCGTCGTCTCCGTCTTTCCCTTCGCGGTCGGACCGGACCTGAAGCTGCTCTCGCGCATCGGTCCGGCGATCCTGTGGATCGGCGCGCTTCTCGCCACGCTCCTCTCCCTCGACCGGCTGTTCCAGTCGGAGCGCGACGACGGCACGCTCGACCTTTTGCTCCTCGGCGAGCACCCGATCGAGGTTCTGGTCTTCGTCAAGGCGATGGCCCACTGGGTGGCGACGGGCCTGCCCTTGGTGCTGGCCGCGCCGATCCTCGGCATCTTCGTCAATTTGCAGCCCATCGCCATCGGCTCCGTGATGGCGACGCTCTTCGTCGGAACGCCGGCGCTGACGGCGATCGGCGCCATCGGCGCTGCGCTCACCGTCTCGCTCAGGCGGGGCGGCGTGCTTCTCGCCATCCTCGTCCTGCCGTTGACGATTCCCGTGCTGATCTTCGGCGTCTCGGCCGCAACGGCCGCCGTCACCGAGCCGACGCCGTTCCTGACGCCGTTCCTGTTCCTGTGTGGCCTGTCGCTCTTGTCGCTGGTCTTTGCGCCGGTGGCGGCGGCGGCGGCACTGAGGCGCTCGGGGGATTAGCCCCGGCGGGGCTCTCCGTTCGAAATGCGCCGACATTGACCCTGTATACGGCCGGCGGCATCATTCCGGGATGGCCAGATGCGTGCTGCTCGACCTTTCCGGTGTCGTTTACGACGGCGATGATGCGATCCCCGGCGCCATCGACGCCGTCGGGCGGCTGCGCGATGCCGGGCTCGGGTTGCGGTTTCTCACCAATACGACGCGGACGCCGAAGGCGAAGCTGATCGACCGGCTGCAGGGGATGGGCCTTGAGATATCTGCCGACGAGGTGGCGACGCCGGCGCAGGTCGCCTGCGACTGGTTGAATGCGCGAGGGCTCGCGCCGCATCTCTTGGTGCACGAGGCCCTCGTCGGGGAGTTTCAGGGCTGCGGCGGGACGAACGGCGATGCCGTCGTCGTCGGCGATGCGGGAATGGGTTTTACCTACGAGGCGCTGAACGCGGCGTTCCGAAAGCTCGTCGACGGGGCGGATTTTTTGGCGCTTGCCCGCAACCGCACCTTCAAGGACGCGGACGGGAAGCTCAGCCTCGACGCCGGGGCGTTCGTCACCGCGCTCGAATTTGCCACCCGGCGCGGGGCGACCGTGCTCGGCAAGCCGTCGCCGGATTTCTTCGACACTGTGCTGGACAGCCTCGGCGCGACCCGCGGCGAGGCCGTCATGGTCGGCGACGATGCGGAATCCGACGTTGCCGGGGCGCTTTCCGCCGGCATCGGCGAAGCGCTGCTGGTGCGGACCGGCAAATACCGGCCGGGCGACGAGGATGCCGTCGTGCCGAAGCCGACGGCGGTCGTCGCCGATCTGGCCGAGGCGGTCGAGCGGATCCTTGCCTAGTTGCTGCGCCGCGCGCGGATGTCGGCCAGAACTTCCAGGTCGATGAGGGCGTCGTCGCGGATGCGGTTGTCGTAGTTCTCGGTCCCCATGAAGCGGGCGAAGGCGGCGATCTTGTCCGCGTCCCAGTCCGGCCGCGGCGTGCCCTCAAGGTAGCCTTCGTCGACGAGGATTCTTGTGAGGTAGGCGGCGGTCTCTGCGTCGATCGGAACGAGGTTTTCGTCCGCGCTCGGGAAATAGGAGAGCCGGTGGAGGCCGTAGCAGCGGGAGAGCTCGCCGATCGGGTCTGCGTGGTCATAGATGGAGATGTCGACCAGCTTTTCCTGCCGCCCGCCATAGCCGGCACCCGCCTGGAACACCTGCAGGCCGGCGGATTGGACGCCGCGCAATTCGCCCCCGGCCGCCTCGCCGCTCGACAGGGCCGCGATCAGGCGCGTGGCGAAGTCACCGTCGGTCTTGGCAAAGCCGTCGACCATTGCCTGCAGCACGTGGGGGCCGGCAAGGCCATTGCCATGGGCAAGGCAGGAATTGCCCTCAAGCGCCCCGGCAAAGCCCGCCCAACCGCGCACCTCCTCGCCGGTAAACCGCGCCGAGCCTTCCGGCGCCAGGATCGCGAGCTGGCGCTCGCCGCGGTTTTCGTCGCCATCCAGCAGGATCTGCAGCGCCGTCGCGGGTGAAACGCCGAGGCGCAACAGCTCCAGCCCGCGCGTGCCGTGGTCCGGGTTGGAAAAGGCCTGCGTCGCAATAACGCCGACGCCCGCCGCGCCATGGCAGATGAGCGTGGAAACGCCGGGGAACTTCGATTGCACGGCGATGCCGAGCGCACCGGTATCTGTGTCGTGGGCGAGGATCGAATAGGTCATGGCCCGTTAGGTGGGGCAGGGGACGTGCGGGAACAATATGGCCGGCCGTCGATTATGCTGTTGCCAATGGGGTAGCACGGGCGGAAAGCGGTCCTTTACTATGAGTCCTGTCGGCATCCCGCTTTCCGGTTTGTCGGCCGCATAGGCGAGCGGTCCACCGTGACGGCCTCGGTTTTCGCCCTATAACCCTGCATTCGCGCCGGGCGGGACCTTCGACAAAACGCCGGGCGCGGTGGCAAGTAGGCCCTTGCCGACCTTTCCAAGCCGGGCAGATCCGGCGCGCCCTCCCGCGCGTCGCCCATCCTCCAGGCATTGCGGCTGCCCCGTCCCCGCGGGCGGATCGGCCGGTGTCATCCGGTGAAGCAAACAAGAAACAGACCTGGGACAGTCCACAATGACCATCGCCGTCGCCCCGCTTCGCAATGCTTTGATCGCAACCTTCCTTGTTCTCCTCTCCTCCGCCGCTCTGGCGCAGGATGCCGGCCCCGCCGCCGATGCGCCTGCGGCCGAGCCGGCCGCCTCCGAGACAGCGGACACTGCCCCGCAAAGCCAGACCGCGCGGCTCCTCGAAATCCTGAAAGACGATGCCGCCCGCGCGGCGCTGATCGACGAGCTGGAGCGTGCGGCCGCCGCGCCCGGCGACGCGCCGGCGGCGGGCGATCAGACCCCGCAGCAAGAGCCCCCGGCCTCGATCGGCCGCCAGCTTGCGCTCTTCACCCAGGCGATTGCGGAGAACACCGCCCAGCAGCTTGAGCGCGGCTGGCACAGCCTTACCGGCGCCAAGCGGGTGTTCGCCAGCCTCGGCACCGACCAGGTGAAGGTGCTGATCGACGCACTCCGCGATCTCCTGCTGGTGATCGCGATCACTGTCGCGATCTTCCTGACGCTGCGCTGGCTGATGAAGCCGGTCTACCGGCGCATGGGCCGGCACGCCTCCAATTCCAATCTGGTGCACACCGCGTTTCTCTTCACCGGCTCCGTCCTCCTCGACATGCTGATCGTCATCGCGGCCTGGGGGATCGGCACGGTGATCGCGGTGCTCGTCTTCGGCCAGTTCGGCGCGATCGGGCTGCGCCAGACGCTCTATCTCAACGCCTTCCTGGTCGTGGAGACGATCAAGGTGGCGGTCCGCGCCGTGCTCTCGCCGGTGGCGAGCGGGCTCAGGCCGCTGCCGCTGTCGGACGGGGCCGCGCGCGCGCTCAACCGCAGCGCAAACATCGTCATCAGCGTGCTCGGCTACGGCCAGCTCCTCGTCGTACCGATCATCAACGCCAACGCCACCTATCTCGCCGGGCGCAGCATGTCGGCGCTGATCCTCCTCTTCGTGCTCGCCTATCTGGTGACGCTGGTGCTGCGGCGGCGCGGGCCGGTGTCCAGATGGCTGATGACGCGGATTTCGCCGCCGCAGCCGGTGCTCGATGCCGACGGCCAGCCGACCGGCGAGATGGCGCCGTCGCAGAGGCGGCCCTCGCGGCTCGTGCGGACCCTCGCCCAGAGCTGGCACTGGTTCGCCCTGGCCTATCTCGCGGTGATGTTCTTCATCGTGCTGACGCGGCCGGCGACGGCGGTCTTTGCCGCCGTGTTCGCCTCCGTCGAGATCGTGCTGGCCGTGGTCGTCGCCTCGCTGGTCTCGGCGATGATCGCCAAGGCGATCGTCCGCGGCGTCAGCCTGCCCGAAAGCCTCAATGCCCGCCTGCCGATGCTGGAGCGGCGGCTCAACCGGCTGATCCCCTACTTCCTGATCGCGGTCCGGATCGCGATCGGCGTTGCGCTCATCCTCTTTGCGCTCGACGTCATCGGCGCCATCGACGTTGCCGGCTGGCTCGGCACGGACCTTGGCCTGCGTTTCACCGGCACGACGGCGAGCGTCACGCTGATCCTCGTCATGGCGTTGGCGTTCTGGCTCGCCATGACGTCCTGGGTCGACTACCGGCTGAACCGGGATCCGCTGACGGCGCCGACCGCGCGGGAAACGACGCTGCTGTCGCTGTTGCGCAACGCCGTCACCATCGTGCTGGTGGTGCTGACGCTGATGTTCTGCCTGTCAGAGATCGGCATCGATATCGGCCCGCTGCTCGCGTCCGCCGGCGTCCTCGGCCTTGCCATCGGCTTCGGCGCCCAAAAAATGGTGCAGGACATCATCACCGGCGTCTTCATCCAGTTCGAGAACGCCGTCAATGTGGGCGACGTGGTCACGCTCGCCGGCACCAGCGGCGTCGTCGAAAAGCTCACCGTGCGCTCGGTCTCGCTACGCGACCTCAACGGCGTCTTCCACGTTATCCCGTTCTCCTCGGTCGACATGGTCTCCAACTTCACTCGCGGCTTCGGCTATTTCGTCGCCGACATGGGCGTCGCCTATCGCGAGGACATCACCGAGGCGAAACAGGCGATGTTCGATGCCTTCGAGGAACTGCGCCAAAACCCGGAGCACGCGGCGTCCATCGTCGGCGACTTCGAATGGTTCGGCCTCAACAGCTTCGGCGCCAGCGAAATCATCCTGCGCGGCCGCATCAAGACGCTCCCCGGCAAGCAATGGGGCATCGGCCGCGCCTACAACGAAATCGTCAAACGCATTTTCGACGACCGCGGCATCGAGATTCCGTTTCCCCACCAGACGATTTATTTCGGGGAGCGCAAGGATGGGTCAACGCAGACGCTGCATGTGGCGAGTGAGGGGGAGTGAGGGGGGGGGTGATGGTTGTTGGGGGAGGCTATTTCGCGGGGTGTTATTGTGTGGGAATACGGTGAATGACGACCGTGCGTCCGGCAAGCTCCCAGATCCGGGGGAGCGGAAAAGTTGCCTTCCACACGATAACCCTGCTAGTAGGAGGTCACAAAAAGGGCTTGTCGTCCGTCATTTTCCAGCCTACTTCCTCGCGCAGTCGTCGTAGACGAGAAAGGTCACTCAGGCCATGCAGCGCATCATGCCACCCTCTTTGACAGAGATCATCGGCGCAGCTTCCGGGTTCGACGATGAACTTTTCGAGTTGCTCGATGCGCTCGTGAGCAAGCCAACCTCTACCGAACCCTCTGAAACCGACATCGAGGCGGTTGCAGCGCAATCCGACGTCCCGAAGGACGAGCTTGAGTACTTTCTTTCCTTTTTGTCGTTTCTGTATGCTCAAACGTCGGGGACCTCACAAGACGAATTGCGTCCGAAGTTATTGGAGTTCCTTGGTGAGCACGGTGATCTAGAAAACCCAGATCGTCTTGCGGAGAAACTACTCCGTTTGCTCTCTCATCGCGAGACGCAGGCGGCTGCCGCCAAAAAGGCCCGCTTGAGCTTAGGTTTCTTACCGAATTTGACCGGGGTCGCGAGCTTCGTTGATTTGCGGAGTGATTTCGAGCGGGATACGAATGGCAAATTGACGGGTCGCATCATGTCTTCCATCCCTGTCATACAGATTTTTCTGAAAACTAACTCGATTAGAGATTGTGAAAGAGAAATTGTTCTTCAAGTGGATGAAAATAATATTGATCTTATTCAAGAAACTCTAGATGATGTGCGTGAGAAGCTGAGAATTCTCTGCAAAAACCAGAAGTAAATTAAGGTATGGTGCTTTGACTTTTTTAACTCAACTTGATGATATGAATATCGAGAGCGTCGACAGGGACTCATCCTTCGGCGACGCCGCGCCTGTAAATAAGTCTCCGTCTGACGCGTTTGAGCAGAAAGTTACCGATGTCGCCGTGAGAAAGGTTCCGCATCCAAAAAGTAGAAATTTGTTGAAAGAGATCTTTCGGAAGCAGGCTGATCAAAGGAGGGTCCTTAAGCATTCTCGCGTCGATTTCGGCGCCGTGAAGGATGGCGCTCTGAAAGATGCAGAGTTGAAGTGGAAAGAATTTTTTGTTGCCTTTTATGGCGGCTTTCACCGCGGCGTTGATGGTAACGATTCTTCGTATACGGCTAGAGGTCAGGCTCCATATCTGCCGCCGAGTCTAGTGCCGACGTCCGACCCTGAGCCAAAAATTGACACATATTCATCGACTCCCGAAGAGTCGGTTGAGCCCGCGGACGAGAAATCGACTGAACCGGAATCCAAAGGCACGTTCAAGGCTAGTAAAGAGTTGGTAGTTGCGTGGTTGGAAGGGCTTAATGAAAATCTGAGAGAAGCCGGAGAGCCAATGATTTCTATATCGCAAGCTTGGCAAATGGAGCAATACGCTATCGAGTTGGAAAGGCAGATTCGGAAAATAATTAACAATTTTGCAAAACGTAAAGCATATGAGGGCGGACACTACCGGATAACGTTCGATGGCAGGCTTCTCTCATTTATTGAGAGCCTCTTCGCTGATCATTTGATGTTACCACCTCGAAACGCGGTTGCTTTTCTGGATATTCTCCGCGAGGATCTCTTCGAGCAATCAAGAGACGGTCCGGTTTTTCACGGCCGCTGGGGATCTTTAAGCATCGATGATGATAGTAATGATCTTGTTCTTTTCCTCGAAAAGCGGAAATCGCGAGCACTCTCGAAGGTCTTGAGGGGGTGAGTGTACAAATTGCACTTTTGGCCGACCCGCATCTATGCGTCCAAGCAAGAAGACGCAATGCATTGTCGCTTTTCTCCCGAAGGCTGTGGGAGAGCATTGACGTTTGCTTGCCGAAGACAGAGCCCGAGCGTCAGCAGTATTTCTCATTTTGGAAGCCGACTAGCTACGACGATCAACCATTGCTTGCTGCCGCTGATTTTATTCAAGAGTTCTCAAATGAACTGGATTTGTTGTTTATTCTTGGCGATGTGGCGACTACGGGATTGGACGAGGATCTGGAGGTTGCGAAACAGGTATTCCTCGAGAATCGAGTTCGAGAGCACCTCAACGCAGCGTTGGAGCCTCGCTTCGGAGGTTTAGGTGTCCGTATTTGTGTGATGCCGGGCAATCACGATCGTTACAAGGACGATTTGGGAACGCCAGGATGCAAGAGTTTTGATCGCGTTTTTGGAAAAATTTACGAGCCAAGAAGAGGGGTTTTTTTGACTGACGTCGATAGAGACGGGGTCTCGCTATGTATAATTTCGGCTGATTTTTGTTTTGCTGAGGATAGTGATCCTGGATTGCTTCGTCGATACGGAAGGGGTGCTGTAGACGATCAGGTCTTGGCTGAATTGGATAATCAAACGAGGAATTACCAGTATGCCAATCCGGGAACGCCGGTGGTATGGGCGCTTCATTTTTCTCCGGCAGAAGGAGTGCCAAGTACGCTTGTGCTCGAGGAACGCGAAAAGGTAAATAACCTCGCTAAATATCTCGGTGTTAATCATATTTTTTGTGGTCATACACACTTTCGGAAACGGGAGATCGGTACGCATCCGCATATTTATTGCGCAGGTAGCGTCTCTTCGATTGACTCGGTTGACAATCATTTTCTTCATGTCTGTACGGTAAGTAAGGGGTCTTCTGGTACGCTTCAGCTTGAGGTTTTTGACTTGAAATATGACGAGATTCAAGATCAGTTTGTGTCCTATCCCGTATCTTTAGAGGCTTGATTCTATTGTAAGTGCTTTAAGAGTATTTATGATTTTCTCGATCTTTTTTTGTTTGGAAGAACTTTGACGATCTTCTAGGGCTTGAAATTGGTGTTCTGACTGGATTTGGGCAGCGGAGTAGTGCGTTGCCGCTCCCTATTCCCATTCCAAAGTGCCGCACCCCTAACCCGACCCCGACTGACATAAGTCAAGGCGTTATATTCCCCGGCCTGCATTGTGGTTCGCAATCAGGAGGGTTAGATAATGGGCGTCATGAGCGATACGGTCTCTTCCCCTTCGGGCGGCATCTGGGCGCTGGCCAATCCGACCCGCTTTCTCGGCTTCATTTCGAAGCTGTTGCCGTGGATGATCGGCGCGACGGTGCTGTTGTTCATCGTCGGGCTCTATATGTCGTTCTTCTATGCCCCGCCGGACTACCAGCAGGGCAACACGATGCGGATCATGTACATCCACGTGCCGGCCGCCTGGCTCGCCATGTTCGGTTACACGATGATGAGCATCTCCTCGGTCGGGCTCCTGGTCTGGAAGCATCCGCTCGCGGACGTCTCGGCGAAATCGGCGGCGCCGATCGGCGCCGCCTTTACGTTCCTGTCGCTGGTCACTGGATCGATCTGGGGTAAGCCCATGTGGGGCACCTGGTGGGAATGGGACGCGCGGCTCACCTCCGTCCTCATCCTCTTCATCATGTATCTCGGCCTGATCGCGCTGTGGCGCTCGATCGAGGATCCGATCCGCGCCGGCAAGGCGGCGGCGATCCTGGTGCTGGTCGGCTTCATCAACATCCCGATCATCAAATTCTCGGTGGAATGGTGGAACACGCTGCACCAGCCGGCGAGCGTGATGCGCATGGACGGGCCGACGATCCATCCGACGATCCTGATCCCGCTCCTTGTCATGGCCGTCGCCTTCACCTTCCTGTTCGTGACGCTGCACCTGATGGCCATGCGCAACGAGATCCTGCGCCGGCGCATCCGCACGCTGAGGATGATCGAGGCGAGCAGCGGGCCGCACTAGGGGCAGCTAAAGACAAGCACGCGCCGAGGATTGACCGTGCCCGCGGGCCGCCCCATTTGCCGGGCAGACTGGCGAGCAACTCGAAGGACCAAGACCCGATGTTTTCCGATCCCCATGCCGGCTACATCATCGCCGCCTATGCGATCTCGGCCGTGACCGTCGTCGCGCTCGTCGCCTGGATCTGGGCCGACTACGGCGTCCAGCGCCGGCTGCTTTCCGAGCTTGAGGCGCGCGGCGTGCGCCGGCGCTCCGAAAAGGCCCATGGGGGCCAGAAATGAGCGATATCGAAAGCGAGACGACGGCCGGACGGCAAGCCGGGGCCGGCAAGGCGCCGGGCGATACTCCCCGCCGTAAGGGGCCGTCGCTCCTGGTGCTGCTGCCGCTGATCCTCTTCGGCGGGCTGTGCGTCCTTTTCTACCTGCAGCTCAGCCATGGCGGCTCCAGCCGGGTCATTCCCTCCGTGCTGCTCGACAAGCCGGCGCCGGAGTTCGATCTGCCGGCGCTGAAGGGCCTCACCTATAACGGCCAGCCGGCGCCGGGGCTCTCCCGCGCCGACCTCAACGGCAAGGTCACCCTGATCAATTTCTGGGCCTCCTGGTGCGTGCCCTGCCGCCAGGAGCACCCGATGCTCCTGGAACTGGCCAAGGACGACCGGATTCAACTCACCGGCATCAATGTGCGGGACTCCGAGGCCAACGCGCTCGGCTATATGGAAGAGCACGGCAATCCGTTCGCCCGCAACGGCGTCGACCAGAACTACCGCACGGCGATCGATTTCGGCGTCACCGGCCAGCCCGAAACCTTCCTGATCGATACGTTCGGCTGCATCCGCTACAAGCATGTGGGCCCGCTCTACGAGGAGCTGTGGGCTGAAAAGTTCGAGCCGCTGATCAAGGAGTCGCTCAGCGCGACGGCGCCGCCGGAAGGATGTCAGGCGGGAGCCTCCGGATAATGACGGAGGAGGGGCCGGCGCCCGGCAAGACGGATTTCGTGCGCGCCGTGCCGGACGGCGACACCCATGAGCGGGACGTCTGCGCCCGCTGCGGCTTCATTTCCTACGACAATCCGAAGGTGGTGGTCGGCTCGGTGGTCCGCGCCGGCGGCAAGGTCCTGATGTGCCGGCGGGCGATCGCGCCGCGCATGGGCTTCTGGACCCTGCCGGCGGGCTTTCTGGAGCTTAACGAGACGCCGGAGGCGGGCGCCCGGCGCGAGGCCCTGGAGGAGGCGCACGCGCGGATCGAGATCGAGAGCCTCCTTGCCGTCTATACGATCCCGCGCATTTCCCAGGTCCAGCTCATCTACCGTGCCGTCCTCCATGGCGACGTGGCACCGGGGCCGGAGAGCCTTGAGGTCGCGCTGTTCGACTGGGGCGGCCTGCCGGCGGCGGACGAGATCGCCTTTCCCTCGGTGATCTGGGCGCTCGACCACGAGCGGGAGATCGCCCGCGGCGCCAGCGGCCCGTTCGGCAATCCGCGCGGCGCCGTCGGCGACATGGTGTCCGACTGAGGCCGCCTACGGGTTGGCGCCGATTGACCGGCTCGCGGGATCGCGCTTTTCTCACTCCAACGTGACTGGCAAGTGACGAGGATGCTTTCTAGGGTCTGGCAGTCGCCAGGGCGCCGGGACGCGCCGTAGCGATCGACAGACAATCCGATCGATGGACGGAACGATGACAAAGGGTCTTCGCCGGGGTTTCGGCGGCCTTTCGATGGTGCGCGCCATTGCGGCGCCGGCAATGTTCCTCGCCCTTGCGGCAGGGAGCCTTGCGCTGCCCGCTACCGCGGGGCCGAAGGCCGTGATCGAGCTCTTCACCAGCCAGGGCTGCTCGTCCTGTCCGCCGGCCGACCGGCTCGCCGGCACGCTCGCCCAGGACGCGGACCTCGTCGTCCTGTCGCTCCCCGTCGACTACTGGGACTATCTCGGCTGGAAGGACACGCTGGCGCGGCCGGAATTCACCGACCGCCAGAAGGCCTATTCCCGCGTCCTCGGCAATACCGGCGTCTACACGCCGCAGGTCATCGTCAATGGCCGCGAACACGTCATCGGCAGCGACGCGCAGGGCATTTCGATCGCCGTCAAGCGCCAGATGAACCGCTATGACGGGCTGCCGGTGCCGGTCTCGCTCGCCAGCAACGGCAACAAGCTCACCGTCGTCGTCGGCAGCGAGGGCACGGACGGTGCGGACCTCATCGCCGGCGGCTCGGCGACGCTGTGGCTGGTCACCTTTGAACCGGCCCGCGAGGTGCCGATCGGGCGCGGCGAGAACAGCGGCCGCACCATCACCTACACGAATGTTGTGCGGACCATCCAGCCGATCGGCATGTGGGACGGCGGTCACAAGACGATCGAGCTGCCGCGCGACGAGATCCTGAAGAAGGGCGCCGGCATGGCCTGCGCCGTGCTCCTGCAGCGCGATCTTGACGGCCGGCCCGGCCCGATCCTCGGCGCGGCGAAGATGTAAGACGCAACGGGCTTTCTCGACAAACTATCCATAGGCGAACGGCGCCGGCCCTTTCTTTTCGGGCCGGCGCCGCTTTCTTGTGTCGCCGCCTATTCGGGCAGGAAGTCGGCCCGGTATTCGCCCTGGCGCTCGATCATCCAGCCGGGATATTCGGCCGGAAGCGCGCTGACGGCATCGAGGGTCTTCAACTCCTCGTCGGACAGGGTGACGTCGACCGCACCGAGATTGTCCTCAAGCTGGTCGGTCCGCTTGGCGCCGACGATGACGCTGGTGACGGCCTTCTGGTGCAGCAGCCAGGCGAGCGCGATCTGCGCGACCGAGACGCCGTGGCTCTCGGCGATCGGGCGCATGGCATCGATGACGTCGAAGCCCCGCTCCTTGTCGACCGGCGGGAAGTCGAAATTGGCCCGCCGACCGTCGGGGGCGTTTTCCTCGTCGCGGCTGTACTTGCCGGAGAGCAGACCGCCGGCGAGCGGGCTCCAGACCATCAGCCCGACTCCTTCGGACTTCAGGAGCGGCACGATCTCGCGTTCCAGGTCCCGGCCGGCGATGGTGTAGTAGGCCTGCAGGGAGCGGAACGGCTCAAGGTTCTTCCTCTCGGCAATGCCGAGCGCCTTCATGATCTGCCAGGCGGCCCAGTTGGAAACGCCGACATAGCGCACGAGCCCGCGCTTGACGAGATTGTCGAGGGCGTCGAGCGTTTCCTCCATCGGCGTCAACGGGTCGAAGCCGTGGATCTGGTAGAGGTCGATATGGTCGAGCTGCAGCCGCTTCAGGCTCGCCTCGGCCTGATTGAGGATGTGGTAGCGCGAGGCGCCGCGGGCGTTCGGGCCCTCGCCCATGGGGCCGAGCACCTTGGTGGCGATAACGACGTCGTCGCGGGCAACGCCGAGGTTCTTCAGCGCCGTTCCGGTGATTTCCTCGGCAAGGCCCTCGGCATAGACGTTGGCGGTGTCGATGAAGTTGATGCCGCCGTCGAGCGCCGTGCGCATCAGCGCGTCGGCGTCGTCCTGGCCGAGCGAGCCGATCGCCTGCCAGAAGCCGCGGCCGCCGAAGGTCATGGTGCCGAAGCAGAGTTCGGAGACGAGAAGGCCGGTGCGGCCAAGGGGTTTGTATCGCATCGGGATATCCTCTGGTTGATGAGAGATGATGTGCCGGCCGGCGGACGGGGAAGGGCGGTATTGGGGGAACGCGGTATCGGGTGACGCCGTGCCGGGCTGTCCCTGAAATGGGGCAGATGGCCGGGCGCCGATAGACAGATGCTCTTCGTTTCTTGCCCGATCCTCTCACATCGGCGTCATTTCACCCTCTGAAGCCTTGCCTCCTTGCCCGATCGGCGCCAGTTTCGAGGCGAATGCCGCAGGAGAGAGCCGATGGCCAGCCTTGAAGACCTTGCCGCCGTGATGAGCCGCCATTCGACCGACGGGCGGGTGGAAACGCCGATCCCGCGCGTTTCCCTCCTCAGTTCGGTCAGCGAGACGCTGCCCAACAGCGTCGTCTACGAGCCGTTCCTGTGCGTCATCGCGCAAGGGGCCAAGGAGGTGACGGTCGGCGACAAGGTGTTCCCCTATTCGGCCGGCCGCTATGTGGTGGTCTCCATCGACCTGCCGGTCAGCGGGCGGATCACCGAGGCGCGGCGCGACCGGCCGTTCCTGTCGTTCTCGATGCGGCTCGATCCGGCGGTGCTCGCCGAACTGCTGCTGTCGCTGCCGGAGCGGCGCGGGGTCGAGGCGCCGCCGCTTGCCGGGCTTGCGGTCGCTACCCTGCCGCCCGACGTGCTCGATCCGGTCGTGCGGCTCGTCTCGCTGCTCGATACGCCCGGCGACATTCCCGTGCTGGCGCCGCTCTTTGAACGGGAGATCCTCTACCGGCTCCTGAAGGGGGAAAAGGGGGCGATGCTGCGCCAGATCGCGCTCTCCGACAGCCGGCTGTCGCAGATCGGCCGGGCGATCGCCGCGATTCGCAGCGGCTATTCGGAGGCCCTGCGCGTCGAGGCGCTGGCCGACGTCGCCGGCATGAGCCCGGCCTCCTTCCATCGCCATTTCAAGACGGTGACGGCGATGACGCCGCTGCAGTACCAGAAGCAGATCCGCCTGCAGGAGGCGCGCCGCCTGCTGGTCTCCCGGCGCGGCGACGCGGCCCATGTGGGCTTTGCGGTCGGCTATGAAAGCCCGTCCCAGTTCAGTCGCGAATACGCCCGGCTCTTCGGCGCCCCGCCGGGACGGGACGCCGCGTCCCTGCGCGACCTCGGCGACCGCGATCCGCGCCGGCTCGCGGAGATGCTGCAGGCGGATGCTTGAGGGGAGCGTTTGGCGGCGGAGTTCGCGATGCCACGGTTCATTCTGCCGGCAATGCTCACACCTTGGTTGTCTGAGACTGCGGCCGCAACACACTCAGCCGTCATCCCGGCCCCCGAGCCGGGATCCAATGCCCCTTTCAACGCGGTATGTCTCCGGTGGGTGTCTGTGACGGTGGCGCCACCTTCGTCCCAGGGCTTTGGCGGGCTACCGCGCGGATGGGGGCAATGGGTCCCGGGTCTCCGCTTCGCTCCGCCCGGGATGACGGGAGAGGGGGTGGCCAGGGTAAGGTCTACGCTGAGACCGCGTTCTTCGCAGGCGCAGCCTGGATTGCTTCGCTTCGCTCGCAATGACGGTTTTCTCAATTAATTCAACGTCATTGCGAGGAGGCCAGTAGGCCGACGCGGCAATCCAGCATCCCGCCCGATCAGGGCAATGAACCTCGGGTCTCCGGTTCGCTGCGCTCGCACAGCAATGATGATAGAGGGGATGCGCACCGAAGCTGCAACCCTATCCCGCGAAGCGGTCCGTCATCAGCGCCGTTAGTCTTGCCGAGAACTCCACCGGGTCGGCCGGGGGCTCGCCGTCGAGGATGCGGGCGAGGCCGAACAACAGCTCCGCCGCTTCGCCGGCAGCATTCTTGTCGCCGGACGCCGTCTTTGCCGCCAGCGATTTGATCATGGCGTGGCGCGGGTTGATTTCCAGGATCGGCTTGGAGAGCATCGCGCCTTCCTGCTGGGCGAGCAGCTTTTCAAGCTGGCGGTCGTAGCCGAGATCGGGGGCGACGAGGCAGACCGGGCTTTCCGACAGGCGTTCGGAGGCGCGCACGTCGCTGACCGCCTCGCCGAGGGCATCTTTGAGGGCGGTGACGAGGGAGGCGGTCTCGCCTGCCTCGGCGGCCTCTTCCTTGGGCTTGTCGTCTTCCGGAAGCGCGATCTTGTCGAGGTCGGCGACGCCTTGCGTCACCGACTGGAACGGCTTGCCGTCATAGCCGAGGGCCGTCCGCACCCAGAACGCATCGACTGGATCGGCCAGGAGCAGCACCTCCACGTCGCGGGCGCGGTAGCCCTCAAGGTGCGGGCTGCGCTTCAGCGTCGAAAGGTCGTCGCCGAGCGCGTAGTAGAGCGCGGTCTGGTTTTCCTTCAGGTCCGCGACGATCTCGGCCAGCGTGCGCCAGCCGTCGCCGGACTTCGTGGTGCGGAAGCGGGCGAGCTTGAAGAGGGCATCGCGCCGCTCCGGGTCCTCGTAGATGCCTTCCTTGAGTACCGGGCCGAAGGCGTCCCAGACCTTGGCATAGGTCTCGGCGTCCTTGTCCGCGCATTTCTCCAGTTCGGAAATCACCCGGTTGGTGACGCCGCGGCGGATGGCGTCGAGCACGGGATTGTTCTGCAGCATCTCGCGGGAAAGGTTGAGCGGCAGGTCGTCCGAGTCGACGACACCGCGCACGAAGCGCAGCCAGGGCGGCAGGATCTCCGCGTCGTCGGTGATGAAGACGCGGCGGACATAGAGCTTCACGCGGCCCTTGCGGTTGGGATCGAAGAGGTCGAACGGCTTCGACGACGGCACGAAGAGGAGGACGGAATACTCCTGCCGGCCTTCGGCGCGGTAGTGGATGGTGATCGCCGGGTCGTCGTAGTGGCCGCCGATATGACCATAGAAATCCTTCAGCTCTTCCGGCTTCACCTCCGATTTCGGCTTGCGCCACAGGGCCGAGCCGTCGGCGAGCTGGCGCTCCTCACCCTTGCCTTCCTCCTCACCGGTCGAGGCCAGCACGATCGGGATCGGCACATGGGCGGAGTATTCCCGGACGATGCGCTCGATGGTGCCGTCCTCGGCGTAGTCCCTGGACTCCTCGTTGAGGTGGAGGACGACGCGGGTGCCGCGGGCGGGCGCGGATTCGAGCGGGGCTTCCTCAACGGTGAAGGTGCCGAGGCCGTCGGAGGTCCAGGACCAGGCGCGGTCGTCGCCGGCGCGCCGGCTCAGAACCTCGACCTTGTCGGCGACCATGAAGGAGGCATAGAAGCCGACGCCGAACTGGCCGATGAGGGCGCTGCGGTCGTCGCTCGCCTCCAGGCCCTCCAGGAAGGCGCGGGTGCCGGAGCGGGCGATGGTGCCGAGATTGGCGATCAGCTCGCCATGGTCCATGCCGATGCCGTTGTCGGCGACGGTCAGCGTGCCGGCCTCCTTGTCGGCGGCAAGCACGATGCGGAAGGCCGGATCGTCGGCGACGAGGCTGGCGTCGGTGACGGACAGGTGTCGCAGGCGCTCGCAGGCATCGGCCGCGTTGGAGATCAGCTCGCGCAGGAAGATGTCCTTGTTGGAATAGACCGAGTGCACCATGAGGTGGAGCAGGCGTGAGACTTCGGCCTCAAAGCTCAGGGTCTCGGCGGTGCCGCCGGTCTCTGTGTTTTCGCTCTCTGTGTCTTTGGTCTCGTTCATGGTCATTCCGGTTGGCTGTCTGAAAAAAAAGAAAAACAAGGCGCGCCCCGGCGCAGATTGTTTTTGCGCGGGCGCGGCGACGGGCTGAGATATCGGTTGTGGGGGCGAGAAAATCAAGCGCGGGCGGCCGATCCGGAGAGGCGATGCCGGCGGCCATAAAAAAGGGCCGGCGACGGGCCGGCCTACCTGAAGGTCTTGTTCGGGGATTGGTGTTGCCGTCTAAGAGTGGCCCGGTTCAACGCACGACCCCGGGGGGCTGGGGGGCTGAAATTTCCGAAGTCCTCGCCGAACCGGGCCGTCTGAGGCAACAATCTCAATGTGGGGGTCCAAAGTGGTTTCGCAAGGGCTGGATTCTGGCGAAACTGTGATTTTTTATAAAGCTTTTCCTAACCGGCGAACGATCCTCTCTTGCAACGTTCGGCCAAGCCCGCGATCATGCGTCGACCAAGATCTCAGGGAGGCGCAATGAGCGACGTCGAGCCAAGCGAGCGATACGGCGGTAGCGGACTTCTTCCCGCCGCCGCCCGGAACGCACAGCAGCAGCCGATGCAGATATCCTTCAACCGCAAGGAACTGGATCTGATCCTCAGGGTCTACGGCCGCCGGGTCGCCGAGGGGGAATGGCGCGACTACGCCATCGACCATTTGCGCGACAGGGCGGTTTTTTCGGTCTTCCGGCGCACCAGCGAAATGCCGCTCTACCGCATCGAGAAAAACCCGAAGCTGGCCCGGCGCCAGGGCGCCTACAGCGTCATCGCCACCGGCGGCGCGATCCTGAAGCGCGGCCACGACCTCGCCAATGTGCTGCGGGTGTTCGAGAAGAAGGCGCGGCTGAGTTTGGTGGAGTAGGGGGCGCTCGCGGTCGAGTGCATAGCAGGCGCCCTATGGATTGCCGCGTCGGCCTGACCAGGCTCGCGTCACGCGCCGCTCCCCGTCCTTCGGACCCTCGCAATGACGTTGAAAGCATTGAGAAAACCGTCATTGCGAGCGCAGCGAAGCAATCCAGGCTGAGCTCGCGACAAACTCGGCGTCCGCGGCGGCTCCATGCCGCCCCCTCTCCCCGTCATCCCGGGCGAAGCGAAGCGGAGACCCGGGACCCATTGCCCCTGTCAACACAGTAGCCCGTCGCGGCTCGGGCCGTGCCCTTCGCCGCCGCTCGCAAGCGTCTTCAACGGAATACCGTGCGGAGAGGGGCATTAGGCCCGGGGTGACGGGGAGAGTGTTGGGCGCTCGAGGTGCCAAGAACTGTCATAGGAGCGTGATGCACGGATGCGTGGGGGCAGGTCTGGGCGCCCCCGTCACTCCCCCGGCGGCGTCCTGTCCCCCTCGCCCAATTCCCGCTGCATCATCACCGTGTCGAGCCAGCGGCCGTGTTTGTAGCCGACGCTCTTAAACGTGCCGATGTGGCGGAAGCCGCAGGCTTCGTGGAGGCCGATGGAGGCGGCGTTGTCGCTGTCGCCGATGACGGCGATCATCTGCCGGAAGTCGCGCTCCGCCGCCGCCGCGATCACGGCCTCCATCAGCGCACGGGCAACGCCGCGTCGGCGGAAGGCGGCATCCACATAGATGGCGTTTTCCACCGTGCCGTAATAGGCGGGCCGGGCGCGGTAGGCGCCGGCATAGGCGTAGCCGGCGATGGCGCCGTCGATGTCGGCGACGAGATAGGGATAGCCGGCGTCGATCATCCGGCTCCAGCGTAACGCCATTTCCACGACGTCAGGCGGCGTCAGTTCAAACGAAGCTGTGCCGGTGGCGACCGCTTCGCCGTAGATGCGGGTGATGGCGTCAAGGTCGCAGGTGGTGGCCGGGCGGATCTGCATGGCGGCTCCAAGGGAAGGCCGCCTTCCTTAGCAAGTTTTTCGGCGGCGGAAAATCGCCATCGCGCATGGTTGGTGCGCGACGAAAAAGGGCGCGGAAATCCGCGCCCTTGATCGTATCCACCGTGGTCCCTGCCGCTATTCGCGGTTGCCGAACAGGCTGAGGAGCATGATGAACATGTTGATGAAGTCGAGGTAGAGGCGCAGCGCGCCCATCACGGCCTTGCGGCCGGCAACGGTGCCGTCGTCGCCCTCGTAGTACATCTCCTTGATCTGCTGGGTGTCGTAGGCGGTCAGGCCGGCAAAGACGAGGACGCCGATGACGGAGATCGCGAACTGCAGCGCCGAAGAGGCGAGGAAGATGTTGACCAGCGAGGCGATGATGATGCCGATGAGGCCCATGAACAGGAACGAGCCCCAGCCGGAAAGGTCCTTCTTGGTGGTGTAGCCGTAAAGGCTCAGCGCACCGAAGGACGCGGCGGTGATGAAGAACACCCGCGCGATCGAGCCCTGGGTGTAGACCAGGAAAATCGACGACAGCGAGATGCCGACGAGGGCGGCATAGATCCAGAACGTCGTCTGGGCCGCGCTGACGCTCATCTTGTGGACGCGGAAGCTGAGGAAGAAGACCATGGCGAGCGGCGCCAGGATCACCACCCACTTCAGCGGGCTGGCATAGAGCGCAAGGCCGAGCGAGGTCAGGAAGACGCCCGGCTTGACCATCGCGGGCGAGCCGTTGATGACGGCGGCGCTGCCGGCGTCACCGGTAATGGCCATGTTGAAGATGGCAAGCGCGGCGATGCCGGTGATCACAAGGCCGATGGCCATGTAGTTGTAGACCTGCAGCATGTAGGACCGCAGGCCTGCATCGATCGCAGCGTCCGCACGGGTCGCCGTGCCAAAACGGGCATAGGGATTTTGATTGGGAGTCATTCGATTCCTCTCCAGAATGGCTCAGAAAACTTTGCCCGGAAAACGTGGGGTTTGCCGAGACTTCTCTCCCAATATGGTTTCGATGGCAGCCGGGGACAAGGCTTTCGCGCATTACATTTGCGAAAGCTTTTCACCTTGGTGTCCCAAAGCTGAAAGGGGCCTCGGCCGTAACCTTTTTTCTGCCGAAAGACCAAATAGTTACAGGCGTGTTCCTGGCGCCTCGCGCGATCAGAGATTGCGCAGCACCGGCGCCGGTTTTTCGCCGAGGACCCGCCAGGTGCCGAAAAGGCCGAAAGCGAGGGTGACGACGAGGGCGCCGAGCGCCGACGTCGCGGCGACTTCCGGCAGGAAGGTGAAGGTCATGTTCATGACCCCGGTCAGCACGGCCCAGGCGGCGAGCGCGCCGGCGACGACGCCGAAGATGGCGGTGGCGAGCCCGATCAACAGATATTCCAGGCCGAAGGCGGCGATCAGGCGCGTTCGCGTGGCGCCGAGCGTCTTCAGGATGACGGCGTCGTAGATGCGGTGGCGGTGGCCGCTGGCGAGCGCACCGGCGAGCACCAGGACGCTGGCGATCAGCGTGATGCTGGCGGCGGAGCGGATGGCGAGCGCCAGCTTGCCGACGAGGTCGTTGACCATGGTCAGCGCGTCCTTGACGCGCACGGCCGTCACGGTCGGAAAGGCATCGCTGACGGCGCGGAGCACCGCCATTTCCTTCTCGCGTGTGCCGCCGTCCGGGAAGGTCAGGGTGGCAAGGTGCGGGTGCGGCGCGCCGGCAAAGGTGTTGGGTGAGAAGACCATGACGAAGTTGATCGACAGCGAGCGCCACTCGACCGTGCGCAGATTGGCGATCCGCGCCGTGATCTCGCGGCCGAGGACGTTGACGGTGATGGTGTCGCCGATCTTGAGCCCAAGTTCTCCCGCCAATTCGGCGGCGAAGGAGACGAGCGGCTCGCCCTGGTAATCCTTCGGCCACCAGGTGCCGGACAGGATCTCGGTGTTCTTCGGCGGGTCGGCGTCGTAGGTGATGCCGCGGTCGCCGCGCAGCACCCAGCGCGCGCCGGGTTCGGCCTCGTACTCGCTGGCCGGGATGCCGTTCAGCTTGGTGATGCGGCCGCGCAGCATCGGCACGCGTTCCTGTTTTCCGTCCGGTGCGACGTGGGTGAGCAGCTCTTCGAAGGCCGGGACCTCGGCGGTCTGGATATCGATGAAGAAGAAGCTCGGCGCCTGCTCCGGCAGGTCGGAGGTGAGCTGGCGGCGCAGGTTGCCGTCGATGAGGGCGAGCGTGACGATGAGGGCGAGGCCGAGACCGAGGGACAGCACCACGGTCGGCGTCAGCGCGCCGGGGCGGTGGATGTTGGCGACGGCGAGCCGGAGTTCGGTGCGGCGCGGCCGTGGCGCGGCGCGGGCGAGCGCCATGACGCCGATGGCGACGAGCCTCAGGATGGCGAAGGCGACGAGGGTCGCGGCGACATAGATGAGGGCGATGCGCCGGTCCTCGGCAAGGGTGACGGCGATCAGCGTCAGGGCGGCAACGGCGGCGCCGGTGGCGACGATGTAGCGCCAGCGGGGGAGTTTGCGGCTCGCCGAGACGTGGTCGCGGAAGAGAGCGGTTGGCGGCACGTCATGGGCGCGGCCGAGCGGCCAGACGGCAAAGGTCAGCGTCGTCAGCACGCCGTAGACGAGGGCCAGCAGAAGTTCGCGCGGGTAGACGCCGAAGGCGGTCTTGAACGGCAATATGTCCGCGAGCAGCGCGCCGGCCACATTCGGCAATATGGCGCCGACGACGAGGCCGACGGCAATCCCGATCAGCGCGATCGCAAGGATCTGGACCAGATAGACCTTGAAGACGAAATCGCCGTCCGCGCCGAGGCATTTGAAGGTGGCGATCACCTCGCGCCTTCCGTCGAGGTGGGAGCGCACGGCATTGGCGATGCCGACGCCGCCGACGACGAGGGCGGTGAGGCCGACCAGCGTCAGGAACTGGGCGAGACGCTTGATGTTGACGGAAAGGCCGGGCGCGGCGTTGGCGCGCGAGCGGATGCGCCAGCCGGCGTCCGGGAAGCGCTCCTTGGCGCGCTCGGTGGCACCGGCGATCTCGGCCTCGGTGGCGACGCGGTCCTGGGCCAGCCGGACCCGGTAGCGCCAGCGCACCAGGCTGCCGGGCTGGATGAGGGTGGAGGCATTAAGGGCTTCGCGGCCGATCATCAGGCGCGGGCCGAAATTGGCGCCGGAGCCGAGGAAGTCGGGCTCGCCGGCAATGACGCCCGTGACCTTCAGCGTCGTGCGGCCGAGCGAGAGGGTGTCGCCTTTTTGAAGCCCGAGACGGGCGAGCAGGGTCGGGTCGACGGCGGCGCCCCAGATCGTGCCATCGGCGTTGCTGCCGGCCGCGCCGAGGCGGTCATGGACGTTGCCGCCGTCTTCGAGGTCCAGCGTGTCGTAGAGCGGATAGGCGTCGTCGATGGCCTTGACCTCGACGAGAGCCTGCTTGTTCTCGTCGCTATCCTCGTCCGGCGCACGGGCCATGGCGCGGAGCGTCGCGACCTCGGAGATGTTGCCGAGGCTTTCGAGAAAACTGCGCTCCTCGGGCGAGGCCTCGCGGTGGACGATGGAAAAGGCGAGGTCGCCGCCGAGGATGGTCTGGCCTTCTGCGGCGATGCCCTCGGTCATGGCGCGCGACAGGGAGCCGACGCCGGCGATGGTCGCGACGCCGAGGAGGATGCAGGCGAGGAAGACGTAAAAGCCTTTCAGCCCGCCGCGCAGCTCGCGAAAGGCAAAGCGCGAGGCGATGGCGTAGGACGGCGTAGCGGCGGCAGGGGCGGACGGAAGGCTCATCAGTGGTCGCCTATTGCGCCGCCTGGGCGGCGTCGCGCAGCACGATGGTGCCGGAATGCATTTCCACCACGCGGTCGCAGCGCTCGGCCAGCTCGGGGTCGTGGCTGACCAGCACCAGCGTGGTGTTGCGGGCCTCGGCGGCGGCAAACATCAGGCTAGCGATCTCGCGCCCGGTCGCCTCGTCGAGATTGCCGGTCGGCTCGTCGGCGATAACGATGGCCGGCATCGGCGCCAAGGCCCGGGCGATCGCCACGCGCTGCTGCTCGCCGCCGGAAAGCTCGGCCGGATAGTGGGAGACGCGCGGGCCGAGGCCGACGGTCTCAAGCTCGGCGCGGGCCCGCTCGAAGGCATCCGGCGCGCCCTGAAGCTCCAGCGGCACGGCGACGTTTTCCAGCGCCGTCATGGTCGGGATCAGGTGGAAGGACTGGAAGACGATGCCGATGTTGCGGCCGCGAAACTTTGCGAGCGCACTCTCGTCGAGCTGGGTCAGATCCGCTCCGGCGACGACAACGCGGCCGCTGTCGGCGCGCTCAAGGCCAGCCATGGCCATCAGCAGCGTCGACTTGCCGGAGCCGGACGGGCCGACGATGCCGACCGACTGGCCGTTCTCGATCGAAAGGTCGACGCCTTTGAGGATGTGAACCCGGCTGGCGCCGGAACCCAGCGTCAGGTGCACCTTGTCGAGTTCGATGACGCTATCGGTCACGCTTTCGGTCGCATTTTCGGTCACTGGCCGATCCAAGGGGCGGTGTCCTATATTCTGTCAGGTGAGAGCGGGCGCGGTTCAGGGCGGATGCCCTGCCATATGGGGCGGCGCACGCAAGGCTTCAATTCGACCAGGGAAATCCGATGCGGCCCGAACCGATTGTCTTTCTGTCGATCCTCGGCATCCTCTTTGCCACCTTCAGCGCCATGGCCGGGGAGCACGTGAAGATCGTCGCGCTCGGCGACAGCCTGACCGCGGGCTACGGCCTGCCGCCCGGAAAGGGCTTTCCGACGCTGCTGGAAGGAACGCTGCGCGGGCGCAACCACGACGTCGAGGTGGTCAATGCCGGCGTCTCCGGCGATACCTCCACAGGCGGGCTTTCCCGCTTCGACTGGTCGGTGCCGCAGGATGCCGATGCGCTGATCGTCGCACTCGGTGCCAACGACGCGCTGCGCGGCATCGATCCGGACAAGACCCGCGCTGCGCTGGAAGGAATTCTGGAGAAGGCGAAGGCGCGCGGGTTGCCGGTGCTGCTGGCCGGGATGCTGGCGCCGCCGAATATGGGGCCGGACTACCAGGCCGAATTCGATCCGATCTATCCGGAGCTGGCGGAAAAATACGGGGTCGTCTTCTACCCGTTCTTCCTTGAGGGCGTTGCCGCCAAGCCGGAGCTGAACCAGGACGACGGCATGCATCCGAATGTCGACGGCGTCCGGGCGATGGTGAAGGGCATCCTGCCGAAGGTGGAGGAACTGATCGCCCGGGCGAAGGGCTGATGTCGGCGGCGTCTGTCGCGGGCGTTGCGGAGGTGCTTGGGGCGACGGGCCGCGCCAGGGCCGGGTATCCATGTGCTAGGGGTGTCGGCGCCGGCCGGCGGTCCTGATTCCCGTGGAGTGCCCGGTCAGGCGGTCTCAATGAAACAAAAGGACCTCCGCATGCGCTTTCCCAGACTTTTCGTGCTCGTCGTCCTCGGCGTGCTGCTTGCTCCCCTCAACGCCCTGGCGGACGGGCCCGTCAAGATCGTCGTCCTCGGCGACAGCCTCGTCGCGGGCTACGGCCTTGCTGCCGGTAGGGATTTTCCGGCCCGGCTCGAGGCCGCGCTGCGCGCGAGGGGCAAGGACGTTTCGGTCGTCAATGCCGGGGTGACCGGCGACACCGCTTCGGGCGGGCTCTCCCGCTTCGAGCGGTCGGTTCCCGAGGACGCCAAAGGACTGATCCTGGAACTCGGCATCAACGACGCCATGCGCCGGATCGATCCGCAAAAGACCGAGCGGGCGCTGCGCGCCATCCTCGACAAGGCGAGGGAGCGGGGCATGGCCGTGCTGATCGCCGGCATGGTCGCGCCGCGCAGCGCGGGGACGGACTATGCGGTCCGGTTCGACCCGATCTATGGCCGGCTGGCCGAGGACTACGGCGTGCCGCTCTACCCGTTTTTCCTTGACGGCGTCGCCGGCAAGCCGGAACTTAAACTTGCCGACGGCATCCACCCCAACCCTGAGGGCGTGGAGGTTCTGGTGACACGGATTCTGCCGAAGGCGGAGGAGCTGGTCGAGCGGGCCGCGGCCGCGAAGTAGCGATTGGCAAGCCCACAATTTGTGACGCACGGAAGGGGGCGGCGATGAAACGGGACACTGCCTTGGCCGGTCTCGCCGTGCTCGCCCCCACGGTCCTTTGCGTCCTTGCTCTCGTCAGCCCGCCGGCGGCGGCGCAGGGCTGGTCGGGCTCTTCCTTCATGCCGAGTGAAGGCACCGTGCGCTACGAGATGAGCCTGCAGCACATCTGGTCGCCGGCGCGCATGCGCATGACCGGCACCATGAGCGGCGATGCGGCCGGCATTCGCCAGACCCATTGCCTGCAGATGCCGGCGACCCCCGTCATGACCTGCCAGCGCACCGTCAACGGCGAGCCCGGACCGATCTACCAGGTGCCGGCGGCGCCCTTCGGGACGGCCGAGATGATGCCGCGCGGCTTCGGAGGGTATCCTGGAGGCGTCTATCCGGGCTTCGGCGGCTATCCGGGTATGGGGGGCGGCAATGGCTGGGCGCCCGGCTCCACGCTGCCCGGTTTCGGCACGCCGCCCTTTTCCTTCCCGGGCGGGCCTTATTCGGGTGGTCCGGAAATGGAGATGTCGGGAAGCTGGGAATGGCAGGGCTGGCGGATTTCCGGCCGCTTCGTCTATTCGCCGGTGGTCTGGTAGTTTTCTGAGACGGGCATTGACCGCGGCTCGCGAAGCGATCTGCCCGGCCGGCCAAATCCTCCGCGCGTTCTGGACCGAAGGTCTTCAATGCCCTTTGGGCGGGAGATCGCGCATGTCGGTGTCGGTGGTTGCCTGTTCTGGGCGAGCCGCCGTTTGGCGATGTCCGACCCCGACCTCCTGCCACTTACCCGCATTGCGGCCGGCGAGCAGCCAGTAGACGGCGCCGGCGAGGATGCCGGCGGCGAGCAGCAGCTCCCAGGCCCTGAACTCCGAGACATGGGTGTGCGGCACGATGTTGGTCGTCACGCTGGAGACGGCGGCAACGGCAAGGCCGCCGAGAAGATTCGACAGCGCGCTGCGGATGCTGAAGATCTCGCTGGCGATGATGGCAACGGTCGCCGGGATCAGGAAGGCGGCGCCGAGATAGGAGCCGGCAAGGCCGACGAGCAGGCCGGTCTCGATCATCGCCGCCGTCGGGTCGAGATAGGGATCGCGCAGAGCCGACCATTCGGTTCCGGCCGACAGGGTGACGACGGCGCCGGCCACATAGGCGGCAATCAGGTAGACGACGATGACCCAGAAGGACCTTAGGACGATGGCGAAGATGCGCCTCATGCCCCGGTGCCCGCGATCATCGCCTCCATGGCCATGCGCTCGCGGGCGCGAAGGCGCTCCGAGGCCGATTTGAGCTGGCCGCAGGCGGCGAGGATGTCGCGGCCGCGCGGGGTGCGGATCGGCGAGGCGTAGCCGGCCCGGTTGACGATCGCGGCAAAGGTCTCGATCGTCTCCCAGTCGGAGCACTCATAGGCCGAGCCCGGCCAGGGGTTGAACGGGATCAGGTTGATCTTGGCCGGAATGCCCTTCAGGAGCCGGACCAGTTCGCGGGCCTCTGCGGGGCTGTCGTTGACGCCCTTCAGCATGACGTATTCGAAGGTGATGCGGCGGGCGTTGGAGAGGCCCGGAAAGGTCCGGCAGGCCTCCATCAGCTCGGCGATCGGATACTTCCTGTTGATCGGCACCAGCACGTCGCGCAACTCGTCGCGCACGGCATGGAGCGAGATCGCCAGCATGGCGCCGATTTCCGCACCGGTCCGCTCGATCATCGGCACGACGCCGGCGGTTGACAGGGTGATGCGCCGGCGCGACAGGCCGAGGCCTTCATTGTCCGAGGCGATGAAGAGCGCTTTCTTGACGTTGTCGAAATTGTAGAGCGGCTCGCCCATGCCCATCATCACGATATTGGTCACGAGACGGCCTTCGCCCGGAACGATGGCCCCGGTCGGCGTAGCCGCGTCCGGAAAGTCGCCGATGCGGTGGCGGGCAAGGCGGATCTGGGCGACGATTTCGCCAGCAGTGAGGTTGCGCACCAGCTTCTGGGTGCCGGTATGGCAAAAGGCGCAATTCAGCGTGCAGCCGACCTGGCTGGAAACGCAGAGCGTGCCGCGCCCCTCCTCGGGGATATAGACTGTCTCGACCTCGACCGGGCGTCCGGCGCCATTGGGGGAGAAGCGCAGCAGCCATTTGCGGGTGCCGTCGACGGAGACCTGTTCGCTGACGATTTCCGGATAGGCGATGCTGTAGGCGGCATCGAGCCTTGCGCGCAGATCCTTGGCGATGTTGGTCATGGCGGCGAAGTCGTCGACGCCGCGCAGGTAGATCCAGTGCCAGAGCTGGGCGACGCGCATGCGCACCTGACGCTCCGGCACGCCAACCTGGCTGAGCGCCTCGCCAAGTTCCTCGCGATCGAGGCCGACGAGATTCGGGCGCTCGGCGCTTGCGGCGGGCGTTTCGGAAAGGGATGCGGTCTCGGTCATTGGCGGTCCGGTTGGCGTCTGTTCGTCAGGGGGCATGCGGCAACACGAAAACGAGCGACGCGGCCAATGGCCCGTCGCCCGTCTCGATACTCTCGGCCGATCATAGCCCAAAGCCGCCATATGGTGCCAGAGGCGGCGGCTTCAAAGGGCTCCGCCCCGCGGGCGGTCCCGCTTTCGGCTATTTGCAGGCGTTTGCCACGGCATCGAGCGCCGCGGTGATGCCGGACAGCGAATAGCTGTAGCTGGTGTTCGTGCCGCGCTGGGAAACGCCCTTCACCGTCATCCGCGAGCCCGCCTTCATGGCACCGACCAGCCGCTGTTCCTCGGCGGCGTTCGCCACCCAGGCCCCGTCACCCTTGGTGAACATGGAAAAGCTGGTGCCGTCGACGTCGACGCTGAGGTCGGAATCGGTCTTGAACGGATAGCCGACGAACATCGACGGCTCGTTGGCGACGTTCTGACCGGGACGGGTGCTGACGAAGAAGTAGACGTCGCCGTGGTCGACCGGCGGGCCGGGAAGCTTCTGCTTCGGCACGGACAGTGCGTAGCAGACCTTGCCGGAGGAATCGGAATAGGTGCGGACCTCCCAGTCGTTGTGCTTGGACAAGACACGGGAGGACTGCGCCTGAGCGCCGCTCGACAGAGCTACGGTCACAATTGCGACCAGGGCCGCTAAGCGTAATTTCATCATATCGTTCCGCTTTGTTCCTGCTCGTTCGATTGGGTCACCGTCACGTTTCCACGGTTTCCTCAAGAAAGCGTTACCAATTCATTGCGTCAGTGGCGCGCATTTTAGGCGTTTTTCGGGACGGGCCGCCGGTTCTCGGCCGGGGGCCGGCCTGCCGCCGCGGGCGGCAAGTTTAATCTTCCCTTAACAATAATTTTATCCCCGCTCTGCGGCGCCACCTCCGCCTTGAGCGTTACACGTGTCAATTCCCCTTTAGGAGACTGTTCCAAATGGACGTTCACCGCTCTAAGGTCGTTGGCTCAGAGGCTGTCGACAACAAATCAGGCGACAGTTTGTCATAAAGGATCGTTCGGCGGACGTGAAGACATCGCCCCGGATTGAGATGCCGTTCCGGCCGGGGGCGGGTGGAACGGAAGGGGGCACCGGCACAACCTGCATCAAAAACCAAAATGACTGTTGTGAGTAGACAGGAACACTTTGCCGACCTGATTGAACGGGTGGCTCGCGACGGCGACCGCGACGCGTTCACGGAGCTGTTCGACCACTTCGCCCCCAGGATCAAGGCGTATCTGATGCGCATCGGGGCCGAGGCCGGGCTCGCCGAAGAGGTCACCCAGGAGGTCATGGTCACCCTGTGGCGCAAGGCCGCCCAGTTCGATCGCAAGAAGGCGACGCTCTCCACCTGGCTGTTCCGGGTCGCGCGGAACCGGCGGATCGACATCCTGCGCCGTGGCAGCGATGCGGACCTTCCGTCCGACGATCCGCTGCTGATCCCGGAGGGCGATCCCGATCCGGAAACCCTCATCGATGCCGACCAGCGCGACCAGCGGGTGCGCGCCGCGCTCGCCGACCTGCCGGAAGAGCAGGTCGACCTCATTCGCCTGTCGTTCTTCGACGGCCTGTCGCACGGCGCCATCGCGGACCGCACCGGACTGCCGCTCGGCACCGTGAAGTCGCGCATCCGGCTCGCCTTCGGGCGCCTGCGCAACGCGCTCGCCGAAGACGCCGCCGGCGGGTGACTGCGGCGCGACCGGGCGCGTCACCGTTTCAAGCTTCCTCGTGCGCTTTTGCAGAACCGGGCCCCGGCGTCCGCGGTGGGGCGTTATTTGCGTCTTTCGCCGGTGTCGGGGGCCTGTCTTTTCGGCTGGAAGATCGTCTCGGGCCGGCGTCCGGAGCGAAAGCGCGGCTTGCCGTGGACATGGACCGCGATGTCTTCGCTCGGCGCCCCGGCCGCGACCGGGCGCTCGGCGAAGCGCCCCATGGTGCGGACGCGGTCATACATGACGATGGCGCCGGCCGTTGCCACGTTGATGCAGAAGGCGGTCGGGATCTTGATCACGTGGTCGCAGCGCTCGACCATCTGCGGCGACAGCGAACCCGCCTCCGAGCCCAGCACATAGGCCGCCCGCAAGGGATGGCCGAAGCTCGGCAGTTCCACCGCGTCGTCGAGAAGCTCCACGCCGACGAGCTTACAGCCGGCCGGCAGGTCCATCTCCTGAACGCCGGGCCAGGCGAAATAGGGCATGTGCTGGGCCGAGCGGGAGGTGTCCGATCCGGTTCGCCCGAGTGCCCGGTCGGCATCGACGGTGAAGGCAAAGGCGGCGCCGAAGGCATGGGCCGTGCGCATCAGATTGCCGAGATTGCCGGGCTTGGAGAGGCCCTCAACGCCGATGGCGAAATAGCCGCGCGGGGGTTTTGACGTCATCGCTTCCGTTGCTTCCCTTTCGCGCCAGGCCGGATGGCACCGGGACGGCGGCTGTCCGGCCGCTGGCGGCTTCCGGCGAATCGGCACCCATGCTACCAGATTGGGGTGCCGGTCCGCCGTCCGCGGCGGATTTCCGGCCATCAGCGTGGTTGCATGGCCGGGCGGGGCGGCGGTGTCAACCGAAAGGGCGTTCCGGATCGGCCGGGGGAGGGGTTGATGAAAGCGGTTCTGTGCAAGGAACACGGCGGCGAGGACCATCTCGTGCTTGCCGATGTGGACGAGCCCGTCGCCGGTCCCGGCGAGGCGGTGGTCAGGGTCCATGCGGCTGCGCTCAATTTCTTCGACACGCTGATCATTCGCGGCAAATACCAGTTCAAGCCCGAGCTGCCGTTTTCGCCGGGCGGCGAGATGGCGGGCACGGTGGAATCGGTCGGCGAGGGCGTCGATCGGCTGAAGCCCGGCGACCGGGTCGTCGGCTATATCGGCTGGGGCTGCTGCCGGGAAAAGGTTGTGGCGCCGGAGGATCAGCTCATCGTGCTGCCGGACGGGGTCGATTTCGAGACCGCCTCCGGCCTCATCATCATCTACGGCACGACGCTGCACGCGCTGGAAGAGCGCGCGAACCTCAAGCCCGACGAGACGCTGGTGGTGCTCGGCGCCTCCGGCGGCGTCGGCCAGGCGGCGATCGAGCTCGGCAAGATTCTGGGCGCTCGGGTCATCGCCTGCGCGTCGTCGCAGGAGAAGCTCGACTTCTGCCGGTCGCTCGGCGCCGACGACCTGGTCAACTATGCCGACGGCGACCTCAAACAGCGCCTGAAGGACCTTACCGACGGCGCCGGCGTCGACGTCGTCTACGATCCAGTCGGCGGCGACCATGCGGAACAGGCGCTGAGGGCGCTGACCTTCGGCGGCCGGTTCCTCGTCATCGGCTTTGCCTCCGGCGAGATCCCGAAGATCCCGCTGAACCTTGTGCTCCTGAAAGGCATCGACGTGCGCGGCGTGTTCTGGGGCGAGGCGGTGGCGCGCGATCCGGACCGGCACCGGGAGAGCATTTCGCGGCTCCTCGCCATGGTCGCGGACGGGTCCTTGAAGCCGCACATCCACGCCACCTACCTGCTCGACGAGGTGCCCGAAGCGCTCACGGAAATCCGCGAGCGCCGGGTCAAGGGCAAGGTGGTGATCACGCCTTAGTTTGTCGCTCACGGCCGAGCGTTCGCTACGCTCACTGGCCTCCGCGGGGGCGGCGCAACGGCGCCGGCGCGCAGTCGCGCTTGCGCGCCCTTTGGGCGCGATGGTGCCTCGCGAGGGTTTCTTTGCGCTCGCGGCCGAGCGCGTGCTTTGCCCGCTGGTCTCTGCGGAGGCGGCACATCGGAGCCGGCGGCCGGTCGCGCTTGCGCGCTCTTTAGGCCCGATGGTGCCGCCTTCCTCTCCCCGTCACCCCGGGCGGAGCGAAGCGGAGACCCGGGGCCTATTGCCCATTTCGACACGGTAACCCGTCGCGGGGCTTGCTACGGCATCGGCCTGTGCGAAAGCCGACCGAACAACAGTCGGCATACCGCATTGAGACGGGCAATAGGCCCCGGCTCGAGGGCCGGGGTGACGACTGATTTTTTGGGCTTCTGCCTGAGTCTCGGCAAGCGGCGCACTGCGGCGTGGCCTGCGTCGCTCTGGATTGCTTCGCTGCGCTCGCAATGACGGTTTTCTCAATAGTTTCAGCGTCATTGCGAGGAGGCCGACAGGCCGACGCGGCAATCCATGCTGAGTTGATAGGGGAAAGAACGCCGCCATGGGGCACAGCTTCAGGCTGCAGGGGCGCACCGCGGCGGAGTGTGTGACTTGGGCGCAAGTCGGGAGAGGGGGCGGAGCAAAGCGGCAGAGTAGCGTGCGCCCTACCCCTGCTCCTCCAGCGCCTTTTTTGCCGCCACCCGGTGGCGGTCCTTGATGTGGCCGATGACCATGGCGATGGCGCCGGTCAGCACCGTGACGTCGTCGGAGAAGCCGACGACGGCGAGCATGTCGGGGATCGCATCGAGCGGCATGACGAAATAGGCAAGCGCGCCGACGAGGACGGCGCGGACCCTCAGCGGGGTCTCCGGGTCGAGCGTCGCGTAATAGGCCGCGACCACGTCCTCCATCATCGGCACCTGGCGGGCGGCGCGCTTGACGGTGGCCCAGAAATCGCGGCGCACGCGGGTCTCGTCCTCCGGGTCCGGGCCGAGGATCTCGCCGTCGAGTGCTTCGGTCTGCGCGGTCATTGCCGTCCCTCGCGGTTCAAGTCGGGTCCCACATGACATGGGGACGATGACGGCGTCTGGCAACAATCCGGTCAACTCATGCCGTCGATGGTCTTCGCAAGGCCGATGTCGCGTTCGCTGAGGCCGTCCGCCTCGTGGGTCGTCAGGACGATCTCCACCTTGCTGTAGACGTTGAACCATTCGGGGTGGTGGTCGGCCTTTTCCGCATGGATGGCGACGCGGGCCATGAAGCCGAAGGCCTCGGCGAAATCGGAAAAGCGGAAGCTCTTCGATATGGCGTCGCGGCCGTCTACCTCGCTCCAGCCGTCAAGGCCCGCGATCGCCTCGGTTCGTGCGGCTCCGGTCAGTTTCTCCACCATGTCGGTCCTCCTCATGCTTGGCGTTCGATCCCAAAAGAGGGTAGGGCTCTCAGTCGCGATTCCGAGCCCCCTGGCGCCTTCTCAAGCAATCCGGGAGAAAAAATTCGTGCGGTCCGTCCTCTTCGTCTGCCTTGGAAACATCTGCCGCTCGCCGCTCGCCGAGGGCGCGTTCCGGGCCGTTGCCGAGGAAAACGGTGCGGCCGGGCGGCTCGTCATCGATTCCGCCGGAACGTCGGACTGGAATCTCGGCCAGCCGCCGGAGCCCTCTGCCATCAGGGTTGCGGCGAAGCACGGCATCGACATTTCCCACTTGAGGGCGCGCCAGCTCACGGACGATGATTTTTTTCGCTTCGACCTGATCCTCGCCATGGATGAGAAAAACCTTGGCCGGATAGAGGAGCGCCGGCCTTCCGGGAGCCCGGCGCAGGTCGCGCTGTTCCTGGAGGAAGCGCTCGGGCGGCGGGAGTCCATCGCCGATCCCTATGGCGGCACCGCAAAGACGTTTGCGACCGTCTTCGACACCGTCGATGCCGGCGCCAAGGCGCTTTATCGCAAGCACTTTGCCGACACCTGATCCGATAACCTTTGAACGGCTCTTGACGCTTTGTTTGGGACACCCGACCTTTAATGGTTACGGGACCGACGAGCGCCGGTTCCGCCAACGAAAGACAACCGAGGCGGACGCTTGTCGTGCGCCCGCCAAAAAGAGGAGCGATACGCGATGCCTGGACTGAGCATCAATCACGAGGCCTGGGTCTTGGTGGGTGACGGCGAAAAGGCAATGTTCCTGCGCAACGGGGGGGATTCCGACTATCCGAACCTGGAGGTCGTCAGCATCATGGAGCAGGAAAACCCGTCCTCGCGCGACCAGGGCAGCGACAAGCCCGGCCGCTATGTGGACGGCTCCGGCCCGCATCGCTCATCGGTGGAAAACACAGACTGGCACACCATCGAGAAGCACCGCTTCGCCAAGGAAATCGCGGAAACCCTCTACAAGGCCGCGCACAAGAACCGCTATAAGGAGCTGATCGTCGTCGCGCCGCCGATGATCCTCGGCAATCTGCGCAAGGCCTTCCATAAGGAAGTCTCCTCGCGCATCGTCGGCGAGGTCGACAAGACGCTCACCGGCCATGACATCTCCAAGATCGAGAAGATCCTGACAACCAAGAACTGATCTTCTATACGAGGGATCGAAAGATTTCGGGCGCGGCGTCGGGGCAACCGCCGCGCCCGCTGCATTTCTTGGGGGGGGCGATGAGTTCGTTTTCGCTGAAGGCCCTGGCGGCGGGGTTGCTCGTCGCCTTCGTCGGCTTTGCCAGCTCCTTCGCCATCGTCGTGGAAGGCCTGAAGGGCGTCGGCGCCAGCCCGGAAGAGGCGGCATCGGGCCTGATGGCGCTCTCCGTCACCATGGGCGTTTGCGCGGTCTATCTGAGCCTCAAGACCGGCATGCCGATCAGCATCGCCTGGTCGACGCCGGGCGCCGCCTTCCTTGCCACCGTCGGCACGCTTCAAGGCGGGTTTTCCGCCGCCGTCGGCGCCTTTCTCGTCACCGCCGTACTGATCGTCCTTGCCGGCTTCTGGAAGCCGCTCGGGCGGGCGATCTCGCGCATCCCGGCGCCGATCGCCAGCGCCATGCTGGCCGGCGTCGTGTTGCCGCTGTGCCTGGCGCCGTTCCAGGCGATATCCGAGTTTCCGGCGGTGGGCTTGTCTGTCGTTGCCGCTTTCCTCATCGTCGCCCGGATCAACCGGCTGCTTGCGATGCCTGCGGCCGTTGCTGCGGCGGCGATTGCCATTGCCTTCGGCTCGGACGCGGCGGGGATCGCCGGCATCTCGCTGTGGTCGGACCCGGTGATCGTTGCGCCGACCTTCACGCTGCAGGCGATGATCGGCATCACCATTCCGCTCTTCATCATCACCATGGCGTCCCAGAACATCACCGGCATCGCCGTCCTCAACAGTTTCGGGTACCGGCCCGATCCCGGCTCCATGTTCCGCTGGACCGGCCTCTTCAGCGTGTTCGCCGCGCCCTTCGGCGGCCATGGCGTGAACCTTGCCGCCATCACCGCGGCGATCTGCGCCGGCGAGGACGCGCATCCGGACCCGAAGCGGCGCTATTGGGCCGCCGTGGTCGCGGGCATCGCCTATGTGGCATTGGGGCTGACGGCGGGTGCGGCCGTCGCCTTCATGAGCGTCGCGCCGCCGCTCCTCATCACGGCCGTTGCCGGCCTGGCGCTGCTCGGTGCCCTCGGCGGGGCGCTGGCCGCGGCGCTGAAGCGCGACGAGACGCGCGAGGCGGCGCTGGTGACGTTCCTCGTCACGGCCTCGGGTGTTACCTTCTTCGGGATCGGCGGGGCGTTCTGGGGGCTTCTGGCCGGCGCCGCGCTCTATCTCTGGGACACGAGGAAGGAGCTGGCGGGGTAGGACAGTGCAACGCTCGCCCCGGCTCCCGACCTGAAAGGTCGGCGCTCCGAGCATCCATCCACTCCGCGTCACCACCGGGCTTGACCCGGTGGTCCATGAGGCATGACGGCCCGTCTCAACATTCGTTTTTGAAATCAAAGCCCTATGGATTGCCGGGTCAAGCCCGGCAATGACGCTGAGGAAAGGGCAATTGGCGCGCAAGAGCCACGACCGCACCATCGTGCAGCCGCCGCATCACCCCCCGAACCGCTTCTCGATGTAGTCCTCGACCATTGCCTTGAAGTCGGTGGCGAGGTTGGGGCCGCGGAGCGTCGTCACCTTCTGGCCGTCGACGAAGACCGGGGCGGACGGTTCCTCGCCGGTGCCGGGCAGCGAGATGCCGATGTCGGCGTGCTTGGATTCGCCGGGGCCGTTGACGATGCAGCCCATGACGGCGACCTGGAGTTCCTCGATGCCGGGATAGCGCGTGCGCCAGTCGGGCATCGCCTCGCGGATCTGGTCCTGGATGTCGCGGGCGAGCTCCTGGAACACCGTCGAGGTGGTGCGCCCGCAGCCGGGGCAGGCGGCGACGATCGGAACAAAGGAGCGGAGCCCCATCACCTGCAGCAGTTCCTGGGCGACGACGACCTCGCGCGAGCGATCCCCGCCCGGCTCCGGGGTCAGCGAGATGCGGATGGTATCGCCGATGCCCTGCTGCAGCACGATGCCGAGGGCCGCCGAGGAAGCGACGATGCCCTTGGAGCCCATGCCGGCCTCTGTCAGGCCGAGATGCAGGGCGTGGTCGGAGCGGCGGGCGAGCTCGGTATAGACGGCGACGAGGTCCTGGACCTGGCTGACCTTGGCCGAGAGGATGATCTTGGAGCGGTCGAGCCCGATCTCCTCGGCGCGCGCGGCCGACAGCAGCGCCGACTGGATGATCGCCTCGTGCATGACGGCGCGGGCATCGAGGGGCGTCGCCGACTTGGCGTTGGCGTCCATCAGGCTGGTCAAGAGTTCCTGGTCCAGCGAGCCCCAGTTGACGCCGATGCGCACCGGCCGGTCGTTGCGGATCGCGGTCTCCACGATCTGAGTGAACTGGACGTCCTTCTTGCTCTTGAAGCCGACATTGCCGGGATTGATGCGGTATTTTGCGAGCGCCTCGGCGCAGGCCGGATGGGCGGCGAGCAGCTTGTGGCCGATATAGTGGAAGTCGCCGATCAGCGGCACGTCGATGCCCATGGCGTCGAGCTTTTCGCGGATCTTCGGGACGGCAGCGGCCGCCTCGTCGCGGTCGACGGTGACGCGGACGAGTTCGGAGCCGGCGCGGGCAAGGCTTGCGACCTGGGCGACCGTTGCCTCCACGTCCGCCGTGTCGGTGTTGGTCATCGACTGGACGACGATCGGGTTGTCGCCGCCGACCAGGACGCCGCCGACATCGACGGCAACGCTGTTGCGACGGGACTTCAGGCTGGTGTCGAACGCGGTCATCGCGAGCCTCGCAATCGCAGAATGCAGCGGCATGGGCGTCATGTCGGGCGCCAACGCCGGCAATGATGCGGCCGGCCGCGCTCTTTTTTGCTGGCGGCCGCCTTTCGCCGGAACCTTTCCCTATCATAGACGAATGCGGTTGCGAATAGCCGGCCCCGGTGACATTTTGCAGCCCGCTCGGGGGCGAGCATTGAACGACGAAAGATGCCGAAAGGGCCATAAATGCGGATTTTCGACCTCGCCTTCGAAGCGCTGGCAGCCGTCTTCACCTATTTCCAGGTCGTGCTCCGGCTTGCCATGCCGCTTGCCGCCGTGGTGCTGGTGTTCGAGACCTATTCGCGCCTCACCCATCCGCAGATGAGCGGCATCGCAGGACCGGAGGGCGTTGCCGCGGCGCCGGAGCCGCCGGCGATCCTCGTCCTGATCTCGCTGGTGGCGACGATCGCGCTGACCGCGGTCTATCTCAATGTCGTCATCGGCTGGCACCGCTTCCTCGTCCGGGGCGAGGCGCCGTGGGCGACCGGGTTCAAGCTCGGCGGGCGGGAATTCCGCTATTTTTACAATTCCATCGCCATCGGCATCATCGCCCTTGCCGTCGTCCTGCCGTGCGTCTTCGTCATCGAACGGGTTCTTGGGGGCATTGGCGCAGGCCTCCTGTCGCAGGCTATTTCGTTCCTTGCCACGGCGGCGATCATCGCCATCGTGCTCAGGCTGTCGCCGGTGCTCGTCGACGTGGCGCTGGAGCGAAAGCCGGTCGGGCTCGTGCAGTCCTGGAAGCGGATGGCGCCGCTTGCCGGCCAGATCGTCGGCGTCGGCATCATCGTCGCCGTGCTGGCGATGGCGAGCGCCGGCATCGACCGCTTCGTGGTGGCGCTGCCGATCGGGCTCTTCTTCAAGGCTGCGCTGACGGCGACCAACGCCACCGCCATGCTGTTCCTTGCCGGGATGACGACGACGGCGGCGGTGACCCTCGCCTATCTGCGGCTCATGCCGCCGCCGGCAACGGGCACTGGCGGGACGAGGGCGGTCGCTGCCAATGAGTGATACCGGGGGACCCTGCGCGCAATTGCGGTGATCGCCTCTGTCGCGGTAGCTGTACGGTCAGCCTGACTGTTGGGGAGGACGGGTCATGGATATGGTCACCGGCGGCTGCCTCTGCGGCAAGGTGCGCTTCGCGGCAATGGGGCACCCCTACCGGGTCGGCCTCTGCCACTGCCTCGACTGCCGCAAGCATCACGGCGCCCTGTTCCATGCCTCGGCGATCTTTCCGGAGGCTGCGGTGACCGTCGAGGGCGAGACCCGCGACTACCAGGGCCGGCATTTCTGCCCCGATTGCGGCTCGTCGGTGTTCGCGCGGACCGGCGACGAGGTCGAGATCCACCTCGGCTCTCTCGATTATCCCGACCGGTTCCGGCCGACCTATGAGAGCTGGGTCATCCGGCGCGAATCCTGGCTGCCGGCGTTTCCCCTGAAGCACCACTACGCGAATGACCGCGAGGGCACGGGTCGCTCCGAGGACTAGCCGGCCTCCGCCGTCGCGCGTCGTCTCCTACGAATGCAAGACCTGCGACCGATTGCTTCGGTTGTCGGTGCGGGTCGCCGATGCGATAAACGGCTCGTCGCGTATTGGTTGTATCCAGATGCGCTGGGGCGCGGCCGTAACTGTTGCCGGGAGCGCTTCATTGTTTCAGCTTGTGTCGCAGAGCCTTGCCGTCCTCGCCCGACACCCGGCCGCTATCGCCTATCTGTTCCTGCCGTTCGCCGTTTCCGGTGTGGTCGGCACCGAGATCTTCGACAGGGTCTACCCCGGGATTACCGGCGAAAAAGCGGCTGCCCTGTTCTCTCTTATGACTGTCAGGCAGATTCTGGACGTGCTGGCCGCTTTGGCCCTTGTCATGGTCGTCCAATTCTATTTTTACCTAAAGGCCGCCCTCGGCTTGCACCGGTATCTGCTTTTGGGCGAGCGGCCGTGGAGCCGGGGCCTTCGTCTTGGTCGGACCGAGCGACGATTCTTCTATCGCATCGTCTCGATCACGCTCATCGTCCTGTTCGCGTTGCTTTGCCTTGGATTCATTGCGGTCGGCGTCGGTTACGTGTTCGACACCTTCATCCTGCCCTGGGCGGTTAAGATGCCGGGGCAAGGGGTGCGCACTCTCTTGTGGGTGCGCACCGCGGGACTCCGGTGGGCGACCTCCGCGCTCGCCGGTCTTTTGATCGGTATCATCGTACTGCGCCTCTCGGTGGCGCTGGTCGACCGGGCTCTCGGCCGGGACGATCTGGGTTTACGGCAAGCCTGGGCTGTAACGGCGCCCTGGCGGGGTCGGGTCGTGGTGTTTGCGATTGTTGCCGGTATCACCGGTCAACTGGGTCCACTCCTTCCTCCGACTGTGGAGAGCCTTTTGCCGGCGCCGGCCGATACGGTCGTCTCCATGACCGTTTCAGCCGCCTTCAGCCTCTGTATGGCGGCATTCAACCTAACCGCCATCGCGCTGCTCTACCGCAAGGTTATCGTGCGCACCGAGGACGTGTTCGCCTGAACGAGGCGAGTTGCCGCCGGGCGCGGGTCTTCATTGTGCGTTGCAGCGATTACTTGTGCATTGCAATATCGGACGCCATGCTTATCTGAAAGTCAGGGATCGGCTCCCATACGATCAAGAGGAACACCATGCTTAAAGGCAAGAATGCAGTCGTCACCGGCTCCACTTCCGGAATCGGTCTCGGCACGGCGAAGGAACTGGCGAAGGCCGGCTGCAACGTCATTCTCAACTCCTTCACCGACAATGAAGACGACCATGCTCTGGCCGCCGAAATCGAGAAGACGTACGGCGTCACCGCGCGCTACATCCAGGCCGACATGTCGAAGGGCGAGGCCTGCGTCCGGCTGATCGAGGAGGCGACAAAGGCCCTCGGCTCGGTCGATATCCTCGTCAACAATGCCGGCATCCAGTTCGTCGCGCCGATCGAGGAGTTCCCGCCGGAAAAATGGGACGCGATCCTCGCCATCAATCTCTCCTCCTCGTTCCACACCATCCGCGCCGCCCTGCCGGGCATGAAAAAGGCCGGCTGGGGGCGCATCGTCAACATCGTCTCGGCCCACGGGCTGACGGCCTCGCCGTTCAAGTCCGCCTATGTCTCGGCCAAGCACGGCATGATGGGCCTCACCAAGACCGTCGCGCTGGAGACCGCCGAGGTCGACATCACCTGCAACGCCATCTGCCCCGGCTACGTCATGACGCCCTTGGTGGAAGCGCAGATCCCGGAGCAGATGAAGGTCCACAACATGTCCCGCGAGGACGTCATCCGCGAGGTCATGCTGGATCGCCAGCCCTCCAAGGAGTTCGCCACCGTGGAAGAGATCGGCGGCACCGCCGTGTTTCTGTGCTCGCCGCCGGCGCGCCAGATCACCGGCACTTCGATCTCCGTCGACGGCGGCTGGACCGCACTCTAGGGCTTTAAGGAGATGGCCAAGGCCGCAAAGACTCCCGCCAAACGCGAAACGGGCAAAGCGCCCGACGCGCAAGGCCCGAAACCGGTCAATCTCGCCCTGCAGGGCGGCGGCGCCCACGGCGCCTTCACCTGGGGCGTCCTTGACCGGCTGCTCGCCGACGGGCGGCTGAAGATCTCCGCCATCTCCGGCACCAGCGCCGGCGCCATGAACGCCGTCGTCGTCGCCGACGGCTGGAGTTCGGGCGGCGCGGAGGGTGCGCGGGCGGCGCTGAAGGATTTTTGGCGCAAGGTCTCGTGGCGGGCGCGGCTGAGCCCGATCCAGCGGCTTCCCGGCGACGTCCTGTGGGGCAACTGGAGCCTCGATCTCACGCCGAGCTATCTCGCCTTTGACGTCATGAGCCGCTTCGCCTCGCCCTATCTCCTGAACCCGCTCAACTACAATCCGCTGCGCGAGGTCGTCGAAGAGGCCGTCGATTTCGACCGGGTCCGCGCCTGCGGCGACATCCGGCTCTTCGTTGCCGCGACCAATGTGCGGACCGGCAAGATCAAGGTCTTTTCCGGCGACGAGATCGGCCTCGACGCGGTGATGGCGTCCGCCTGTCTGCCGCAGATCTACCAGGCGGTGGAGATCGACGGCGAGGCCTATTGGGACGGCGGTTTCATGGGCAATCCGCCGATCTTCCCGCTGTTCTACGAGGCCGATACGGCCGACACCGTGCTGGTCCAGATCAACCCGATCGAGCGCGCCGACGTGCCCAGGACGGCGCGGGAAATCCTCAGCCGGGTCAACGAGATCACGTTCAATTCGACGCTGCTTCGGGAATTGCGCGCGATCGAGTTCGTCTCCCGGCTGCTCGACGACGGCCGGCTCGATGCGGACCGCTACACCCGCGTGCGCCTGCACCGCATCCACGGCAATCACGAGCTCGCCGAACTCTCCGCCTCGTCCAAGGTCAATGCCGAATGGGCGTTCCTGAAGCACCTGCGCGATATCGGCCGGCGCATGGCAGGCGACTGGCTCGACGAGAATTTCGACGCCATCGGCGAGCGCGGCACCATCGACCTTCGCGACGAGATCACCTGAAAGGGCCCGCCGTTTTCGGCTTTCTTCGAGGATGGTCCGGCGCTGGCGGAGGGGCGTTAGCGGCAGTTTCTGCGGAACTGCGCTGTCACCGCGACGAACTCGTTCAGTCCTCGGCCCTCACTCGTTCGTCATGCCGGGCGGAGCGCGGCGCAGACCCGGTATCCAATGCCCATCTCGACGCGGTAGCCCGCTGTGACATCTGACAAGGCATCGCCGCGCGCAAGGCGCCCGATCCCGCTCGCCAACGGCACACCGTGCGGTAAGGGGCAATAGGCCCCGGCTCTCCGCTTCGCTACGGCCGGGGTGACGACGGAGTGAAGCATGAGCAGGTACACCTCGATCGTCATTGCTGTGCGAGTTCAGATATTCGGTGATGGGATCGCGGAAAGGAGCGACCCATGCGCGACAACAGCTATGACCGGACGATCGAACGGAA